>JANQEY010000072.1 GCA_028278125.1 bacterium | reverse complement strand
GTACTAGCAGGCTTGCTAATTGTGATTGTTGATGCGTCAAGGGTCATCAACGCCCCATTTTTATACACCTTGAAGTCAGATTGCGCAGGGGTTCCTGATAGGTCAGTCATTGCGCCAGCATCATTCGAGGTGACCATAGTGAAGTATACTGTCGTATCTTCACCCCTGTCTGAAAGATGAGAAGGCATTAGTTTATATGTCCTCTATTAATTAAAGTGCCGCCTATCAGGCCGCTGTTTATTCTAGATCCGATGCCGCCAGAGGCTGCCTCTGTGTAATCAATTGTTAAATCTGCTAATTCAGCGCTTGTATCAGCATCATAGTCAGAAACATTCACCCCCCAATATGTATCGGAACCGTTTGCTTGTGGGTCAAGACTGAATCTTATATCATCACCACTTGCCCAACCACCTAACGCTATTAACTCTTCAATAATCGAAGAAACATCTACTGTATGATACCCAGTAGTTGTAAGCCCGTTTTCTTGCGTACTGGCCGTGCTGTTCGTCCAGTTAGACGATGGAGGGTGACTACTATCCGAGAATGCAGCTTGGCGATTTGCACTAACATCCGCGTAAACAGTTATAACCGAATTAACCGAATCTGTAGAACCGCTCGAACTAGTGATATAAAAGCGTAAATCAGCGCTATTTATAGTAGCCCCTGAAGGAACAGTTACATTAGTGAATCTTAATACTCCGTATTTATGGTCAGATGGATCTGATCTACCAACTTCAAAATATTCACCGTAGGCGTAGCCTTCCCCTGTTTGACTCTGAAAAACACTAGACGTGTCTATAAATCCATCATTCGCATCAACGCCAATAGATTGAGTCCATATAGTCATGCTGCCACCTTGATAGCATTAACTGCAGATTTCGGTAATCCAAGCTGTAAAACCACATTCAATGGATTAGTAGTCAATTCATTGTATTGGATATCGATGATCTCTTTTACAGATTTTCGATCCATCATAACTTCACGCATAATTTCCGTAGTATAAGTATAGGATTCCTCCCACGTGTCTTTTGGATAACGATCTTTAAATCCTCGAAGATCGATCCTCGATGCCGAAGCCCAAATTTCCCAAGGATCTCGGTGCATCCAAATTATTTTCATAGGACGAACAGGGGCATTACGTACATATTGCGTCAAAAGTTTGATAGCAACATCATCAGGAACTTGTTCTTGTAAATACTGAGTATCAGTCATTTGATTTAATTTAAGTTCTAACCATTCAAAATTTCCATCAGGATATTGTGCATTCATAACATTTTCCCTTGCCTCTGAAAAGAAAATATCAATGCCGCCAGCTTTCAGCATTTGCATCATTGCACTAGTACCTGTTCTCGGAAAACCTGTTACTACCCACAGCATGAACTAAGTTTCAATATGTTGGATTAGCACGAATTCCGATCTCTTCTGAACCAGTGATATAAGCTCCTACAGGTCCGCCTGTATTTCCTGCAGTCAAAGCTGCTTGACCATTGTTTGTCAGATGGAAATCGCCATTTACATAATCATCGAATGTGACTGAAGCCGTCTGACTATTAGCTTCAGCGGAAGAATGAGCGGCCTGCCAATTCGATAACCCGGTATAGTTTGTGCCATTATAGTAAAACAGCGGCGTTCCAGAATCATTGTCGTACACATTGTAGTCAAAGAGTCCGGAATTGTCCGGGTCTACTGTCGTGTTCTCAAGCCAATTATGAACTCTATTCCCGCCATTGTTGTGCACGATCAAATTGTTATAAACATCCATGTTCGCAAGCGTTCCGGTTATACCTCTGAACGAAATGCCGGACTGGTACACATCCCCCGTGATAGCCCAATCAAAATCCACGATGGTATTGTTATAAACGGACCCAGCAATGCCGTTCCCGCCTAAATCTTCAAAAAAGATTGGAGTCCTGAACTCCGGGCCCCAGAACACATTCTGGTAAATGTTAAGCCCTAATGGAGCATACATGTTTGCACTACCTATCCCGTAATAACCCCCAGAAGAAGGGGCAGTATCTCCGATCACAAGATTGAATCGGATGTCGCCCGCATTTCCGATGCCAGCGCCTCCTCCATAAACATCATTTGGCTTAGTGCCTTTCGACCAGATAGCTGTACCGCAATTTTCAAATTGACAATATTCGACGATAAAGTTTGTTGTGCCATAAAAATTAACCGCCGCATCATTTCTTGCCGGACCTGGCGCATCAGCACCACTGATAAAAAGGCAATCGCTAATTCTTATATCATTATTAGATTCACAGAAAATGGCCGCATAATTATCGCCCCCCATTTCAGAAAACGCACCGATTCCAGTACGATCAAACAAGCATCTCCTAATTCGAATACCATCTCCTGTCCCTAATGAACACTGTCCACCTGAAGCTGTCGGGTAACCCCCATCTTGAGCTGAAACTCTGAACCCATCCCAGGTGATATACTGATTACCTAACGACGTATATCCATGAATTCCGAAAATGGTATTATCAGTGGCCCAAGCGGCATTATTCTTGAGTGTTGAAAGTGCTGAGCCGGCGTTACGATTCTTCGCTGCAGCAGTCTCGGCGA
>JANQEY010000052.1 GCA_028278125.1 bacterium | reverse complement strand
CGATCACGAATTTTCTCCGGTACATCCATTCCGGGAACTTCATTATGGAAAAATACAGCGTTACGGTAACTCGCCAGGGGAAGGATACCTACCATAATTGGCGTTTCAATTTTCCCTGCCATATCCAATGCTTTCAGCAGGATCTCCTGGTCAAAAACCGGTTGTGTCAAAATGTATTCCGCTCCGGCACCGATCTTTTTATGAAGGCGATCTATCTCCATGGGGAGATCAATAGCTCCGGGATTAAATCCCGCACCAAGCAAGAAGCTTGTTGACTTGGGGATGGGATTGCCAGCGAGATCAAGACCATGATTTAACCGGCTGGCGATCTCCAGCAGACCGATAGCGTCAACGTCAAAAACAGCGCTGGCCATCGGGTAATCACCAAGTTTCGGAGGATCACCTGTCACACAAAGGATATTATTCACCTGCAACGCTTCAGCACCGAGTAAGTCCGACTGCATCCCAAGGATATTCCTGTCCCGGCAGGTATAATGGAGGATTGCATCCATCCCGGTTTCGCGGATAATCAGATGGGCCAGTGCTACAGGGCTCATTCTGGCTGAGGCACGTGGACCGTCGGGAATATTTACAGCGTTGATTCCCGCAATTTTTAACTTGCGTGCCTTATCAAGCACATACTTCGGATTCGGGCTGCGTGGTGGATGTAGTTCACAAGAAATGGGAAACGATTCCTTTTCAAGCAATTTACCTAAAGGTGACCGTTTCGATGGAGACGGCAGATCAACTATCTCCAGCTTTTTCTCCTCAACGGTTTCCACAGTTGGAAGACCGGTATCCGGCTGTCCGATTCTTGTCTGGATGGCACGAATGGCGGATGCCATAAACTTTATATGTGCTGGCGTTGTACCACAACATCCACCAACTAGTCTTACACCACTCTGCGCCATTCGCTTGGTGTATTCTGCGAAATATTCCGGCGTTGAGAAATAAATGATCCTTCCCTCGACCATCTTTGGTTCACCGGCATTAGGGAATACAGCGAGAGGCTTATCCGTCATTGACGCCATCTCGACAATACTTTCAAGAATCGCCAGTGGTCCTGTCGAGCAGTTCAACCCGATTACATCAACCGGTTCATCATTTAACGCCCCAGCTACCTGTTGAGGTGTTCTGCCGTATGCCGTTAAGCCCTTATCGATAGTCATCATTGCCACAACCGGCAGATCCGACTGTTCACGAACAGCCTTAATCGCGATCAGGAGTTCCTTTAGATCGAGGAAGGTCTCCAGGATAAAAAGGTCAACCTCACCGGCTATTAATCCTTTTACCTGGGTACTGTATGAATCAAAAGCCTCATCTTCACTGATTTGGCCGACTGGGGCGATTGGTTTACCGAAGGGACCGATTGAACCAGCGACCATAACGCCCGCACCCTCATTAGCGCAGCGTTTGGCTATTTCAGCACCGGCCTTATTTATTTTGAATGCATGTTCCGCAAGACCGTGTTTGCCCAGTTTAAACTTGTTTGCGCCAAATGTATTGGTCTCGATAAGCATGGCACCGGCTTGGATATAGTCACGGTGGATGGCTTTTATCAGGTGGGAATCAGTCAGGTTTAATTCGTCATAGTTTCGATTTACATATACGCCACGTTCATAGAGTTGAGTCCCCATCGCGCCATCGCCAAGCACGATCCCCGATTCAAGTTTTTTAAGAAATAGCGAATCCATATAGTATTAATATCCTGAAATTGCCTGAGAATGTATCAAACTGAAGTGCCACCGATTTGACAATATATAAAACTTCACGAGGTTAAGGATAATAAAACGCGAGTTTCAACAGAAATTAACCGGTTGGTAAAAATCAGCTCTTCTTTCTTCTGACAGGCACCATGCTGCGAGCGTCGAATGACCAGGAACCGGCACCATAAACGATCACCAGTAATAATCCACCCATCAGGCTCAGGAACATAAATGCCAGGTGAGGATCACCGGTTTTCCAGGGGCTGCGTACAAAAAGGTATTCCAGGAGGGTTAATACAAGTAGTGCCAGTGCGGCTGAACGGGTTCTGTACCCCAAAGCCAGGCCAAGACTGCCAAGGATTAAGAAAGTTAACGCTATTACAAAGAGAACCGGAACCGCAGGTATTCCCGCCTGCATCATTCTTTCCATCGCCTGTGCCGGGTAGACAAGAATATTACCGGAATAGAAGATATAGATGCTGCTGATGAGAATTCTTGCGATAGCCTCTAACAGTCCCGGGTTACGATTCATCTCTGCTTCCTCTGTAGGCTGATTAAGCTCCGGTCGTTAAACTACATATAACTTATCATTATACACAAGCAGACAAGATAATTAAATAATTCATCTTTGATATTATATAAAAATTAAATCCAATGATAAATTCACCGATAGAAAAAAGTACAGGGATTGCCGTTTTTTAACAATCCCTGTACTCAGATATTTTTATTAACCATCTAAGGTTACTTTACCCTTTTTCAGCCAGGTGACTGAAATCCATTCCAGCCATCTGTTCATAGAATGTACGCCTGAAGTCTACATCTTCCTGGTGATATTTCAGGAGTTTTGCAGCCATTTCAGGATCCATCTTTTCAAGCATCTTGAAGCGGGTTTCACTGTTTGCCCATTCTTTAACGGTTAACTTTGGAGCCTTGGAATCGAGAATTAATGGATTCTTTCCTTCTTTTCTAAGCTCCGGATTGTAACGGTAAAGTGGCCATGCTCCACTCTTGACTGCCAGTACCTGCTGATCCATACCCTTGGCCATATCGATTCCGTGAGCGATACAGTGACTGTACGCGATAATAATTGACGGGCCGTCGTATGCTTCAGCTTCAAGGAACGCCTTTACAGTCTGGGTATCGCTTGCGCCCATCGCTATCTGCGCTACGTAGACACTACCGTAACCCATGGCCAGCATACCAAGATCTTTACGTGGAATAGGTTTACCGCCAGCTGCGAATTTTGCTACAGCGCCAAGCGGAGTAGCTTTTGAACACTGGCCACCGGTATTTGAATATACGCCCGTATCGAGCACCAGGAGGTTGACATTGCGGCCACTGGCGAGAACATGATCCAAACCACCGTAGCCAATGTCATATGCCCAGCCGTCACCACCAATAGACCAGACACTCTTACGAACAAGAGCACCGGCAACACTGGCGAGGTTCCTTGCATCCTCTGATCCAATAGCCTGCAGTTTTCTGTCAAGCTCTTCTACACGTGAACGCTGTTCAATAATCCCGGCTTCAGATGACTGGTCAGCTTCGATGAGCGCTTTCACCAACTCGCCACCGATTTCACCGGACATCTTCTGGAGCATCTCTTTAGCATAGACATTCTGCTTGTCGAGAGTAAGTCGGAATCCCATACCGAATTCGGCGCAGTCCTCGAACAATGAATTGTTCCATGCCGGGCCTTTACCGTCTTTGTTCTTAGTCCACGGGGTTGTTGGCAGGTTCCCACCATAAATTGATGAACAACCGGTCGCGTTCCCGATGATCGCGCGGTCGCCGAACAACTGGCTCATCAGCTTAACATAAGGTGTTTCACCACAACCGGCACATGCACCACTATACTCGAACAATGGTTCGAGGAACTGAACACCCTTGACAGTGTGTACTTTTACCTTGTCCCTGTCAATTTCAGGTATATCCAGGAAGAACTCGTAATTTTCAGCTTCAGCTTTACGCAGGGGTGCCTGCTCTTTCATATTGATAGCTTTACGTTCAGGATTCTTCTTATCCTTGGCTGGGCAGAACTCAACACAAAGAGTACAATCGGTACAATCCTCAGGCGCTACCTGGACAGTGTATTTCATTCCGGGGAATTCTTTACCCTTGTAGTCCATCGACTTGAATGTTTCAGGGGCATTTTCCAATAATGCCGGATCATATACCTTGGCACGGATAGCAGCATGCGGACATGCTAACACGCACTTACCGCACTGGATGCACAGGTCTTCTTCCCATACCGGGATTTCGAGTGCGATATTGCGCTTTTCCCACTTCGTAGTCGCTGTTTCAAAAGTACCGTCGACAGGGAACGCGCTTACCGGAAGGTCATCACCTTCACCGGCAATAATCCTGCCGATAACATCCTTTACGTAGTCAGGAGCCTCACCAGGAACTGTCGGCGGACGTTCGAAAGTGCTTGTTGCGCTATCCGGAACCTTCACCTCAAACAGGTCAGCGAGTGCCGCGTCAACTGCCTTGAAGTTCAACTTGACAATCATGTCACCCTTCATGCCGTAGGTCTTCTTGATCGCGTCCTTGATAGCCGCGATAGCCTCGTCTCTCGGCAACACGCCACTTATCGCGAAGAAACAGGTCTGCATGATCGTGTTGATACGAACACCCATACCGTTTTCTTTGGCAACTTTGTATGCATCGATGACGTAGAACTTAAGGTTCTTGTCAATAATCTGCTGCTGCATACTCTTTGGCAGTGTATCCCAGGCTTCATCCGGTCCATGCTGTGTATTGAGCAGGAAGGTTGCACCATCCTTGGCATTAGCGAGCATATCGTAACGCTCGAGGAATACTGTCTGGTGGCAGGCGATGAAGTCTGCCTGGGTGACCAGGTAGGTAGATTTGATCGGTTGTTTACCAAAACGAAGGTGGCTGACTGTTACCGCTCCGGCTTTCTTGGAATCGTAAACGAAATATCCCTGTGCGTAGTTGTCTGTACCTTCACCGATAATCTTGATCGAGTTTTTATTCGCGCCCACTGTTCCGTCGGCACCCAAACCGTAGAACATACAGGCTGTTGTATCTGCTGGTACTGTCCTGAAGGAAGGATCATATTTCAGGCTTGTATTGGTAATATCATCTTCGATACCAACTGTGAAACGATGCCTTGGTTTATCTTCGGAAAGATTATCAAATACTGCTTTCACCATTGCGGGTGTGAACTCTTTCGAGGACAGACCGTAACGACCACCAACCAGAGTAGGACGTGATTCAAAGTGGGCTGTACCTTCCATATAAGCTTCCTCAACTGAATTGACACAGTCAAGATAAAGAGGCTCACCTGATCCACCGGGCTCTTTTGTACGATCCAGGACACCGATTTTTTTAACGGTTTTCGGAAGAGCCTGGATGAAGTGGCTGGCTGAGAAAGGACGATAAAGACGGACGATAACCATACCGACCTTCTCACCCATTTCAGCGTTCATATAATCAACAGCTTCCTTGGCGGCATCTGCGCCGGAACCCATGATGATAATTACACGTTCGGCATTGGGATCACCATAATAATCGAAAAGGTGATACTGACGTCCCGTTAAACCGGCAAATTTATCCATCTGCTGCTGGACAATACCGGGAACAGCATCATAGAACTTGTTCACTGTTTCACGAGCCTGGAAGAAAACATCCGGATTCTGTGATGTTCCGCGAACTACCGGGTTATCCGGGTTCATTCCACGCGCCCTGTGTGCCCTGACCAGATCATCATCGATCATCGCATGCATATCATCATCTGTCAATTCTTCGATCTTCTGTACTTCATGAGAGGTACGGAATCCGTCGAAGAAATGAATAAATGGGATCCTGGCTTTCAGTGTTGCAGCCTGAGCGACCAAGGCGTTGTCCATTACTTCCTGGACGTTAGCAGATCCGAGTAGTGAAAAACCTGTGGCACGAACAGCGTTGATATCGCTGTGGTCGCCAAAAATTGACAACGCATGGGATGCAATAGTACGCGCTGATACGTGAAATACAGTACTCGTCAACTCTCCGGCAGCCTTGAACATTGTCGGGATCATCAGCAGCAATCCCTGCGAGGCTGTAAAGGTTGTTGTCAGAGCACCGGTCTGAAGCGCGCCATGAACGGCTGCTGACGCTCCACCTTCACTCTGCATTTCTACTACTTGCGGCACTGTTCCCCAGATATTCCTGTATCCTTTAGCTGACCATTCGTCTGCCCATTCGCCCATGTTAGAAGAAGGTGTAATTGGATAAATTGCACATATCTCATTCGTCTTATGAGCCACAAACGCGGCAGCTTCGTTACCATCAATCGTAACATGCTTTCTTGACATCACTTAACTCCCTATCCTTAAGTATATTTAACTACTTTAAAATCCAAAATTTTATGTTCGCTTTGAAGAGTGAATAATATCGCAAAGTTACATATTAATATCAAGCTTTCCAAAATGTTAGTGGTGTTTAACCTTATAGTAAAATCAAGTGAATAATTTATTATGAATATTAGAAAACAGTTTGTTCCAGGTCACAAAATTGCTTCAAGAGAGGTATGTAAAACTCCCAAAAAACCAAAGGATAGCTGCAACTAAATATCAACAATACAAGGAGTAGCCCGGATAGACCGTCGTACGACGGTTATCCGGGGAATTTTTTTTTAGCGATCTTTCCAATAATTTTCCCGGATTCACAAACTAAGTGCAATCCGGGCTACTCTTATAGGTGTCATCCCGGACTTGGTCCGGGATCCAGCGTCGTTATCCTAGGTCATGTTGATCCTGATTGATCATTTGAGCAAAATCAAGTTTGTCGTGGTGGATACTTTACTCCTTAAAAGATTTAAATGCGCATGATATGTTCCAGAAGGAAATTCGTTCATATCTATCGATAAACTATTAAGTCCTGGATTCAAATGTTGCCAGGAACTTGAAAGTATTTTTTTACCTAAGATATTATATACCGAGAGTTCAATGTTTTCTGCTTGAAAAAGTGAAAAACTGATATTAACAGTTGAATTGAAAGGATTGGGATAAGTGGAAAGGTTTATTTTTGTGGGAAATAATACGGAATTGTTATGTCTAATATTGTTCTCCTGTTCAAAATAAATAGCTCCCATATCTGTAATTGTTCCATCCGGATCATATTCAGATTCGGGGTTTCCCGCGTCTATACAAGGTGATTCAGCTAGTAACGAATAGTCTCCGTTATCGGAATCTGCAAACAATGGATCTTGGAATATATTAAAGTAAACATCACAAGAATCACCGTTTTCATTTATTTGGTTTATTATTCCTAAATCCTCATCTTCAATTTCGATCATCGAGATATCACCATTCTCATTATTAAAAAAGTCATTAAATTCGATATCAATGTCGCTGAAGATTAAACATGCTCCATGATCACCAATGTTGTTACTGATTATAGAATTGCGGATTATAGTATTATTACTGAAAGAATATATGGCACCTCCCCAGGAGATTGATGTGTTGTTACTTATAGTACAGTTATTAACAGTGAGTTCGTAAGCTGTTGGCTCAGTATAGATACCTCCGCCATACTCTCCAGCATCATTATTGTAAATGAGACAGTGATCTAAATAGACACGTGCACCTTCCATTGAGTATATACCACCACCATTATCATCAGAGTAATTATTACTTATAACACAATGAGATAAGTTCGTTTCATTTGCATCGGTTACTATTCCACCATCGCTATTGTCAGAGATTATCGAATTTTCTACTGTCATTCTCGTGCTTCTATCAGCATATATTCCGCAGTTACTATTGTTACTGATAGTACATTCAATTATAGTGTCAGTATTGTAGCCTTTCCAAAAAATACCACCCCCATGTTCATATCCTATTTCTTGATCATTAACTGAATTTCCAGTTATTAGACAATTCTGAACACTGGGATAACCCCGATCATTGTAAATGCCGCTTGAATTGCTTCCAGAAATATGACAGTATTGTAGCGAACAATCCCAATGCGAAAAGAAATTAAAATCAATGCCCCCCCAGTATTCAGCTTCTTCGTTTAGTATAAAATAAATGGTATCTTCTTCGGTCCCTTCTGCCACGAGAAGCCCATCCACATCAAACTGAACACCTTCTTCGAAAAGAATAACAGCGCCCGGTTCAATGGTTAGAGAACCACCGACTACAATATCACCATCAGCGATATAGGTTGTATCAATCAATGTACCTTCGATTTCACCGGCGATATGGATTTGACTTAGGCATGGGTTGGTTAATACGAAAAGGATGGTGGCGATAATTATCACACGACGACAATTAAAATGTCTCACACTATCATTCCTTTTTTCTGTTCTTGTATAAAGACACTGGATCCCGGATCAAGTCTGGGATGACTCCTTAAGTGCCAGTGATTTGGTAATTTCAACTGATTGTGTCGTTGCGAGCGTAGCGAAGCAATCTCATCCCCTCCAAAAGATTGAATTTTGAGATTGCTTCGTCGCTGCGCTTCCACGCAACGATATAATGATCGCTTCGTCTGAAGCATGATTTTTTATATTATCTAGTCCAGCGAAATCCTCCCCTCGAGCGCTCTTGTTAAAGTCAGGTCGTCAGCGTTTTCAAGGTCGGCGCCAACTGGTATACCGCGTGCTATTCGGGTAACCTTAACATCCATATCCTTTAACATTCGCGAGAGGAAAAAGGCTGTCTGTTCACCCTCAGGTGTGGGATTTGTCGCTACTATTATCTCTTCTATCTCTTCTTTTTCAATTCGCGCCTTCAGTTCCTTGATCCTTAGGTCATCAGGACCAACACCATCAAGCGGCGCTAAAACACCTCCAAGAACATGGTATTTACCGTGGAAAATATTTCCCTTTTCCAGGGCGATAATATCACCCGGCGCTTCCACGACGCAGATAATATTTCCCTGCCGTTTGACGTCCGTGCAGATCGGACATGGATCAACATCCGAAAGAAACCCGCAGATCGAGCATATTTTTACCTTGTCCTTAACATTAATAACCGCCCGCGCCAGGTTCTCAACATCGCTCCTGTCAGCTTTGAGGAGGTACAGAGCCATACGGAGGGCGGATTTTTTCCCGATACTGGGGAGACGGGATAATTCTTTCTGTAATTCTATTACTGCCGGTGGTAAGGACGCTGCCACGATTGCTCCTTTATATACAAATAGTATTTGTCAGTATTTACTTAGTCCTGATCTTTAAAATTCCTGAGCTATAAAAATTAACGACACTGGATCCCGACACTTCGGGACGACACCGAAGAGAAATTATCAGATATCTGCGATACCTGGCAATTATTTCTTCCTCGATAATGCCTCTAAGATACTGCGATTTACTTCACGGCAGTCAACCGCGTAATTGATTGCTGTCCGGCAGCCTTCATTAAGTACTACTCGACTTACCTCGGACAACATTTTTAACTGGATTTCCTCTTCTTCTGCCGGTGTCAAGAGAAGAAATATATTGTGAGCTGGTTTTTCATCGATACAATCCCAGTCTATCCCCTTTTTCGATCGCGCGTATATCACCAGCGACCTTCCCATGTTGATAAACCTGCCATGGGGAACGGCAAATCCATTTTCAAGGCCGGTGGACATCTCCTCTTCCCGTTTACTGACGCCTTGTTGAATAGTATCCTGGTCCGGCCACCGTACTATCCGTGAAGCGTGAGCGGCCAGTTCCCTGATCGCGCCTTCACGTGTCCTCGCTCTGATATTATAAATCTTCGGCCCACCCACCATGGCATCAACAAGGTAGGAACTTACCGGCAATCGAGAACGACGTTTCTGGAGATAGATCATCAATGTGATCAGCACCAATGACGCTACGATAGCCACCAGCATCATAAGCGGATCAGGTTTTGATGTTATCTGCAGAATCATGAAAAATCCTTGTCAAAGGTGTTAATCATGTTTGTTTCGAAGCAGAATACTCCGCTTTCTGTTTCAATTTACTGCCAGGAATCTCTTTTGCCAGTGACAATCCAACTCGAACGAGATAGGGACCAATTGTTTCGTTAATAATAACTGTCGATAGAACAATAGTGGAAATCAACCGTCCTACCTCAGGATAATCCCTCAGGACTTCGTATGAGAGACCAATCGCTACCCCAGCCTGGCAGAGGAGTGTCATCCCGAAATATTTGCCAATCTGGGGCGGTAATCCTCCACTGCGCCCTGCCAGCCAGATACCGGCTATTTTTCCGAAATTACGCGCAAACAGGTAAACAAAACCTGCCGCACCCATAACCATTAAGGTATCGAGGTGAAGCGAGATTCCCGCCAGGACAAAGAAGGCTATATATATCGGTTGTTCGAGCTGGCGTTGTTCAATGTATATCAAACGGTGTACGTATGAACTGTTCGCTATTGTCGCGCCAGCCACCATTGACACAATCATCGGTGAAAGATGCAGCATCATGGCAAAACCTGTCCCAACAAGAATAATACCGATAATCGCCAGGAGTAATTCCGACAATTCATCCAGGTGTTGCTCCCAGATCGAGAGGATTTTACCAAGGAAAAAACCGAGGACAATTGAGACTACAACTTCATAAACAGGCGCCAGGATCGCTGTGAGTAAATCCTGCCCGTTCTGCAGATGCATCACCGCGTACACTACCCTGAAGGCAACCAGTGCGAAAATATTATTAATCGCTACCAATGCCAGCAACCTGTCTGACAACGGTCCCTTGGAATTATATTCACGTGTCACCAGCAGGGTAGCGCCGGGTGCAGTGGCAACCGCGATTGTTCCGATTAAAAGACAAAGGACGAGATCATACCCGAGAACAAAAAATCCGACACTTACAAGAACCATCACCGCGATAGTCTCGAATAATGCCAGCCTGATAAGGCTTTTTAATCCGATGCGGCGGATGTGAGACCATTCAAATTCATTTCCGATCGCGAACAGTATCAAACCCAGGGCAATATCGTTTATGACATACAAGTTGTCCGCTATCTCAACGGGAATTAATCCGGTTACATGTGGGCCAATCAGCATTCCCATTATCATGTAACCTGTTACCCTGGGAACACCGATTCGGTGGGTCAGCTTCCCGGCCAGTACGCCAAGAACTATCGCCAGTCCAAGTCCAAATAATTCATGAAACTCTATGTTCATGTTATTCCCGGGAAACTTCGGAGATATTATTATCAGGGAGAATTTTTGTGTACAGGTTCAAATACTATCCCTCGATGATAATATTCAAGCCATGTCGTGGTAATATATGAAAGAAATCTGAGCTTTTAAGCAGAATTTAATTGAGAAATGAAATTCTTACCTTCTTAATTCTTTCTAAATATTCTTACGTTTCCCGGAGTTAAATATTTATTTTGCTGCCTGAATATATGTTTGCTATATTGTGCCGGTTCTGGAGAGGTGGCCGAGTGGTTGAAGGCACACGCCTCGAAAGCGTGCATACGGTGACCCCGTATCGTGGGTTCGAATCCCACCCTCTCCGCAAGATTAGATTGAGGAAAACTACAGGTCTTCTTTTCGTTTATATATCTTCTTCAGGAATCTTTTTTTACCCCATTCCATGTTGAATAACAACTCTTTACCTTCAAGCTTAATCCATGGGTAAATATTCTGTTCGAGATCGGGTTTGCCCACATAGACAGCAAACTGGTTGCTGAACCTGGGGAAAAGACGCGCGAAAACCAGGTAGCTTTGTCCTATCACACCCTTCAATAGTTTTTTAATGATGTTTCCTCTTTTTCTCCTGACTAATCCCATGGACAGGTAGGGATTAAACCTGAAAGCAAATTCATGTTGCCGGTATGGAGCGTATGACTGGATAGTTTTTATAACTTCCCTTTCACGCCAGCGGTAGATGAAGTTCGGGATATGTGTGTTTTCAACACCTCCCTGCTTGCCTTCGTTATAATAAACAGCCGCGGTCTCATAATTCTGGCCAATGCCCAGTTTTGCCATCAGCCGGACAAAAACGGAATCGTAAGATTCTATGTAAAACAATCCTTTTGCTGCTACTCGGTACATTTCCAGCAAGGCGCGATGGGGTGAGCGGCAGTGATGTAAAGCGTCGTGAGCTACAACATAATCGAAAGATTCATTTTCGTATGGAAGGTCTTCGACATTGGCATGTTCCCATTTAAACGGGGCATATTTATCTACATCTATTCCCGTATCAATATTGGTTATTGTAACATTCTTAAATCCCATCAGGGAAAAGAGGTATTTTTCCCTCAGTCCACCGGCTGCGATAAGAATGGTCGCGTCCTTCTCCTTGATCCATTCCATCACCCGTTTGCATAGAAACCGCTGTTTCGGATCCTTAAAATCCCTGGGATTACCCATTCGATAGCTCCAGATATTATTTATAATGTGTTAGATTCGGGCTTTTATCAAAAACCAATGTAGATACAATGTAGCCCGGACCGCCCTCGGTCCGGGAAGATAATATATGCCATTTCAAAAGATCAGAGAAGAATAAATCACAAGGTTAGACAATATTCCTTAAAAGGTCGCACAAGAATAAATGGGTACTCACAATCATTTTTAATTCTTATTTATTTTTCCCGGACGAGAAGGTGGTTTGAGTTGCATTTGCCCCTTAACAAATCATACATAAGAATTAGATTAAATATGTCCACTTAAATCTGATTATTACGCAATGAAATCCTCGCCTAGATGGAAAGAATCAAATAGAAAACTTTGATGGAATCAAAACGATTAATCTTGAAATCAGGGAGAAAAATCTGTTAAGATGTTTAAAAGGTAATCACGTAAAAAAAACTATCCGAAAAACCTTTAGCTCTGCATAATTTTTTAAAAGGAAAAGAAACAGTGTTGGCAAATAACGCATTAGATCTCATTGGGAACACACCCCTGTTAAAACTCAGCAATTTGCATCCTGGTCCAGGAGAAATATTTGTTAAAGCTGAGCATCTTCAACCAGGTGGAAGCATCAAGGATAGGGCTGCGTTACAAATTATCAAGGATGCTTATTCAACTGGAATATTAGAAACTGGAAATCCTGTGGTTGAGATGACCAGTGGAAACATGGGATCCGGACTAGCAGTAGTTTGTAATCTCTATGGAAATCCATTCACTGCAGTTATGTCTAAAGGTAACAGCCCTGAAAGGGTAAAGATGCTTAAAGGATTGGGTGCTAAAGTTGAACGTGTACCTCAAGTCAATGGAACTGAAGGAAAAGTTACTGGAAAGGATATTGATGCTGCCGTTTCGAGAGCGATTGAACTAACCAAAGAATCCAATGGTTTCTATGTCGATCAATTTAATAACAATTCCTGTGTTAAAGCTCATTACAACAACACCGGACCAGAAATCTGGAAGGAACTCGTTAATATATCAGCATTTGTTGCTTCTGTGGGAACCGGGGCCTCGTTTATCGGAACAAGCAAATATCTTAAGCAACAGAATTCGAATGTCAAGTGTGCGGTTGTTGAACCATCGAAATCGAGATATTTGGCAAAGGGAGTGGTCGAGGACCCTAAACATATTCTACAAGGTACAGGCTATGGAAGAGCACTTCCATTTTGGGAACCGGGATTAGTAGATGAATTTCTTTGCGTCACAAACGATGAAGCTAAAGAGTATCAAAGACTGTTAGGTAGCAGAGAAAGCCTGTTTGTTGGTTTTTCATCTGCTGCCAATGTATGTGCAGCAATAAAATATTTGGAAAGTGGAAAACTTGGAAAATCTGCCAAAGTTGTAACTTTCCTGTGTGATACGGGCTTAAAGTATGGAGATTTTTTTAAGGATGATTGAAGGTGTTAATCGCAAACAATGAACAATGTAGATGCAATACAGCCCGGACCGAGCACTGTCCGTGCTACATAAAAAAAGCCTCATCAAAATGATGAGGCTCTTGCTTCGCTTCTATTGATAAGAATCGCATTTCTTATTTCAATAATACAACCTTCCTGCAAATATCCATTTTTCCCGGTACAACAGCCTGGACAAAATAGATTCCGCTTGAAAGTCCTGTTCCATCAAAGACAAAGCTATTATAACCGGCTTCCACCCTGCCGGAAACCAATGTTTGGACTGTCTGTCCCATAATATTATAAACATTTACCATCAGGACACCAGATTCGGGTAACGCTACCTCAATCGAGGTTGATGGGTTGAACGGATTCGGGTATATATCTTCAATCGTGAATTCAGAAGGTAGAACGATGGATTTATCAACTACATCCATATCATCAAACCATCCGGATAATACCCAGTCTTCCGGTGAATCTGTTCCAGCCGAAAGAGCGCCAACTACCGGGAGTTTTCCAAATTCAAACCCGTCAACAGCTATGGCGTTCGGGTAATCACCAACCTTGGCGACGTAGGTATAGTAGCCGTTGGGAGCACCCGCTGGGACAACCTGTATTGGTGATGCAGTAATAGTTCCGCCATCCGGCAGTACAAGGTTCTCGAACAGGTTAAGAGGTCCATAGGTGTTACCGTTGGGCAGGACAAGTTCAGTCCAGGCATCAAATGTATACTGACCGCCAGACTGGTTCTCTACAAAAGCATCCCAGGTAAAACTTCCACCCCATGCCTGGATAAAGATCGGCGGATTCTGTGGTGTTGCCGAAAGGATAAGATCAAAATCGCCCCATGTAACCTGGATAGGCCCGGCGGCGATCGATTCACCCTCTTCATATACTGAAGTTACAGTATAATTATAGTTGTCGTTCGGCATCATTGTCAGGTCGTCAAGGTAGTCCGATTGCTGAATGATTCCACTGACCGGGCTGCCATCCCTGTATACAGTAAATCCAAGCAGGTTGATATCATCAAGTTCCCCACCCGGAGTATTCCAGGTTAAAGATGCTCCATCTTCAACTACTTCAGCTAAAAGATTTGCAGGTGGGGTGAGATTACCCGGAAGCACGACCGAGATATCATCAACATACCATCCTTCATCTGTAACCGCGCCATCCGAACCGAACCGGAAACGGATATGCAGGTCGCCGGGATCACTGTCGATCAGAACTTCTTCAGACTCCCAGGCGATAGTTCCACTATATACACTGATACCTTCACCGAAGGGACCATTTCCACGGGTTGTATAGTTATACCCGGGCATCGGGAGACCAGTCCAGTTGATACCATCGGTGGACACCTCCACACGTCCGCCATCATAACATTCACCAGTCCAATAAGCTGAAATTTCAGCGTTAATACGATGGTTGAAACTTAAGACAACCTGGCCGGGAACATTGAGAACCGGAAGTTCTAGGCAGGCGTCAAGATCATTGCTGTAATCACCCACACCGGTATCACCAGCTTTCCATGAAAAATCTCCACCAGGTGTATAATTCATCTCTGATGACACATGCCAATCATCACTATAGCCCGGATTGGCATAATGACTCCAGCCCTGATCAACACCTTCCATATCGTCATAGACACCACCTAGATCGAGATCTACATAATCACTCCAGGTAAATCCATCCAACCTGTCGATAGTGCAGTATATCCATGCGCGTTCCATATCGGGGGCAAGTGCTGAAACCTCAAGATCAATAGCGCTTGAGTATTCAACCGATCCACCCGCCGGGAGGTTTACCAATCCGAGATTAACAAGGAGATTCTCCAGGTAAGCATCCGATTCTTCAGCATTAAATTCAGCCTGGATTGAAGCACCACCGTTATTCGTAATCAGTAAATCCAACGATCCGTTCTCACCCGCTTCAAGTCGTTGGTTGCCATTACCCGCAGCATCATCCGCACGAATAATGGTAATATCGAGTTCAGGAGCGTACATGAAGAGGGTAAAGTCCTGCTCCCATGTTTCCAGACCAGCGGTCATCGTAACATTAAACTGAGCACCCTCGTTATTCGGGACATAAAGGTCTACGCTGGAAGCAAATTCAACAGCTACTACATCATTCTGTGCAATATTTTCAGCCGTCTGCACTCCAGCATCAATTGTCAACCAGGGAGATGTTGTCTCAACCTCTACCTCGAGAAGATCAATTGTTTCATTTCCCATGTTTTCTATATTCAGGACGAGATCAAATTCTTCGCCATATTCCGCCTGGCCGTTTCCAGGATTGTCATCTACTTCAAAAGACTGGACAATCGGGTACATACCGTCAGCAGGGATAACCGTAACTTCAGCTTCATAGTGTTCCACATCATGGCCTGTAACATGAAGCATCAGGGTCCCGGGTGTAGTTAATGGACTACCCAGGGTTAATGTGATGTCGCCAAATTCATCGGTATACCCGGATGCGCAGATTGTTTCATCTTCGAGGGAACGAAGGCAGACCATAGCCCATGAAGGTGCACCGGCAACATTTACATCCATCGCGTCCATTCCGATTATCATAGTTGTAGGATGTGTAACGGTTACGGCAGCCGGATCGCTCGTCCAGAGATCAACCGATCCATCTCCCATGATGTTATACATTTCGAAATACCGGCGTACCATCCCGGTGTTACCATAGTAACTGTAGAGTTCAATTTTACCATAATTCACAAGACCATTGATCCAGGTGAAATTATACGGATCACCGGGTATCTGGTTGTCAAAAAAGCCCTCAAACACCCGCTTCTCCATGATATCATCTTCATCCCAGTAGGAATTTACGGATGATCCCATAAATGCAAAAGCACCGTTGTCAGTGCGAATCCAGGTCTCAGCGAAACATTCTCCATAGGTAAAATTACCGGTGATGCATGCATAACTCTGGACAAACGGGTAAACGGTGTTAGTCAATGCGTTTACATTTGCCTGGCTGAAGGCAGGACCATCAGCCCAACTGGTTGTACTGCCATGCCCTGAATAGATGCCAAGATTTCTACCGGCATTGAATGAATCGGTCACATCCTGGGTTGTAGCATTATAAGTAACAGTGTAGAGTAGATCTGAATCGAATCCGGCATCATTGAGGTAATTGTTGAGGACGAAGTTATGAGTACCCTCTGAAATCTGGTAATTATCAGTACTGGCCATAAATACAGCCGTCTGCACCCAGTCATCACCACCACCCCAGGTTCCCTGTTCATACTGGAGGGTTTTATCGATCACGTTATTCAGATCCGTCAAGTTAGCTACAGAAAAACGGCCTACACCGATATCCGGGAAATAGTCGTTTCCTTCCATCATACTGTAGTTCAGATCGGTTGGTGGTGAACCTGTTCCCTGGCCTGTAAAATGAGGAATTTCAGGAGTATCGCCAATCAGGAGGACAAAGCTGGGTGGAACATCCCAGGTATCATATGCATCTTGGATATAATCACGAATATCGCTGTTAGATGTCCCTGTCTCTACTGTCGAAACCATGGTTACTTCATAACCCATGTCCTTTTTCCATTCGACATAGGATTCCATCGCTTCAAGATAGTTAACATTGTTTTCACTGATGATGAGATAACCAAGTGAAGTAGGAAGATCATCGAGTTCATTAATCTCAAATACACCTGGATTCAAAACAATCTCTTCGACAAGGTGATTACTCTGACGTGATGAATATCGTTGCAGTTTTGCGATCGTTTCGCCCTGGTTTCCACCCTGGTAATCGACTTTGAATTTCAGGTTGGAAACAAATGACAGTTCTCCGATTGCGGGGTTATAATCAACGGGACGAACTATTATGGAAACCAGCTGATGCCCACGAATTATAGGGTAATCTGTCACTTCAACAATCGGAAGATTCTTATAGCTGTCCAGTTTGTAATAAGATTCATCCATCACAAATTCATATACCGCACCTTCTACCTTTTCACGTGGCGGTTGAACCGGATAAAGGGGATTTTGAATTCCGTAACTGCTAAGTTCAATATTATTTATTTCAGATTCGAGCAGTTCAATTTCCGCCTTTGCCCCATAAGGTATTTGCAGGAAAAACCTATATACCGGCAAAGTCGCTTCACCTAATTCTCCTTCAACACCGGAATTCTCCCAGTATATATTTGAATAACTGGAATTTACGATATCTATATCTTCAAGTAGAATTCCATCAACATCGAGCTCAATAGTGGATGAGTTCTGGTCTGAGCTAATCAATTGCGCATCCAGTTGATTAGTCTGTCCTCCCTGATCAATCGATATATACTGATTCGCGAAAGAGAGACTAAACGAAAACATAATTAGAAGTGAAAAGATAAATACTTTACGCATAACTGCCTCCACCCTGAAGATAAGATTCTATAATGAAACAATTTAGCACGGAAGATTTGTGACGAATTCCCACCGCTGACAGCCGATGATAATATAATCAAACTATCAGGAGAAAACACTAAATATCCAAAATTAGTGATGGAATTCACTTAAAAGGAAATCAGGCTTCCACGGCACGGATAAGATACCTCTAAAACCTGATAATACTCAATTTGAGGGGAGTCAAATAATGAACAATTATACGGGAACCAGGTGCAGAGCTAAAGGAAATTGCCGGATTATTCTCCAGGACGTCGAACGCGGTGAATTAATTCCCCGATTCTTTGTCTCAATAACATCAGTGGAGTGTTACTTCCCAGAAAAAGCCCATCGCCCAGTCTATGCCACTCTTCCTGGCGAGATTTGTTCGGATTGTCACCCACGAGAATAAACTGACCACGATTAATGGAACCATTTTTTAGCCATGATTTCAGGAAATCTACCGAGTGACCTCCCTCCTGCCGAACATCAAAGATAAATAAAGATCTTCCTTCGAGGACTTCTGGAGTGACTTGTTCGAATCTCTCAAGTGTCCTGCTGCGATACTCAAATTCATCCATAATTCTGCAGTATTGTTCACGTAAATCCCTGTCTTTTAACACAATTACAGCTGCCGGAGTACTCCTCTCAATTTCTTCAGCGACAGCTTTGCTCGATTCCACAAGCTTGTTATCAGTAATCTCTTGAACATTAGAAAATGAATGTTCTTTTGATTTACTAATCTCGTATTCTTCTTCCAGGTATTGTTCGAATAATCGCAGTGATGATGATGTAAGATGGTCAAGTTTTATCTGGAGCTCATCATCAGAACTGGCAGAGATGGTACCATCTACAAGGGTTTCACCAAGATCAACGAACTGTACCCTCATTCCATTGATTTCACGTGATTTTGGAAAAAGTTTTTGCGCAGATGGTGAGAGCGCTCGAATATTTTCAGTACTGAGATCGATTATCCTGACTTGAGGAGGTGCACCACTGATGGGAATTTCCATAAATACCGGGCGATCAACGGAAGGGGAAGCGATAAACAGGCTTGATGATTTTCGCATCGGTGGCTGGATAGTAGTCCAGATAGCCTGGTGATGGCTGAATTCGAATTGTTTGGATATTTCAAGTGTGAAAGAAAGTCGATGGATTAATCCCGACTCAAAATATTGAGTTTTACCAAGGACGGTTGTTTTTAGATCGAAAAATCGCTTTGGTAACCTGGGGAGTGTTTCATCTATGATCAATACCTGTTCATCTTTATGCGCAGTTTTATGTTTCAAAATCTGGCTGCTGTATTCATCGAGGCCATCATATAAAAAAAGATCAGGTGACTTCCTCAAAACCTTAGTAAATATCTGCGGCCACTCATTTTTACCAACTATGTTTCCCGAAACTTCTTGACCAAATCTCTTCTCTCGCATCTAAATCGTTCCCGTAAAAATAACTGCCAGGTTAACTTGTGGATTTGTAGCTAAAGGAGTATACAATATAAAACTTTCAATAACATATATATAGCGACCAGTGAGTTGAACGTAGTTAATATGCTCAGATCAAAATAAAAGGGCAACCCCTTCAGAAAAGATTGCCCTTTTTGGAGAAAATACAGTATCTACTTGATCAACATAATCTTATGAATGTTTTCCTTGTGACCATTCAACTCAGCCCTGACTAAATAGATTCCGCTGCTAAGGTTCGTTCCGTCGAATACGAATTGGTGGTAACCGGAATTGTGTGCTCCGTTAGCCAGAACAGCTACCTGCCGTCCCTCAATATTGAAAACAGAAACACTAAGAAGTCCATTATCAGGCAGACCGACTTCGATTGTTGTCGAAGGATTAAACGGATTTGGATAAACAGCACTGATTTCGAAATCAGATGGTACCACATTGTTCAAATCTTTTACGCCCGCGTAATCGAGGACTTCCTCGTCAAACCAACCGGATAGAGTCCAACCGGACATATCTAAACCTGTATTTGCTGCAATCTCCGGTCCAGCGAGTTTTTCAAATTCGAACGTGGCAAATGCATCCGCTACAGGAAACTGACCAACCAACGCGTAGTATGTATAAACTCCCGGTGGCGCGAATGCCGGTACATCCTGCTCAGGTGCCGCTATTATGGAAAAACCGGATAATAGTGTTATATCATTAAACACATCAAGAGGTCCCCAGGGAGTACCATCAGGAAGTAGCAGACCAGTCCAGGCATCAAAGGTATAGGTGTTGTTGGAAACATTTTCAACAACAACATCCCAGTTGAAAGATCCACCCACATCCGGTATTATTACGGGATCAACCTGTGGAGTAGCTGATATTGTAAGCGGTGGGCCTAATAGAAGCTCAATATATTCATCATACAGGCTTCCATTTGTTCCGAAAGTGTCAATGACCGTCTGTTCCGGTCCACTGTCATCGAGAACCACCATGTGATCCTCGCCAAAGTTCGCTTCAGCGTCGAGTTCATTCAAACCATACTTGTAAATCTGATCTACAGGATCCAGCGCGTAAAACTGAACAGATCCTGACCAGACACTGTCCCCCGCTACTTCGTCCGGTTCAATTCCATCATCATTGAAAGTATATTCTACAGGGAAAGCTCCCCAGGGCCAACCGTTAAAGTTACCGGCAATATTTACTTCGTCAATTGCCAGGATCTCTTCCCCGGTCTGGACATCATTTACCGTGGCTTCCGGATCATCAATCTTGTAATAAGCCGGACGGCAATCTACTATAAAATGGACAAGTAGATCGCTGGTTATGATGTCATCACCTGTAACGTTGCTGAACCAGGCAACACCGGGTTCAATCTCACCGTATCCATTCATATCATCATCAGGCTCATCACCCGTTGGAACAATTACCCTGTTGTCAATTGTCTCCCAGTTTGCCAGGCCCTCATCACCGTTTTCAAGGATCACGAACTTGTATTCCAGGTTTTCACCTATTCCCAGATCATCAAATTGAACCTCGAGCCCAAATACATGATCACCTTCATCGGCCATTGCTACTGCCCCACCCCAGTTTCCAAGGTTTGGATGATTACCACGGATTACAACAAGATCATTTAATGGATCAAAATTTTCCTGGAGTTCCATAATTTCCATATTAACCTGGAAATAGACCTCTACATCAGTGAGTAGCAACCATTCCTCATCGTTCCAGTAAACAACATCCAGTACAATAGGATCAACACCTACATCAACATACCGATTATCCCGTGACTCCCAGTTATCCCATCCTTCACCAGGAACAATAACATACTTGTAACCTTGATTACCTTCCGGTATATCAAAAGTACCGGTATATATCGAATCGTTTAATGCAGTAACTTCATAATCATTCCCGGACCAGCCATTAAAATCACCCCTTACTACCACCATATCAGCGAGAGGATCGAAGCTACCCAGCTCAATCTGCCAACCCATGTTGACCTGGAAGGTAACATCGGTTGCAAATGACATACTGACACCCAAGGCCAGAACTAGTGCCATCACTACAAAAGGTTTAGATTTAATCTGCATTTACTGCCTCCCATCTGTTTAGAATGAGTTTACTATTTTATGACACTATTATTCACGCGCATTTGTAAACCATCAAGTATCATATTACTTAAGAAAAACTACTCTTTTAACATCCTGTTCTTTCCCTTTACTGACCGCCTGTATATAGTAGTTACCACTTGATAAACCTGTATTAGTAAATGGAATTCTATTTAATCCCGGTCGATAAAGTTTGTTTTTGATATGCGACACTTGCCTGCCAAGGCTATCATAAATAAACAATTCAAGGGGAGTAGAATTAACTAAACTTATATTGATAAAAGTGCTTGAATTAAATGGATTTGGATAAATTGATTCTATATAAAACTCTGATGGAATACTGCTGAACTCCGAGCTATTAATACTGTTTCCCTCGCCTGGAAATCCCAACAGATAAAAATCCTGGTCTCCAGCGCCAATCGAACTTGTCGTGCCGGTAATCGCATATCCACCATCAGATGTGGCAATGATGTCATAAGCGCCATCAACCCCAATTCCGCCGGTCGAATCACTGCTTTGTTCGCTACCAGAATCATCAAAATGTACTACATAAACATCATAGCTATTTTCATTTGAATATGTTTCTCCCGCGGCGATAAAACCGGAACCTGTGTATAACAACGCGTTAAACGCCTGGTGATCACCTTCCCCTGACAGGACAGACCACACTTCATCACCATTTTCATCAAGTTTCAGCAGAAGCCCGTCATTTTCAACTGTTTCCCCTTCATTCTGGTAACCGGCAAAACAGTAGCCCCCGTCCGCGAGTACAACAACTGTTTCCAAAGCTTCGTCGTTACCTTCACCCCAGGTTGTATGCCAATCTTCATTTCCATCAAAATCAGTCTTGAGGATATAACAATCATAGTCCTGGGAACCAAGCTCCTTAATTGTTCCGGCAATTATATAGCCGTCATCTGTAACTGCTGCTTTATCAAGATACTCATCCCCTTCACCACCATAAGTTTGAACCCACTCTTCATTTCCTTCAGAATCGATTTTTACAAGGAGCCCGGCAATAGTCTGACCGACGAAGGGCGAATAAGATCCTACCAGCAGGTACCCACCATCCGGAGTAGATAAGACGGATGAGCAGTTTTCAACACCTGTCGTTCCATATGTCTCCGACCAGGTTTCAGTTCCTTCATCATCAACTTTAACCACCCAGCAATCATTCTCACCGGCCCCATAGGAGTTAGTAAATCCTGCCAGCAGATATCCCCCATCTTCAGCAACGACGACACCTCTAAAAATCTCGAATCCTTCATCACCGAAATCGAATGACCACTCCTCGACTCCATCAATATCCGTTTTTACAACGTAGCCATTATAATCAAGCCATTCTTCGGTGAAGGAATTAGACATTCCGGTCATTATAAAGCCACCATCATCTGTCTCCTGAACACTGTAGGCTAAATCATAATTTTCACCACCATAGGTCTGTTCCCAGGCACCGGCGATTTGTACAAATAGAATGAGACTCAAAACGGGTACCAAAGAAATCTTGGTTTTTAATTTCATCCGATCCTCCCCCTCTTTGCATTATTATTTTCAGCAATAAGCTATTAATATTTAACGAATCAATACTAATTTCTGAATATTATCCAATTGTCCCGGTGCAACAACGCGAACGAAATAGATTCCACTAGCACAATCCCGGGCATCAAATGATAAATTGTGGTATCCAGAATTATACCTCGTATCCGCCAAAGTTGCTACAACCTGTCCTGTTACATTGTAAACACTCACATTCAGGTATGCCGCATCCGGTAGCGCAACCCGGATAGTCGTCGTTGGGTTAAACGGATTTGGATATGCCGATTCTACCTGGTATTCAACCGGCAGCATACCTGACATTGTTTCTTCTTCAATATCCTCATCAAACCAGCCAGACAAAATCCATTTATCATAACCCGATCCAACGGGTGTCCCGGCGGCAAATCCCGGAAGTTTTGTGAAGGGGAAGCTATCTGTAGCTATTGCATCAGGATAGTTGCCGACTTTTGCCAGGTACATATATTCACCGGCGGGTGCAAATCCGGGTACCTGTTGGTTGGGTGCTGCGGCAAGTATATTACCCGGCAATAGAGCTAAATCGTTAAACTGGTCAAGCGGTCCATAGCTGCTGCCGTTGGGTAATAACAGTTCTGTCCAGGCATCAAACTCAACAACCCCGTCAGATACATTTTCAACTACAGCATCCCAACGGAAATTACCACCACCTGCCGATATCTCTACAGGATCTTCCCATGGAGTCGCTGAAAGTACCAGGTCAGCCGGTGTATCGGTTCCGAAGATCTGAACATTATCTATATACCAGCCTTCACGGGTTACTGAGCCATCAGAAACAAAGCGAAAACGGAATTCTACCGCACCCTCATATCCGCTTAAATCAAAACGCGCTTCCCGGCCATCAATATGGCCCGCGAAAACAGGTGTATCATGTGGAATAGGTCCATTGCCACCAAGATTTCTCATTACAAAATGAAAACCACCTTCAGGTGAAAGCATCGTCCAGCTTGGATTACCCGATTCCCTGATTTCCACAACACCAGCATCATATGCATAGGGGTAATATGTACCTGAAACCTCTGAATCCAGGTAATGCCAGAAAGAAAGAACCGAATTAGGCTCAAGGTCGATAACCGGTGTAATCAACCCGGCATCATTATTGTTGAAATAATTTCCCCCGACAGTTGAACCGCATTTCCATGAGTGAGTTCCGGAGTAAGATCGTTCATCTGAATAATGCCACTGGTCATTATCACCTGGTGTAATCACCTCGTGTGTATACCCGCCATCACCATCTTCAAAATCCTCGAAAAGATATCCCGGATCCAGGGGAACAAGCTCAATATCCTGGCGAGTTAATGCATCCTCGCCGACTACTATACCCTCTATGTCAACCGGCTCATATCCGTATGAATAAACATGCAGATTGTATGTACCGGGAAGCAGCAGACGGTAATAATCGCCAACATCGGGATCAGTAAATACCTCGATGTCATTATCGTCCAATGTGATAATAGCAGGTAGAGGATCGCCGGTTTCTGAATCTGTCACTATTCCCCTGATACCCTGGTGGACGTATTCGAGGTAGGCCAGCATTGATTCACGGTTATCGTCCCAATACTGCGGTAGTTCATTCTCATTCGGCCAGTATGTATTAGATAATTCGATCGTTACATTCCTGCATCCCATCCAGGTATAACTCCAGTCCTGGATTCCACCGTATATATCGTACCAGTCCGCACCGTTAGATATCCCATTTTCAAATTCCCAGTTAGTATACATTGGTTCATTTTCAATAGAATACGCCAGGCTCACTTCAATGTACCATTCATCATCGGGACAAGCCGTGTAAACACTTTCACGTTCAGGGTTGCCATCATAGGGATAATTCATCACCAGTGCTCCCGTGTGAAAAACGCCGGCATGAATCGGAGAGTGGGTGGCAAAGAAATCCATCAATACCTGGGTTTCCTGTTGACGACCTTCACCGGTATTGTATGGATCATCTATTCTATCGGGAAAATTCCTGTTAAGATCATATCCATTGGCATTAAAACGGGAACCTGCATGATAGCCATCAGGATTCATCAGGGGCATGATATAAATATGGGTGTCATCAACAAGGTGCTGAACCTGTTCGTCCGCTGGATAGTTTTCTGTTAAATAACGGATAAAGTCTACACATGTTGATTCTCCTATCGGTTCGTTACCGTGGATAGTAGCGATATAAAAAAACTCCGGCTCATCTTCCTCGATCGTGACGTTATCTGATATTTCCATCACCCAAAGTTCATTACCCTGGATTGATTCGCCGGCAGAAAAAAGATTGCAGATATCCGGATAGAGAGCTTCAATGTCGGTCAACTCATCCGTTAATTCAGTATGGGTAAAGTACTCGTCCAGTTCGTTTTCACTGCCACGTGTTCTTTCCCGGAGTTCCTGGAAGTATTCTCTTGCTGGATCAGGTATAAACTCTACATCATAACCGAGTGATCGAACTGTTTTTATCTGATTCTCATCAAGGTAGAGGTAAACAACATTCCCACGCACACTGCCAATATCAAGGTCTTCCTTGACCAGCAATTGAATATCAGATTTGCTGAATATTTCTGTTCTCGCCAGCTTTTTATCGAAGAAATGCCATTCCGCCGTTGCCGTGGCAGTGATTAAAAACAGGCTTATCGCAACTATTAAAAATACCCTGTACTTCTTCATAGATGTCTCCCCACGCCTCCGTTAAATCCTTCGCATTTACCTGATTAAAGCAAGCTTTCTTAATTTATTTACCTTACCCGCATAGTTAATACTTAAAAAGTAGATCCCGCTTGCCAATCTTTCGCCGTCAAATTCATAAACAGAAGATCCTGCTTGTTGTAGACCATCAAAAATTGTGCTAACCAACTGACCGTTAATATTGTAAACTGAAATCTTTATTTCACCGGGATCAACAAGATTTATCGAAAATGTCGCCGTTGGATTTGCTGGATTCGGATATGCCGGTTCAATAAAAATTTCAGTTGGGATATTCAATCCGGATTCCTCATCGATACCCAGGGACGATTCCATGAAATTCATCACGGTAAAACCATCCCAATCGACATCCTGGGAAGTGGTTGCCTGTTCGAGAAGTGGAAGCTTTGCGAAATCAAAACCATCCTGGGCTACGGCATCAGGATAGTTGCCGACCTTGGCAATGAAGCTGTAAATCCCATTGGGAGCAGGCAAGGGTACTTGGATAACTGGTGACGATTGAAGTATCTCACCCGGATCTGCATCCAGGTTGGGAAGCATAGCTACCGGGCTGACAACATTTCCACCCGGTGTAATGACCTCCGTCCACGCGTCAAATACTACTGTCGAATTAGAGATGTTTTCAACGGAAGCATTCCAGTTAATTATTCCACCATTGGGTCCTACCCATGCCGGATCAACTTCAGGTTCAATAGATATAACCAACTGCGGGACAACCTCGAAGATAACAGGAATCTGAACTACCTGGTTGACAGGATCATCCGACTCGGCAAACAGGACAGTTTCATAAACGCCTTCGCTAATTTCTTCTGCTGAAGCATCTCCGGTGATTGTCACCTCAACTGAATCACCAGGTTCGATTGTGAACGATACAGGTTCATAAAACAACCAGAGATGAGTACCTGGTGCGTTAGCAGTCGTATAATCAATACAGTTGAGCATCACATCACCTGCAACCTGGTTGGCGTGTACGCCGTATTCCCAGGTTTGTGCAGTGACTATAACATTGCCGGCATCGAGCCCAAACTCGATCAATACGGGATTCCCGTTTTCATCCTCGATCAGAATAGCTGAATTTTCAGGAATATCTTCCATGTAGCCATGGCTGGCAAAATTACCGGTAAATACTTCAGGGATATTATTAGTGATCGGATGATCAGGATTGACAACTGTATTTGTATCTGAAGTGTCATATTCAAAGTATAAACCGTTCCATAATTCCCATTCCGCTCCCTGGGTACAGCCATGGAATTCAAGCCATCCACCTGACGATATCCAGTTTTCAAACCGGGTAAAGTTATCGGCAAATGTATTGTAAAAATTCTGATTCTGACAGCTGGGGATCATTATCAGCGTATACAGGTCAAAATCGATATCCTGCATCTCGTCTGATCCGTATACATCAAATGCAACTCCTATCTCTTCGAGGTAATCCTGGTGAGAATTATTCTGCCACCATGGCCTGGAATCCTGGAATATCAACACTTGTGGATCATCCAGCTCTGATCGATAGTTTTCTGATGGAGTGATCGGAAAAGCGTCGGTATCATTGCTGGACGGCATATCCTGAGTTAAAAATGCTGCAAGAAATGGTGAAGATGTCCTCAAAGGATACGTTGGTACATAACGATCCCGCAGAACCTGGCCTTCAATATCCTGGCCATTTGATAGCACCACGCTTAAATCTGAAAATCCTGTATTATAAAATGTAATTGCCTGGCTGTTGCTCTCACCGTTGATCGCGTTCAGGTAAGCCTCGGGTGGATCAATTACCAACGTCCCGGGATATACCAGCGATGCATCATAAAAGTTCTCGCCAGCTGTAATTGTTACATCATCAAAATATGGATGATAGCCTTCAACTGATATTGAAACATTATATAACCTTGGTTGAAGCTGCTCTATCGAGTATTCACCAAGATCATTTGTAATTCCTGTGTATTCTTCGAATTGAACTTCAGCACCCGAAATCGGCAGACCGGTCATTTCGTCTGTGATAATCCCCGAAACACTCGCTTCTTCTTCACCCAAAGTAAACCGTATCGCCAATCCTTCGTACGGATAATTAAATGGAGTATCATCAATCGAAGCTTCTAAACCGTCAGTTCCGTCAGAGTTTTCAATACCAATACATTCATTATTTATATCTATCTCATACTCAAGTGCTTCATATTGATAAAGGATAGAACCATCAGGAGATAAAACAACCTGAGCGGTAATCTGCCCAGGTCCATTCCAGTACTCTTCAATTTCTTCAAAAGTACAAATCCAGTTACCCTCTTCATCTTCACCATAATAAATTGTTCCGCCATTTTCCGGATTCAAATCATCGGCGAAAAAATAAAGCGCATTATTAGGGGTATCCGGCGAGGGAGTGGTCATTCCCCAGTAATTATTATAACCATTACAAAAAGTTAAATAACCGTTTGAGCAGATATATATTTCATCATATTCATTGCCATAAAAACTGAACTCAAATGGTAATGGAAATGGACCCTGGTAATCATCATCGTCCATTTCATCGATTTCTTCTCCGGTATCGGTTATATCTATCCAGTTATAATCCGGCCCATCCGGTTCATCAGAATCCTTATAGTAGTAGCCAAATAAATCTGGTCCTCCAAAATCATCAAGTTCATTTTCATCAGAACTAAAAACACCCATACCTTTCAGTATACGAATTTCTTCGGGTGATAATTCCACGCCATCTGAATATGTTTCTAATACATTATAAAACTGTTGTTTAGAGAATTTGTAATTTTCATCACCATATAGGCTGTTTTTGTAAGGCAGTACCATTAGAATAGTCAAAACTACAATTTTCAGAATCACTTTCATTTTACCCTCTGCAAACCGATAATTCTTCTGCCAGATTAATTGTCGCAAATATATGTAATTAAACCTATTAACAAATGGACAGAGTTCGCCTGAAAAACAAATTAAAGATAAAATCCTAAAATCCCAAAAGCAAATATGTTACTGTTTCTATTAGATATTTACGAAGTTAGCCGCTCCCCGAGACTGACTTACATTTACAGGTAAATTCAGTATTATTACTACAAAGTTTTCCTCTTGATAGAAATTTACAACAAATTTATTTGGGTGATCACAAGGAACACCCTTCATTGACTTACATCCACAAATTATGATAAAAACGCCCGGATAAAATCCGGGCGCTTGCATCTTCAATTAAAGCAAATAGGGATTATTTCATTAACATAACCTTCTGTACCATATCCATCTTACCGGGCACTGATGCCTGTACGAAGTAGATGCCACTGGAAAGGTTGGCAGCATTAAATGTCAGGTTATGATAACCGGCATTAAATGCACCATTTGCCAGAACGGCTACTTCCTGGCCAATTACGTTATGAACGGTAACTTTCATCAAAGCATTCTCAGGCAGGCCAACGGAAATAGTAGTAGTCGGGTTGAATGGATTAGGATAAGCATTTTCCATGCTGTATTCTGTCGGTAATCCTGAATTCTCGACAACACCCGTTTCATCAAGCTCGAAGAAATTGGTCAGTACCCAGTCTTCAGTGGTGAATGTACCTGCAACGGCTGGGCCGGTCGGGACTACATCAAATGTGAATGTTGCTTCAGCAAGGACTACACCACCCATAAAGTCGCCAATAACCGCATGGTAAGTGTAAGTTCCAGGGAACCAGGATGCGATGCCAGGTACTACCTGCGCTGGTGTAACAGCCAATATCCCACCATCAATCAACGTTATTCCCATAACAGGTGTTGGAGGAAGCGGACCGTATGGCACACCCCAAGGCATCGGAAGTGTTAGTGATGTCCAGGCATCAAAAGTAAGCAGACCACCTGAAATATTCTCAACGTAAGCATCCCACAAGAAAAATCCGGGAGGATCAACTATCGTTGGATCTACAACCGGTGTAGCGGTAAGAATAACCTGTGGTTCACCGACAAGGAAGGTAACTGGAATATCAACCATCATGTTGTCGGGATCATCTGATTCGATAGTCAAGATTGCTTCATAAGTACCTTCTACAACCTCTTCGTCAGAAGCATCACCTGTTACTGTAATTTCAAGGAAATCACCAGGCGCGATCACGCCATCACGGGGTTCGTAACTCAACCAGCGAGCCTGGCCGGCATTGGCTGTAGTATAATCGATGCAGTTATACATCACATTAGCCGCTTCCTGGCCTGCACCAACAGCGAATTCCCAGGTTTCAGTCGTAACGATTACAGTACCGCCACCATATTCATACTCAATAAGGACGGGATTGCCGAAATCATCATTTATCAGGGTAAGTGCATTTTCGGGAAGGTTAATCAGGTAATCGTGATTTGCAGAAGAACCAGTAAATGATTCAGGAATACCTTCACAAATCGGGTGATCCGGTTCAATAACCCAGTTTACTCCTGATGTCTGGTAAACATGTGCCAGTCCATCAAACATTGTCCAGGTCTGACCCTGTGTACACCCATGATACTGCAGCCATCCACCACCGTCAACCCAGTCTTCGAAACGATCGTGATTAGCAACAAATTCATCATAGAATGTTTGTTGCTGTTCACTAAGGATGATAACAACCGTATAAGGTTCAAGATCCCAAGTTGCAAGGTCAGCTTCTCCAGCAAGATCCCAGTCAACACCGATCAGGTCGAGATAGTCCTGGACACCGGTGCTTCCCCAGGGAAGTGTACCGTCATTGAAGATCAGGACATAAGGTTCATCAAGTTCACTGTGAACAGGTTCACAGGGAACAACTTCAAAGGCATCTATATCGGTAGATACAGGAGAATCAGCTGTCAGGTGATTCGCGGTGAACATATCGCGTAAACGATCGCTCGCCCTGAACCCACGCAATCCCATTGCTGCAGGATCTAGGATTTCAGAAGAGAGATCGACCATTAAGGGAGAATCACCGGTGTTGGAAATGGTAAGGACCTGGCTGTCCATTTCGCCATTTGGTGCGTTAAGATTTATCTCACCCAGGTCAATTTCAATGTTACCCGGAAGCATCAGGGAAGCGTCATAGGTGTTAGCACCTTCTACTATTTCAACACCCATATCATGATAGGGGTAATAACCAATCGCATCGATAGTCACATCATAGGCGCGTGGATACATAGGATCAATTTCATAATAGCCTGTTCCATCTGTAGTTGCCATGTAACCACCGAAATGAACATCCGCACCTACT
>JANQEY010000034.1 GCA_028278125.1 bacterium | reverse complement strand
ACCGAAATCTCCCAGGAATACGCTGCATCAAAAAATCGTGACACTTTTGGTGAGACTCTCACCGGTGGTTTAAGTCCTTCAGCGTTTTTGCGAAGTTTCCTGATCAGCCAGGAACAGGCTTCACTAATCTCAGATCCCGGTGATCTTGTAGGTAAAATCCAGGATGTAGTAAGATCTTCGCCTGGTGATTCTCCAACAAGAAATGCTCTCGATCTCCTGGAAAACTCCTTAAAAAAAGTGAACGCGCCGGACCTATCGAACAATCCCCTGAATATCCACAGTGTTAAGAGTAGGTTGACGAATTCAATCAATGATATTGAATCCAGGTTAAAGGAGCTTCGTCAAAAACAATCGGAAACAGCGGATTCAGTCGATGATCTTGACAATAAGGAAAAACAACGGGATTCGATTAAAGAACGAATCCTGATGATTAAAAGAGGACAGGTAGAAACCGAAATTAATGAACTTGAGGAACGTATCTATCATGCGCGTAATGCTGAAGTTGAGCAGGCATCATTAAAGGGTGAATTATTCAAACTGGAGGATTTTAAAGATTTTCCGTTGGATTCCGTTGGCAGGTTCGAAAAGGCTGTTGGTAGTTATTACGAAGCACGTGAACAGGCAAGGGAAATAGAAGAATCGATACAAATTCGCAAGCAACAACTCACCGCTGACAAGGAACAGTTAAGTGAATTCAGCGATCTTGAGGGGATAGAGCCGGATCATGTTGACGAACTTCTTGCTGACCTCAAGGATTGGGGTGTAATCGACCGCCGTCGTGAACGCCATCAGCAGTCACTTGAGAAAGAGCGGGAAAACCTTGCTTCAAAAGGTGTCCCTGCAAGATTACTTGAAACGGTCAAGCAAAAGTTGTCCACCTGGCCAAAGGATGTATCGCAAAAATTCAGTGAGCTTAAAAGTAATCTTGACCAGGCAGTTGAAAAGAGAAATATCGCTGAAACTAATTATTCCAATGTTGATGTTCCGAAAAAACGATTTCGTTTCAGGCCAGCTTTTGCAGTAGTATTTCTTTTTGCGTTAGTTGCTGCCACAGGTGCAGTGCTTGGATGGAATTTTGTCCTGAATCCCGGCCTGGCGCTGATAATAATAATCGGCGCAATTGTGATTATCATCTCTACCTATGTTGTTGATGATATATTCTTTAAAAGGAAACATCGAAAACTTAAGAATGAACTTGATGCAACCAAAAAGGAAGAGAAGAGGTGGGAAAAGGATATTTCCAGCTACGCGGAATCTATCGGCGTCGATGATTTCGAGATTATTGAACAGACTTTAAATGATTCACTTCGAATCTCCGGTGAGGGAGACGAATATTTCACGATTCGTGGAATTCTCGACGAAACCGAAAATGAGCTGAAATCTGTCAGCGACAGGCTTCACCCATACCTGGAAGCAGCGGGTATAATTGATCCTGGTGAATCACCAACACGGGGCGATGTTGACGGATTTATCTCTCGTCTGCAAATCTATCGGACACGTGCTGAACAACAACTTCGGATCAGACAGGTAATAAAAACAAGGGAAGAAGATTCCCGAAAGGCAGCTGGTAGAGTATCCCATCCATGGAATGAATTAAAAACAATTCTCGAAATTGCTGATGTTCCGTTAGGTGAGGATGTAAAATCAGCGGCGGAGGAATTCAGGAATAGAGCCGAAAAAGCTGATCGATACAGGGAACTGCAGAATAAGATTCAAACAATCCAAGGTGACGCAGAAGATAAAAAATCGCTGATTGACCTCGAGAAACGCTTAACCACTCTACGTGAATCCCTTGTCAAATACGGGAACGTTGAGCCTGAGACTGGATCATTGAATGAGTTACGTTCAAAACTTGATGAGTTATCGGTTAGCCTGCGTGAGCTCGAAAAAGAAATCCAATCGGATAAGACTCGTTTATACAAACACATAGAGGAGATTCCGAGGGAAAACCGACTGCTTGAGTCTGAAAAGAAAAACCTGAAAAACTCCCTCGATAGTGTTGAACTGCAGGAAGATGCTGTAAGAAAATCAATTGAGGTACTCAACGAAGTCGAATCTGAAGTTTTCAGCGATGCTGCAAACCTTTTGAACAAGGAGCTTGGTCCAATCCTTGAGGATTTATCTCCAAAATGGAAAGAGACCCGGTTCGATAATGATCTTAAATTACATTCAACAGACAATAAAACGGGCAGGAGTTTGAGCCCGGATGATATTGAAAGGGTACTTTCGGCTGGTGCCCGGGATGCGATATTTCTTGGTGCCAGGCTGGCTCTAAGCGATTTTCTCTCAGGTGGAACCGTCGAAGCACCATACATACTTGATGAACCCTTCGCGCATCTTGATGATGAACGATTCGCGTCAGGAATGGAACTTCTCCTGGAAAGATCAACAGGTGGAAGCCAGGTTCTTTTGCTGACCTGCCATCGGCAACGTCATAAGGACTGGTATAATAGTCTGGATGAATCATCCCGGGGACGCCTCGAATGGATTGACCTGGATGCTGAAGGAGGTGGAGAATGAAAGTTCGTATTCTTCAATCCTCTGACTGGCACCTGGGAAGTGGTGTTCTCCCCTCCAATCACAGGTTTGGCAAAAACATCCAGAAAATACGTGAAGAAGAAGAGAAACTGTTCCTTGATAAAATCATCGATACAGCCATTGCAGAGGGAGTTGAGCTTGTATTGCTGCCGGGAGACTTATGGGACGCTGAAGTAATTTCTCCTTCGATCGGCCAGCGAGTAATCGACAGCCTTATGAAACTTGGGACGATCCCGGTTATAATTGTCCCAGGTAATCATGATTTCCTTGGTAAGGATAGCCTCTACGATTCGGGAACATCGGCAAGGTTTGGACTTACCTGGCCGGAAAATGTCCATATTGTCAAATCAAAATCTTTCGAATCGTTTAATATACCTCAACTTCCGTATGTGTCAATTACTGCCGAAGCAACAGGTGTAAATGTACCAATTTCGGAACGTCTGCTGGATAAACCTCTTCCAATAGGTCCTGAAGATTTAAATATTCTCCTCTTCCATGGTTCACACGAAACTGGAAGAATGAAAGGATCAACTGATACCCAGTTATTCACAGCTCCTTTTACTTCAGATGAATTGTTAAAACAGGAATTTGACTACACTGCGCTGGGGCATTATCACAAAGATAACTTTTTCAAAGATGATTCTGGCAAAATAAGGGCTGCATATTCGGGAGCCCCCTTTCAGCGGAGTTTCCAGGAGCGGGATAGAAGCGGCGTACTGGTTTTTGATCTCGAACCTGGTGGTGTCTCTGAAAAATCTATGAAATTTATAGAAATAGACACAAGACAATACAATACCGTCACCGTAAGATTATCAAGCGAAGATGAAGAGGTAGCTATAGAGAAAAAGGTTGCCAACGAATTGCAGAGGATAAAATGCGCCCCGGAAGATCTTGTACGCGTAAAGTTTGAAGGTTCATACGATACAGGAAACCTTTGGCGACCGGATTTAGACCTGGGAAATATGGTAGCGGGATGGGAGTATAACACGAGTAGACTGGAATCATCGTTTAATTATAATGAGGCATTAAAAGAGGCACCTAAAGGTAGTATCCAGGGCGTTTTTCTTGAACGTATGAAAAATCTTCTCGACGATACCAGTGATCCTGATGCTGAAAACAACACTAAACGAATGCTGGAGATGGCGATCAGGTTCGGATACTTTGCCTTAAAAGGACGTCAGCCTGATATTCAGGTTGAACCATTCGTAATTGAAGAAAAAGAATAAGAGAATGAAAGAAATTAAAATACAGGATATTAGTTCTGGTAAATCAAAATTCAAACTGCTTCAGCGCTGGTTTATAACCGGTCTGATTGTTCTTGGGCCATTGATGTTAACCGCCTGGATTGTCTTCCAGATATTCAAATTTGCAGACGGAGTACTTGGAAAGCCAATACAATGGTTTTTAGGTGATTTCCTGGCTATCCCATTTTTCGAGAAGTATACGATCCCAGGAATTGGATTTTTGACGCTGGTAATCCTGATTCTTATTTCCGGATGGTTTGCAAGGCAATATCTTGGGAATCGTGTTGTAAAATTAGTCAGCTTATCGATGGAAAGAATTCCTCTTGTCAATAAAGTTTATTTAGCAATACTGCAAATATCTGAAGCTTTGCTTGGTGGCCAGAAAGAAGTATTTAAACAGGCTGTTCTTCTGGAATATCCCAGGAGAGGAATGTGGTGTATAGGCTTTATTACTCAAGACACACGCGGCCCCGTCCAGGAATCAATCGAGGATGATGTTATCAGTGTATTCCTACCAACAACGCCCAATCCCACCTCTGGCTATCTCCTTTTCGTACCGAAAACCGAAGTCAGTCTGCTCAATGTTTCAGTAGAGGAAGCGTTAAAATTGATTATATCCGCGGGAGCCGTAGTACCTCGCCGAGGGGGCAGCCCTGAAGATGTTGCCGAAAGTATGGGCATCGATACTGGTCCCTATAAAAATACCCAGGGGAATGTGGGGTGAAAACAAGGTTTGTTCTCAGTTTCGTCGCATTCCTGATTCCAATATTTTCATACGCATCAAACCACATCCAGCAAGTTCAGAATCCCTATAACATTACACTTCAGTTTTTCCAGGAACTGGATACGAAAAAATGGCGATTATCAAACGGATTAGTTGCCAGTGAAGGGCCATGGAAGTTTAAATCTGACGGTTACGGAGAGCTGCTCCTGCGACAACTTCCCGGGTATGAACCTCACTGGCAGGATGATATTGTCATCGATATGCATGCAGTACGTGATATTAATAAAAACTTGAATGTAATCCTGGAAACCTCAGGACAAACCCATCACGACCGGAGAGCGTCCTTACTGGGGAGTGGAAGATCGCTGGGTAATGTACAAGCGGATAAATATTCAGCGAGCATCTTACCGGTTCATTTTCTTAATGAAACAGGATCACAGGTGCAGGCTATCGGGAGCGAAAACCTCATCCAGCGAGCATCCTCAAGGGCAGGTATTGAATGGACTGACGGCGACAAACTTAAGATGCGATTATTAGCCGGATCATCATGGGACAAACAGGAAGAGGGTGAAGGTAACGGACCATCGGGAAGGGTAGGAATATCGTTCGAGGGTGAGGAAGAAAAACTACCACGTATAGATTCAGATTTCAGGATTGATAACTACGATGACCGGAGAAATCAGAATACTTCTGTGAGGAGTTCTTTTGAAAAGAAATTTGGTGACGCGATTAATGTTATAAACGTTTCCTGGATGAACTATCGTACAGACGATTTTGGGGCACTTGGTTCAATAGAACCTCGAATTCAGGATGAAGTATACCTGGATAATCGTCTCGCAACACCGATAGCCACCGGAGTTACGAGTATGTATGAATTGTCTATCCAGCGGAAATCAGTCAGCATTGAGCGGAAAGAAACAGACAGGAGTTATCAGCAGAATGTTTCCCATAAACTTTCGATGAATTGGACAAGAGATCGTCTCAGGGGACAGTTTTTTTATCTATATGAACAGGATGATACAGACTACAATGATCTCATACTCGGACGCCATAACGGTATCGGTGGAAATCTTACCTACAGCTCAGGAATGGACAGTCTTTCGTTGAGGTACAGTACCAGGAAAGAACGTGATGATTCACCCAACAGGGAAAATGTATCCGACCATCTTATCCATTCTATAAATCTCTCCGGATTAAGCTGGATCACACCTGAAACAAAAGCGAATCTCGATATTACCGTATTCCTGGATCACCTTGTCTATCTTGACTCGAAGAGGTCGGCAAATAACAGGTGGAACAGGGTGTTTGTTATTAACCCTGAAATAGAATGGAATCCTGCAGAAGGGTGGAAAAACAAGTCTGAATTTATTGTTCTCGCTAATTATACAACTTATGACTTTGAGGAACCGAACTCCTCAGAAGTGATCTCGACGGCATTTCGCCGATGGTCTGCGGCAGATACATTACAGATGCCGATCTATAATGAATGGTACGGCGAAATTTCATTTCGGTATGACCTTGAGGACAGAGGTAGATTTAACTGGAGCAAATTTACCCAGGATGTTTCCGATGAGTGGAATGCCAGGTTTTTCAGTTTTGCAATGGGACGGTTTTTCTGGCGACGTTTGAATTTAAAAGTCGGGTATCATTTTGAACAAAGGATTGATGACAGGATAGAATATGACTCAAACCGGGAACAGATTAAGCTTCGTGTGCGTAACTATAAAGCGGAGGGCCCCACTTTTCGACTTAAAATGGAATCTTCAGAACGGTTTCGATGGTACGCGGAAGGGAAGCTTCTAAAAGTTGAAAACAGCCAACAAGATACGTCCTACCGGCTTGATACAATCTATATGTCGGTTAGTTACCTCTGGTAAACCAGGGAGTAGAACAACATCGCTGTCTACTATGCTGGTTTTAATAATCTCTTTGTCCCTTTATCTACCAATCTATGCTTCGAAATCCATGCCTACAGTTATTGATTCGATAGAAGTCACCGGTAACAACAGAACACTCAGCTCGATAATTATCCAGGAGATGGAGTTATCACCCGGATCTGTAGCTGATCCACAACTTGTTGAAAAAGATCGTAAACGACTTGAATCCCTCGGACTTTTCAGCAGGGTTCAAATATTCCAGGAAACACGCGACCAGAGAAATATTCTTGTTGTCCAGGTAACTGAACTGTGGTATATCTGGCCAGGTATCTATTTTGAAGTTGATGAAGACAGGCCGACGGAGCGGGTTGATTACGGATTAATCTTATCCCATTTAAATTTCAGGGGAAGAGCGGAAAAGTTATCCATAGTCGGATGGTCGGGCAGCACGCACGGCGGAAAATTTCTCTGGGATATCCCATATTTGGCAGCAAAAAGGAATCTGTTCGCTAAACTAAAAGGTGAATTTAAGCTCGAAAATGATCCATCCAGTATTGAAGGGAAATACGGATTTAAAACGGAAGATGCTGATCTCGAGATCGAACTTGGTAAAAACTTTGACCTGAATTCAAAAATATGGTTTGGTGGCGGAATTGAAAACAGGAGGTTTGACGCAGAGAATGATAACGATGATGTAAACCGGTTTTTAGATGATATGAAATCACAACGTGAATTGATGTTTAGGGTTAAATTGGGTTACGCATATGATACCAGGCATTATCGTCCCTGGCCGAAACAGGGAAAGTATATCGAGTTTAGATTGAGACTTGAGCAGGGAATCAATGGCGACAGTTTTTTCTATGCCCGTCCGGAAATACAGGCTTCCACATATCATAGTATCATAGATGGACTGTATATAGCATTGAAAGCCGATATGGGAAGATCTATAGGCGATGTACCGTGGTTCAGAAATTACCTCCTTGATCAATATAATGGTATCAGGACACCCTACGAAGATGATCTTGAAGGAATTAACACTTACGGGCTATCAGCGGAATTGCGGGGGGATATTCTACCCATTACATATATCACGTTCAAAACGATAGAATTCTTTAACCCATACACTCACGATATCAAGTTCGGAATATCATGGGCACTCTTTGCAGATTCGAGGGCGGTGGATGGGAAGGTAGAATATCCTTTTGTTGACTATGACCTGAGCAAGGACGGATGGGATACTGCCTATGGTGCCGGACTTATTATTCACATTCCTTACCGGGAAATAATTCGACTGGAGTATTCCAGGAGCGCTAATTATCCCGGTTCAGGATATATGATTAAACTGCGAATTGGTCCCTGGTTTTAGTTTAAGAAATCACGCGATTCGAGAAATATTCCTATTCCTCGAAAATTTCTATATATACCTCTTCCCGCGCTTCTTCAATCCATTCACGAAAGATACGGTCTTGTTTCTCGTTGACAGCCATCCTGTTAATTCTTTCCCAGTCTTCATTAAGGCTGATCGATCGTGCATCCGTTTTTTCGACGAGCTTCAGCAGGTGAATTCCGAAGCGGGTTTTAAATGGTTCACTGATTTGGCCGGTTTCCAGGCTTTCGGTTACCATCCTGAAATCATCGGGCATCTGCTGTATCTCGAACCATCCAAGGTCACCGTCAATATTGGCGGTTTCGTCATCATCGGATAAATCACTTGCCAGTTGTCCAAAATCTTCGCCCTCAACGACTCGTTGCCTGGTGTCGCTTGCCAGTTCTACAGTTCTGATTTCATCATTATCTGTTGGCATCAGGCTGATAAGGATATGGCTAGTATTGATCTTTTCACCTCTTCGCCAGTTGAGCATGATGATATGATAGCCATAACGGGATTTAATCGGTTCAGATATCTGCCCTTCTTCGAGTCCAAATGCCACTTCTTCATATTCAGGCACCAGGTCACCGCGTTCAGTTGTCCCGAGCAGCCCTCCCTTGGCTCCTGTAGCAACATCATCGGAAAACTCAATCGCAAGCGGCGCGAACTCATCACCAATTAACAACCGCTGAAAGATACTGTCAGCTTTTGCTTTGGCTATTATTTCAGCTTCGTTGGCGGGTTTTATTTCAAACAGTATATGAGCAATTCGCACCTGTGCCGGGAGTTTTGGGAATTCTGCTTCATGTTTTTCATAAAATGCTTCTATCTCAGGTCTGCTGACTGAAATTCCCTGCGATTTTCGCGCGCGCATCTTATCGGCCAGTAAACCATCACGTATCTGTTTCCTGTATTCTCGCCTGATTTGGCGAATAGGTTTACCATAATACTCCTCCAGCTGTTCTTCACTGCCTATCTGTTCAATTATCTGATTCAAACGTTCATCCAGGGTCTGGTCGACTTCCCTGTCTTCAACAATGATATTTGTGTCCTCCAGCGCTGCAGAAACCAGGATCTTCTGGACGATCAACTCTTCGAGGATCTGCACCTTCAATTCATTTACAGCATCCTTCGTCTGGTACGCCTGGCGATTTCTAAGGATAATATCCTGCGCAAATTGTAATACTTCAGATTCGAGGATTATATCATCATCAACTGAGGCAATAACCCTGTCTACCACCTGGGGATCTTGTGCCTGGAGAATCCCTAAAGGGACAAATACAACAATTGATAATACAGTGATCATTGCAATTAGAATTTTTCTCATCTATCGATCTCCGGGGGATTCCGCATCAGGTTCAATTTCCAAACTGTCTGAATCAGTTGATGACGTTTCCTGGTAAGATGTGACATACAAATCATCTGGTATTGAAAGCTGAACAATTCCTTCTCGTCTCGCTTCCTGCCTGAGTTTCGTAATGAATTCAATCTCACCATGTTCAATTTTTTCGGCTGTTAATCGCGCCCTGATTATATGATCAACTTCGTCCACTTCACGAGTACTTCCAGATTTTGCTCTCTCAACAAGTTTAACAACTTTCCACTCACTGCCCATTTGAAATGGTAGCGATGGATCGCCAGCCCTGAGGTTTCTCAAGTTTCTTCTGATCGATCTTGGTAGTTGTTCTTCTGGGATCCAACCGAGCGTATCCAGTTTTACACTTGCGTATGTTCCTACAATCTCGGTGGCGGTTCTCGCCATGTCCATGGAATTTCTCACACCCCAGGCAATATTTTTATTGCCCGCGGTTACCAGGATGATTTTAACCTCATCCGTTGGCCGGGTAAATTCACCGGTGTGGTCCCGCCAGTATTTTATCACCGCAGCTTCATCAGATTCCGTCCTGTTTACCGCGTTCTCGAACAATCGGTTGATGATCAATTGCTCCTTAATTGTCTTCAGCTGCTCTGTTACAGATTCATCTCTGTCGAGACCTCTCCGATGAGCTTCATGCAACAATAAATTGTGATCTACCCATTGATTGATATATTTGGAACGGAACTGCTGGTTTGCCGGATCGAGTCCCATCTCGGTCAGTGCAGCTTCTATTTCGCCGTTATAGAGCGCATTATCACCGACACGCGCGATTTCGTTGCCAAGCTTTTTAGATTTCTGGCAACCGGAAAAAGCAGTCAGCAATAAGATTAAATTGACTGTTATAATGAACGAAAATGAACGTTTCATTGATCAGGTTATATTTTTGAAGTGAAGGCCAAAACTTCGTTTTTACTATCTATTAAACCCGGCCAGCAACCTGGCCGGGTTTAATAACGTGAAAGCCGGTCAATATCAATGCTCGTGTGTTGTTTCTTTCCCAGCAGCTACTTCCGTTTTAACATCCTCAAAGAGGTTCCTTAAAGCGGTTTTGTTGATATGATATTTATGTTTGCTCTTTAATTCAGCAGTCCACGTGGTTTCAAGGTCTTTTCTTAATTTAATCCTTAGGTTACTTTTTACCTTATTCTTGATCTTGTCATATTCCTGTGCTTTGGGTTCTTCCCTGGAAATAACTTTGAATAACGACCATCTCTTTGTTGATTTCAGGTAGATAGGCCCAACCAGTTCCCCAATTTCCGATTTTGCAGCGATGCGACCGATCTCACCATGCTGTGTTTTCCTGATAGGACCAAGTACACCTTTTTTCTCTTCGGCGCGACGACGTTCGGAATGAGTCATCGCCAGCTCACGCATGTTTTCACCGTTCTTGACTCGTTCGGCAAGCTCTTTCGCCTTGTTTTCATCCGACAGCAGAATTTCAAGAAGTGTAAACTGTTCCTCTGTCATAAACTCAGATGGATTCTCATCAAAGTACTTTTTCGCGTCCTCGTCAGAAGGATCAGCCTTGTCAGTTACCACGGTTTTCTGTGCTATCTGACGGATTTTGCGATCACGTGTTTCCTTGGCTTTTTCCTCAATCTCCGGATCATCAAAACATCCGAGATTCCTCGCCTGGACAGGGAGGAGGAACTCCTGGGTGATATAGCTGTTAGAGAAGTTCTCCAATTGTTCTACGGATTCAAGCGCTCTGCTTGAAGTACCCTTAGTCTTTACGTAAGTGAGTAGATCACGGACAGTGACATCCGTTTCACCACCGTCGAGTGATACCAGCACTATATTCTGCTGTTCTTCAGTAAGCAAAGATAGTGGATCTTTACTCTTAAGCTTATCTTTCATGAGATTGACAATAATCTCAGCGCTTCCTTCCATATACTTATAACTACGTTCTTCCTTGAGCATATTGATGTAGCTTTCCGCTTTTTCTGCCAGTTCTTTGTGTCGTTGTTTTGAAACCTGGCCGATAATTTTTTCGCGGACATCTTCATAAGCTTCTGCTACTTCGCGTTCTCTGCGTCCATGAAGATTGATAATATGCCAGCCATAATCCGTTCTCACCGGGTTGGAAATTTCACCTGGATTCAAGGCGAAGGCTGCTTCCTGGAATGGTTGAACCATCACACCCCAGCGAAACCAACCGAGATCGCCATCTTGTGTACTCTGGTCTTCACTGTATTTTCCTGCCAGTTCGGCAAAATCTGCATCAGCCCTGATTGCTTCCTTGTGAATTTTGTCAATACGCCTTTTTGCGTCCGAGTCATCTTCATCAGGTTTAACCAGCAATAAAATATGCGATGCATGAATCTCTTCGCGGTCCTTCTCATAAAACTCACGGACTTCTTCTTCAGAAATCAATTGATCCCTGATTTCCATCCTGTAAAGCTTTGATATTGCAGAACGGTTAAGCTCCTTTTCGAATTCCTTCTGAACATCAGGATCGTTATCTAAACCCTTATTGTAACCATCAACAACCTTCAACCTGTTAATGACGACCTCTTCGAGTAATTCTGCAAGTTCATCTACACTTTTACGAGAAGCGTTCTCAGGATTTCCCCAGCGTTTGGCGGCTATATCACGAAACTCATCAGTTGTTAATGTCCAGTCACCAACTTTTGCCACTACATTGGGATCTTTCTTCGCACATCCCCAGATCAGTGTCAATGCGAGCAGGATTATTAAAATTATTCCAAGGTGCTTATAAGACACGAGTGCCTCCCTCTTTTGGTAAAGATATAGTTAAAAAACAAACAATTAATCACAACTACCGGAAACTTAATTTTTATGAAACATATTCTGAATAAGATGACTGAAAATAATTGTTTTGATATCCAAAGTGCAAGAATGATTTAGTCAGTTTTTATCGGAGCGATCAGCAGCCTGTTTTGATATTTTGTCGCACGTGCTCCCCATTCACCGTAGGGATCGATATTCTTGCATTTTTCAAGATAGTTTAACGCGTTGGACAATTTACCCTCTTTATGCAGAATCAATCCATAAACATAATATATCTGGCCATTTGGTTCAGCTCTATCTAAACCATCAAGGATAACTTTCTCAGCTTCTTCAAATCGTTCATTGTCTGCAAGGTAAGCACCCAGGTTCGCGTAATGCACAATTAGATCAGGTTCTATTTCTATTGCCATATAAAAGTAGTTTTCTGCTTCATCCTGTTGCGACTGGGATTTGAAAACCTCACCCATCAGCCCATAAGCCAGGGCAAATGTAGAATCCTTTTTTATCGCTTTCCTGGCAAATTTTTCAGCTTCCTCATACCTGTATGTTTTTACCAGGATTTGTCCAAGCCTTACCAGGTACCTGGGATGTTCATCATGCAGGATTGCCTGTCGGTAAGACTCCTCCTCAGCCTTCGCATTTCCCTTGAACCTGTAATACATGGCGAGAACTTCATATCCGTAAGCCGATCTCTCTTCATCAATTCTCAAAAGACGTGTAAACCTGTTTACAGATTTTTGTTCATTACCCTGGGATAAAACCTGCATCCCCACAGATATTAACCCCACGAAAACTATTGCACTAATGATGGAATATGAAAGTTTCAGGTTTGATTTATACAATAAGTAGACAACGAATACAGTTGCCGGAAGGCAATAGATAGCCAGTAAGTCTACATCTCGTGCCATGCCCAGGTCGGGGGAGAATATTACAACAAATCCCGCTGTTGAGAGTAGGGCAGCAAGCAGGAACTGGGCAGTCATGTTAAATCCAAATTCTGCTTTACTTGAAATAATAACTGGAAACGCCACAGCCAGTAAAACCGGCACACTCCAGAAATCAAGATTTATCAAATCAATTATATGATTGAGGGAATACAACGAATATCCATCACTCGCGGGTAATCCCAATGGCCATAGTATATGTCTTTTAAAGAAAAAAGCAGCTATAACCAGGGCTACAATTCCGACTGCGCTGAAGATTATCCATAAGTTTCTTGATTTTCCATTTTTCATCAACAGTATAAAAGCTGGCAGAGTTGTAACTGCTGAAAAATGCAGTGAAATCGCAAAGATATTCAGGACAAGAGATATCCAGGGGAATCGATTCTGCTCTTTTGATTCAATTGCCAGAACCAGCACCCAGGCCAGGACTGCATGGAGCAGGGCGTAGTGTTCGACCAGTCCGAAAAAGAGCGGTATGCTACCTGAAAAAAGGAAGAGTAAAAATACAGCTATTTTCGTTTCCGCTTGTTTGAAAAATTTAGTTAGTCTAAGTACAGCCAGGAAATAAACGAAAACAGCGATGGTATCTATAATAATATATGTGCCATGAGGTGTTATTCCGAAAGGTCTTCCCGTATGAAAGACCAGCCCGACTATATATGAATACAGCGGGCTCCTGAACGAAGCAGGCTGATCAATCAGCAGATGGTTAATCAGCAGTTGTCCGTCACCCCGTAGGAATGTTGCCGAGGGAAGGAGCAATGTCGCTAAACCAATGAATAAAACAACTGTTAATCCGGTTGAAATTCTGGTTTGGGTAAGAGATGTTAGGAATGGAAGAAAAAACCTGGATGAAAGAGAAACCGCTAGAATTACCGCGAACGAAATAATGACACTGACATTACCTGAGTAGGCTAATCCATCCAGTCCCCATACCCTGAAGTTATCCGGTGCAAAAGATGCGGCTATAATCAAGATGGCGAGGATTGATGCGCAGGTCCAGGCTACACGATCTTCAAGGTTTTTAAACATTATGAAGTTCGCTTCAGAATTATATAAGCAAAATCATCTTCCGGTTTGATATTTTCGCTGAATTCACCTGTTTTTCTTAAAATCTGTTCAGATATATCAGCAGGCAGGTTTTTCTCGTTTGATTTAAGAATTCTCTGCAGACGGAAGTCACCAAATAGATTGCCGTTGCTGTCTGTAATCTTCGTTAATCCATCAGAATAGATGAGGATAATATCATCATTTTTAAAAGAGAGAATACCCTCTTCCATGATTTTTTCGAATGTCCCGCTGTTGTCGGCACCAATCGGTAATCCCGGGAGTTTTAAGAAATGCGTTTTGCTGTTTCTCAGCACAATCGGTGGGGGATGACCGGCGGATGCAAAATTCAGCTCCTTGTTCCTCATGTCATAGTAGACAAGCGATACCGTGATAAAAATACCATCCTTTAATTCTGGAGATAGTAGCCTGTTAGCACGAATCAGTGCTTCCGCGGGTGAAACACCCGTTTTAACGAAGGATCGAAGGGTATTCCTTGCCTTAGTCATCAATAACGAACCTTCCAGGCCGGTTGCAGCAATATCGGCTATCATCAGCGCCCATCGGTTCTTGTCAATCCTAAAGATATCATAGTAATCAGATCCCGGAACAGAATTTGACTCATAATTGACGGCTAAATTTATCCCGGGTAAAGTTGGGATAGATCCAGGTATCAAATCAGAATGGATGTTTGATGTTATTTCATTCACTCTCTGATCCAGTGCCCTGTTGATCTGATCCTGGTGAACCTTCTCCAGGCTTGATATAGTTTGATTATATGTATTTACCAGTAATCCTATCTCAGATTTATTCCTGGTATTAATATGTTGCGCTGATTCTCCTGTACCGATTTTTGATACCTCAGCTACAAGTGATTTAACTGTGCGAACATTCTTTGAAGAATTCACCAGGAAGAGGATTAGCGATAGCGACAGAGATATTGCTACAATAATCGAAATCCAGGTAGTAATATTTCTCATTGCATTTTTTATGTCATCAAGTTGCATGCATACTTCAGCCGTACCGACAACCTGTCGCCTGCCACGGTTGTTGTTTACCATCGGATGCTGAAAGAACAGGAATTCAGTTTGACCGATATTGCTGTTTATACTCTTGAAATTATATGGTATGCTACGATCAAACGCCTCAAGAGGTAAAAAGGTGGACCCTATTTTTTCCGGGTTCGAGTGTGCTATTATCAAACCGCTATCAGTTACCCTGCCGGCGTATTCCCAGTCTTTAATGTTAATCTCTTCGTATGTGATTACTGCTGCATAACGAACTGCTTCTGCTGTCCCAATTTCCCTTGTGGATGTTTCGACGAATAGTAAATCGCCTTTAACCATCGGCTGGGTACATGATTCAGCGACCTGGGAAGCTATCGATTGACCCCTGAGCTCCACCTGGTGATAGAGGTGCGATTCGATTAGTGGATTCAGAAGAAAAATGAAAAGGAGGAACATTACAACAGAAACAAGAAGAGATATAATTGAAGTCTGTAGTGCGAGAGGAAATTTTACAGAATTATTCGATAAATCCGGAATAGTTTTATCTCTTGCTGGTTTAACTTTGTTCGACATCCGTACTTTTTTGAAGATAGTAGTTTAAATTCGAATAAATTAATCGCCAGAACAAAGCTAATCTTTCATTTAACAGGATTCAAGCTTTTTTAGTTACAATGGAACTTAGATGTATGGCTATGAGTGAGGTCAATAACTATATTTCAAGTCAAGTGAAAAGTACTCCCTGATACCTGTTCCATTTATGTTTTACTTTTCATAGCATAAAAATGGTTTCTAAACTGATGAGGTTACGATGTATACCATGTCGCCTGCAAAAACGTTACTGATACTTCTGATGATGTTTGTAATTCTTCTTGGAGCCGATAAATCAACTGCCCAGGTGGCAGGAAATGTGGAGGAACTTGAACTGCTTGAACTGGTGCATACGCCCAATGCCGGGGTTCTGAAGCGTGGTCAGTATATGGTTAACTTGCAGGGTTATGGCAGCGCGGGCATGACAGCCGGGATAAGTATTGGATTATTCGATCGTTTTATGTTTGGTGTATCGTATGGAGGTGATGCATTACTTGGCTATGAAGATCCCGTCTGGAATGAGCTTCCGGGAGTACTTGTAAAATACCGTGTGATAGAAGAGGATCATGTTTTCCCCGCGATCACCATCGGCTTTGATATGCAGGGTAGAGGAACCTGGTTCGATGAACAACAACGTTATCTGTTTAAGGCACCAGGGGCATTCGCCGCGGCATCAAGAAATTTTACCAGTCCCTTCGGCAGGTTCGGAATTCATGGCGGTGTTAACTATAACTCGATAGAGGATGAACTCGACTCCGGCCTGGATTTTTTCATCGGCGCGGATATGAGTCTCAATAACCAGGTTATCCTGTTGGCTGAATATGACGCGGCACTTGACGATAACGTTGAAGATGGCCTGTTCGGTGACGGGCCTTACGGGTACCTGAACGCCGGCGTTAGATTGGTATTCGCCCAGGCTTTTGTCCTCGAGCTAAACGCTACTGATTTGCTGCATTCATGCCAGTATACAGAAGGTTTCGGACGTGAAATTAAAATTATCTATATAGAAAACTTCAGTTTCTAATCATGTCTGGTAACAAAATTAACAAGCCGAAAATTGTGATGAGGAGAGGGCTGATTCTTCTCATCCTGTTTTCTACAGCTATTTCTTCCCGGGCAGAAGTGGGAACACTCTATGCACCACCACTTGGACGGGGCAACGTCTACGACCTGTCATCAGCATTCAGTGGAATAACCCGGGATCGTAGTGTTACAGGTGGTCGACGAAATCCGGCATTATACCTTTCTGAGGGGAATGAAGTTTTGATTGAAGCAAACCTATGGAACGCAGTTCCTGTTCAGAGTGGAATCGAATCACCTGGCCTGCGGGCGGGAATAGGTGCGATCAATTATTTGACAAAACTCGGAAAAGGTTCACTAACGATCGGCTATATTCCCAGGTCTCGTCTTCAAAGCAGCGGTAAATATCCATCTGGAGATGTAAATGCCCGCCTGGCATTTAGTGAATTGGAAATCGCCTATGCGAAACAAATTAAATTATTAGATAGTTTTGGTTTAGCCGCAAGGTGGATTCGAGGGGAATTTGCCACGGGTGTCATCAGGCCAGGTATGAATGACCTGGAAACTCTTTGGCGGCCGAATATGTTCGAATTCAGTGCAGGTTTTATCAAGCTATATGATTCAATCAGTGTTGGTTTTGTCCTCGAATCTCCAGCATTTGGAGAAATTGTAGAAAGATACCCGATAGGAAACGGTGAACGAAGGGAAGAAAGATCGATAAGTGAAACCGGCAATTGGGGAACAAAAATTGGTACTGGGATCAGGGGTAAGAAATCCGCAATTGACCTGGAAATGTCCTACAGTTTCAGCGGAATGATCGAGGCAGGTATTTCGTATCGACAGACTTTACAGGAACGACTTGACATTTTAACCGGACTACGGGCAACATTTAATAATCAATACAACTTCATCCCGAACCTGGATCAGGAATCTGATCAGGGAAATGAAGATTTTGGAGTCAGTTCGGTTATTGCCGGTTTGGGCTTGGAGTACAGCGTTAATGATGACCTCAAGGTAGTCTCCGGTGTTGGAATCCTGTTTCCCGGAAACTATTACATTGTAACACCCCTGGAAGATTTACGTCCATTTGTGCTAAGAATTGGAATATTATATAGTGGTGCTTAGATAAATTGTGAGTGAGGTAATCCGGTTTAATAATGGCAACTGGAGATGTTATGAGAAAAATAGATTTCCGCAGCGATACTGTGACAAAACCCACCGATGAAATGCGTGAAGCCATGTTTCGTGCAAAAGTTGGTGACGATGTTTTTGACGAAGATCCAACAATCCATGAGCTGCAGGATCGTGTTGCGGAAATACTTGGTAAGGAAGCCGCGCTGTATGTCCCATCCGGAACAATGGCCAACCAGATTGCCCTGAAAATCCTGACACAACCTGGTGATGAGGTTTACTGCGAAGCCGGATGCCATTTTTTTAATTTTGAATCGGGTGCTCCTGCGTTTGTATCTGGGGTACAACTTCATCCAATCGAAGGGAATTTCGGCGTTTTTACCAGGGAGCAGGTGGAGGAGGTACTCCGTCCTCCCGATCACCATTTCCCGCCATCATCGGTAATTGCGGTTGAAAACACTCACAACCGTTGCGGTGGAACAGTCTGGATGATCCGCGAGATGCATCGTCTATATGAGTTAACACGTGAAAACGGCATGAGTATGCACCTAGATGGGGCTCGATTGTGGCATGCGGCAGTAGCGAGCGGGACACCTGAAAAAGACTGGGCGCAATACGCAGATACGGTTTCCGTTTGTTTCAGCAAAGGCCTGGGAGCTCCTGTTGGAAGTGTTTTAGCGTCAACCCGGGAATTAATAGATGAAGCGCATCGAACCCGTAAACGTCTGGGTGGGGGAATGCGCCAGGCAGGAATTATTGCAGCGGGAGCGTTGTACGCGCTTGATCATCATCGTGATAGACTGGTGGAAGATCATCGAAGAGCTAAGACATTGGCTAAAGGGCTGGCGGATATTCCGGGATTTTATGTAGCCCTGGACCATGTTGATACCAATATTGTTATCCTGGATGTTTCAGAGAGAGCAATTGAAGCCGCTACCTTAGTAGATGCCCTCAAGAAAAAAGGTATCCTGATCACATATTGGGGGAAGAGTTTTGCCCGGTTTGTTACCCACCTGGAGATTACTGACCAGGATGTTGAAGATGCAGTTCAGATAATCAGGGAAATCTATACCTGACAGGGAGGAGTTAATGGAACTCACCAGGAGTGACCATCCGTTTATTGAAACTTTGAATGTTGGTGATGTTTTTGACGGGTATTATGTCCTCAGGACTTTGCAACTGGGAACAACCAGGGCAAATAAACCCTTCCTGGTATTTGATTTTACCGATAAGACCGGGCATATAAAGGGGAAGATGTGGGATGATGCCGAGCTGGCATACAGGTCATTAAAAGAAAATTCAATCGTCAAGGTTCGATCCGTTGTGGAAGAATACCAGGGCCAGGCAGAACTGAAAATCATCAGAATACGTCCAGCTGATGATGATGCAGGTGATATGTCACGATTTATGCCCGATAGCGGTCGAGAGCCTGAACAGGATTGGGAAGTCATCCGTGAAGCGGTATTCAGGATGTCTCATCCCGGACTAAAGAGGCTGCTGGATACATTACTTGATGATGATAATTTTGTAGAAGCATACCAGAAAGCTCCGGCAGGGAAAAAGTGGCACCACGGTTACCTGGGTGGATTGCTGGAGCATAGTTCGTCGATGCTGTCACTGATTGAAAAAATCTGCGACCATTATCCATACCTGGACAAGAATATTCTTATTGCGGGTGCAGTACTTCATGATGTTGGTAAACTGACTGAATTAAACTACGACCTTTCAATAGATTATACTGTTAAAGGGCGGTTGCTGGGACATATTGTACTTGGATCCCAATATATACAAAAGATCTCTGAGGACATTGACGAGCTTGATGAAGAGACCTTAACCCATTTGATCCATTTGATCCTCAGTCACCAGGGTCATAGAGAAAACGGCTGCCCAATTGAACCGATGACACGCGAAGCGTTTATCCTTTATTACGTCGACGAAATCGACAGCAAGCTAAACGCCATAAATCGTGAACTGGAGAAAGCCGGTGGAGGTGGGGGACACTTTACGGAACATATTCGTCTGTTGAACAGGATGCTTTACAAGGGTGGAGGATTTGAAGAAGAAAATTCTCAATCTGAATAACCCGGGAAGAATGTCATGAAGATTTACACACGTACTGGCGATAAGGGAGAGACAAGCCTCCTGCGTGGGGGCAGAGTTGCCAAGCATGATCTACGTGTAGATACATACGGTACACTTGATGAATTGAACAGTCTTGTGGGTTATGTCCGTGCACTAAATGATGATAAGAAGGTAGATGAAATATTGAAAAACCTTCAACCGAAACTTCATACATTATGCAGTGATGTCGCTTCCTCACTGGAGCAAACAGCAGAAGACTCTTCGGTTCCCCGGATCCAGCCTGGTGAAGATTCTGCACTCGAAGAACTTATCGATAAGATGGATAACGATCTTCCTGAACTGACGAATTTTATCCTCCCCAGCGGCTCACCAGCGGGTGCGGCACTTCACCTGGCAAGAACGGTCTGCAGGCGAGGAGAACGGCGATTGACAGAACTGGTAGAAAAAACCGGTGATGTAAATCCTGAAGCAGTCAAGTTTCTCAACCGTCTGAGTGATTTCCTTTTCACTCTGGCACGTTGGACAAACCACCGGGCGGGAATTCCTGAAACTATCTGGAAAAACGAATAGATTCTTTTCTGGGTGGCCCGGCATCTTTGTCGGGTATCATGGTTTTAAGCTGAACTTGGGAAAACTTAATCCAGGCTTGTGTCCACCTTCGCTTCCATCTCCACTAAAGCTACGATAGACTCGAAAGTCACGGAGGATAAAGTTCAAGCCGAGCCATTACGCGGAAAATATCCGGGATTTCTCGTTACAAGAAATCCGGGTTTTAAACCAACCCGGTCTACACGATGGAAAAATAATTCTGGTGTGTAGCCTGGGTTGACTCGCATCCCATGAATTACTGTGATGTAGCCCGGACCGTCCTCGGTCCGGGTGTTATCTGGTAAAAGAAACCCGGCTTGCATCCGCCTCGGCGAATAAAAGTCAAGCCGGGCCATCATTAGATTAAAAGTTGAGAAAATAATAAATCCCATGTCGTAAACACGGGATTTAATTATGGATTAATGGTCTATTACTACTTAAGCAACAACACTTTACTATGTGTAACTGCTGAACTTGTGGTTAATCTTAGCAGGTAAACTCCACTGGCAAAGTTGTCAGCGCTCCATGTAGACTCATATGAGCCGGCGCTGTACCTGCCATTCTCCAACAGTGCTACTCTTTCGCCGAGGATATTCATGACTTCCAATTTAACCTGTCCAGATGACGGGAGGCTGTAATTAATATTCAGAGTTGCGTTGAATGGATTCGGGTGCGAGCTGAGCTCGAGTGCTGCCGGCAGGGCAACTTTTGTATCCTCCACATCAACAAACCACGGATTTTCCAGCCAATCGAGGAAAAGGTTAACCATTTCACCGGCGGTAGTTGTTCCAGCGCCGCCATTAATGGCTTCAAGGGGGAATCCAAGATATATTGCGTTATATCCATCAGCCTTGTGTCCAACAGCTGCGATATCAGCGACATTGTGGTAATGGAGAAATGGTGTTGCTGCATCGGTGGCGACCATCGAGCTGGGAGAAACGCAATTGTTTGCTCCACCAAAGCCGATCCAGAGTATTTCTGTATCCGGGAATGGACCATCAGTAATTCCTTCGGCACCTACAGCTGCGGGCCCCATTACGGCGTCAACATCGTGGTTTACCGCAAAATATTCCTGGAACCACAAATCATCTCCATGAACATCACCTGCATACTGGCTGCTGAAAACCAGGTTTCCGCCATTATCAAGGTATGTAGTTATCTGTGTAATTTCGTCCTCGGTAAGCAGCCATCCCTCCAGGCTGGATTCACCGGTTGCCCAGATAACATAGCCGTAATCATCGAGGGAGGGGATATCATCAAGCTCATCAGATATATCAGCCACGAAACCGGCATCGTCAAATATTGAATGCCAGAAATCCGCCTCGTTGGTCGCTTCACCGTAATCATTAACCAACAATACATCTGGCACACCAAGGAGTGCCTGGAATTCGATCATGCGGTTGAAATCATCAGCCGTAACATCCAGTGTGAAGTCTACATACTGAGGTATGTATTCTTCCGGGATGCTGATAGTAAAGAAATCATCTGCGTTATCAGCCGTATTTCCGGGTTCCAGATCAGGCCATGCACCATAGTCATCGTTGATAACAATCGATTCATCTGCACATGTAAGAGTTGCGGTGATATTGTAGGCAGGCTGATAAATCTCAAGCGCTTGCAAGCTGACAATCATGTTTACCGTTTCACCGGCATCTGGGCGGTTATTTTCACGCCATTCCTGGTCATCTGTAAAGGAAACATCGTTGTATGCCAGCATTGGAACTTCAACGTTGATTTCGTTCATCTCGGACTGGAGTACTTCACCTGTAGTATTGTCCTGGATGAAGACAACCACAGATACATTATCGATTCCAAGCTCGTGAACCCCAAGTAAAAACGGCCAGTCGAAATCAACTTCATACTCATCTGTAGTATTTGTTTCTATTTCAAACGGAAGGCCGAACTGGTCAGGTTGCGAATCGACGAGATCATGGTGATACTCTGATAGGCCATTACTGCCGGTATATAGATCCCAGTGATTCGAGACGAGTTTAAAATGGATACGAACGTTTCCTTCGACCGCCTCATCTGCTGATGTTACAGTAGCTATCGCATTGATACCATCTCCGTCAAAGGCAGCTTCTATCTCGATTGATACCGGACTCTCCACGTCAATCCGGTCATTGAACGAATTATTAAGATAGGCTTCAACACCAGGGTGAAAACCAGTTCCCCCGTCAGCGTAACAGTCTGGAATTCCTGTAACACCGTAGTAGGTGAACCTGGTTTCATGATAAGTACTGTTGATGTCGTGCCATGGATCGGATGAGGAATGATAAGTTACAACGGCAACGTCATCTATATGGTCTTCAATAAACGCCCTGAAAACAGGTGCGGCTGTAGCGCAAGGTCCACACCATTCGGCGGTGAATTTTTCGTATAGAATCTTTCTGGGGAAAGCAAAAAGCGATCCGGCGAGGGATAAAATAATCAATCCCATTAACAAACGTTTCAACATAGAAGCCTCCAAATATCGGATGGGATTATCTTTCTTCAAAGAATAATGTGGTATATTCAAAACTTAATCAATATTAAACTATCTAGTTAACTTGTTGAATACAACTCTACTTTGAGGTACACAAGAGAAAAACCCACGAGTGGTCTTGCAAAAGTTAAAATTTTAAGTTTATTGAACTAATAAGTGAAACATGGAAAAGAGATTTAGATGGATTTATCGCTGGCAACAATCCTGATGCTGGTAGCTATTGGTATAGCGGCAGGTGTATCTGCGGGATTTATTGGCATTGGTGGCGGATTGATAATGGTTCCTGTTTTACTTGAATTGTATCGTGCCTGGGGTTTACCTCCCGAAGTTCTAGTCCAGGCAGCGATGGGAACTAGCCTTACTGTTGCGACATTTAATGTCGCCTCTTCAGCCTTAAGGCATCATCGTCAACATAATGTAATCTGGAGACTTGTTCCTCTTGTAGCGCCCTCAAGTATGTTGGGTGGTTGGATTGCCACGGTTATAGCAGGTTATCTCCCGGGCAGCTGGCTGCAGATCGGACTGGCATCTGTCCTATTAGCTGCAGCGCTGAAAATGTTATTAGAAAAAAAGGTTGAAGATAAACCGTTAAAACATGTAAGTGTCCCGGGTTGGATTTTTATTGGTGTTATTGTAGGATTATTTGCAGGTTTAACAGGTCTGGCAGGTGGACTGGTGTTTGTACCGGCCATGGCATTTATCGCCCACATCCCGGTAAAGAAACTTGCAGGCACATCTTCGGCTGTTGTGATGTTTACAGCCTTAGCCGCTGCCTTTGGATATATTTTCAGCACACCGGCGGTACCCCTGCCGCAAGGATTTTTTGGTCACTCAAACCTGTTGGTTGCAGTTTGCCTGGCGGTGACATCGATCCCTGCTGCACAGCTTGGTGCATATCTGAACAAAATAGCTGGTTCACTTGTCTATAAGAGAATATTCGGGGTATTGCTAATTTTAGTTGTATTAAGGCTCTATTTCACGGCTTGATGAAGGAAATGAGTTGACGTAATATAAATAATAACAAATTATTGCGGTAGTGATATCATAAATTTTAACCTTAACAGGAATTGCTCTCACTAAATCACTCCAACTGCCGATCAACGGAACCCACAAATATTTCCATCCGTGTAATAAATACAAGTCTTAAATCTTCGCTGCTGGAAGAGGCGAACCGAGAAGGTCCTTTGCCAGGAGGGACCAGGAATATATCCCGCTTTCGTTTACCTCCCTGGACGGAAGCGGTCTCCCGAGACGGGTAAGGCCGATACCTCCTTGCCCGTTTTCGTTTTCAATACTGACTGAATCTTTTATAGTCCTATTACAAAAAGTATATTGTCCCTCCGAATATACTTGATCCATCAGTAACAACAAAGTTCAATATCCCGATCAGTAGGTGGTGATTTATTACATTTTTTTGGAGGGCAAATGGCTGGTTTTTTGGTAGCTGTACTAGGTGCCGGCAGACAGGGTATTGCTGCAGCATATGATTTTATCAGGAATGGTCATGATGTTATAATTACTGATTCAAGCCAGGATGCGGTCGCGAACGCCTGCAATGTACTGGGCATAGACCGGGCGAATGGAAAAGTTGTCGATTTCAGAAATCTATCAGAGGTAGCTCCAGTTTTAAAAGAAGCCCACGGTGCTGTGTTTGCTGCTGATTACGCCTTAAACCTTGAACTCACTAAACTTGCGGTAGAGGCAAGGTGCTCTACTATTGACTATGGCGGTAATCATGATGTTGTGGGAGAGCAGCATAAACTTGATCAAATGGCAAAGCAGGCTGGTGTTTCAATAATTCCAGACACCGGGCTGACACCCGGTTTGGCAGGTGTCCTGGTCGCAGGTGGAATTGAATCACTCGACCTTGCGAAAAAAGCACATATCAGGGTCGGTGGACTTCCCCAGGATCCTGATCCACCATTGAACTATACACTTCTTTTCAGCATAAGAGGTTTGACAAATGAATACCTGGAACCAAGTGTAGTTTTGTATGATGGCAAACGTGAAACACGTCCATCAATGACCGGCCTGGAAAAACTCGAAATCCAGGGCAGGGAATATGAAGCATTTTACACATCGGGCGGAGTTTCAACTTTGCCTGTAACCTTTGGAGATACCCTCGAGGTTCTAGACTGCAAGACAATAAGATATCCGGGGCATGCCGAGTTGATCAAGTTTGCGTTCGATATTGGTTTCAGATCAGAAGACACAGTATCGGTTGGTGACCAGGAAATAGTTCCCCGTGAAGTATTTGAACACATGCTTGTAACCTCACTACCACATGATAAGCCTGATGTAACTTTGATGAGAATTACTGTCAAAGGTACTAAGGATGGGAAAGAAGCTTCATGTGTTTATGAGATGATAGACACATACGATCCGGATTCCGGTTTAACCTCAATGCAAAGGACAACCGCCTGGCCGGGGACGGTTATTCTTCAAATGGTTTTAAACGGTGATATAGAGGAGAAAGGTGTCCTCTACCAGGAACGTGTAGTACCCTCGGAGAAAATGGTTACCGAATTGGATAAAAGGGGTATCCGGATATCACGGAAATTACAATAAACAGGATTTGACAGGATATTAAATACAATAAAGTCAAGAGCCCGGTTTGAGGGGACCGGGCTACACTTGACAGCAAGGGTTTTTCAGCCGTTAAGCAAGAAAGGTTATCGCTTCCTCGGCAGGCCTCCTTGGTAGGTTTAACAGGCATATCTAATGCCTTCAGTTATAATATCGGCACTCTTACCGATTACTTTAGCTTTTCCTTAAGTAGAACTCCTGAGATAACTACTGTGTCTATTCATTTAATTTGTAATATCAATAATAATAAAAAAATGGGTGAGCATGTACTTGTATCAATGTTAAAGAAGGTGAATCAGTATTATTGCGTATCTACCTGAGAATAATTGCTCAATAGTAGGCAGATTTAGTGCCATGCCAGGATCACATCCGCAGAGTGATTCTTGTCAAAATAGTAATTCATCTTAAATCGTAGCATTATTAAGGAAGAAAAGAAGGTTGATTTCAAATAGTTGGATTTTTGGAGTCTGTTGGAGATTCAGGTTTTAAATCAGGCTCCCGGTTAGAAAATTGACATAAAGTCTTAAAGAAAGATTTTTCTTTGAGAATTGTTACAGTATATTCTTCAGGTAGTAAGAACAGAATGGTTAATTGTGCGTGCAGCCTGAAAGAAAGAGGAGGGATCATGAAAACCAGGATAAAATTTGTTTCCGTTTTGGTACTTCTTCTTGTTTGCAGTTTTGCATGGGCGCAGATTGATATCAGTGCATCGGCTGGATTTACCGGGATTTATAATAACCAGAGACCGATGTATTCCGGGTCTTTGGGGTATAACCTGGGTGGCCTGGTATCATTCGAAGGTGATCACAATGTTGGGCTGAACTACGAATACATCAACTTGTACGGCGATATATACAGGGATTTCGACAACGATAGAATAGTCAATCCAACCAAGATCTGGGAACTGGATTACAGTTATAAAGCCTATGAACTTGATTATGAACATAATATTCGTGCAGGGTGTTCACTGGCTTATATAGGTACTTTCGAGTATGATCTGAATAATGACAATACCGGTTATACGGAAGAGCACAAAGGGAAAATTGGTTTTAAAATTTACGGACAATTGATTGGTGAAGTTAACGATTATATCAAGTTTTCAACCAAGGTTGGTTACTTTTACGCGCCGGTAGAAAATGAGTACACAGATCATGCATTTGATTTGAAAGGATTTTTCCTCAGGTTCAATTTCTTCTTCCGGGTAAAGCAGATATTATAGAATCTATATTTGATAGAATAATAAGCCGCATTAGTGCGGCTTTTTTATTTAGACCAGTTTTTATTTTCAGCTTAGTATTGGTACTGAAATTTGCAAAAGAAAAACTATCACCATAGTCATGATGATAGTTTCTAGATTTATTCTAATTATTCACTTCTAAATGATGTCTTTAAAAGTTGTTCTTTTTCCTTCGCTCGCCCTGCCTTCTTTCACCCTTTCTGCATTCATTTGTGTGCCAGTCAAGCGGCGAGCCCATTTGCCGTACCCTGCGATCTCCTTTACGACGGTCTTCTTTCCGACGATCCTTTATCATCGTGACCTCATTAAAAGTTAACAGGTTACCCAGTTCTCTTATTACCAACTCAAGTTAATTATAAATTAATTAAATATCAATGATTACAATTAACAAAATCGTTTTTTGAAGTAAGATTTTTAATTTCTGAGGAGACAAAATCAGTTTGTTATTCCTAAATGATTCAGTATCTTTCAAATATCCCCGCACCAAAAAACTTACAAATTATTCGTCTCAGAGAATTTGATTTGGACACGAGTCTCTTCTCCTGAATGCAGCCCGGGAGTTTGAAAGACCTGTGCAGGTTTCGTTCACCTCATGCTCAAATGAAGGATTTCATCCAAATAGTTCACCCGCAAAAGTTGGAAAATATGAGCAATATCGTCTGTTCCTTGGGCGATTCTGGATAATCTTGCAAGAAATTTTGTTTTAGGGCAGGAGTATTAATAGCAACAGGTTAATAAATTCAGCTTGAAAAACAAAGTAACTGGTGATACTGTTAATAAATCATATATTTAGAAACTAGTAAGGGGGTATTCAGATGTATATTAAAAAAGTTATAACCTTCATAATATCTGTAGTTCTTTCGTTTGTTCCACTGTTTGCATCTGATGAACTACCATGCGATTTTTTTATGTATGGTTATGAGTTTGGTGGTTGTGATTATTGGAATCCACCCCCATTGCCGGATGATGCGGGCGATACCGATTGGTTTGGGGTATTTAGAAAGGGTAGTTCTTTCGAGATAAAACGAGTTCGATTAATAATAAATGAATCATTTCCACCCGGCTGTGAACAAGTATTGCAGAGGGTTAAGGTTGACTCTGTAAACGATCCATTGTTCCTGGTTAGAGGACCAAAAGAGTTCAGGACAGGTGAAACTTCAGTTTATTTCCAGGGGAAGAGATATTTTCATCCTGGTGAAAATTATGGGTTATGGACTAGCAGTGACGAATACTACCTGATATTCTATGCAAACGTTGTAAAAGGAGGGACTTCCCCGTCTATCAGAGATTATAAAATGGGTCTCCGGCATACTCTTCGCCAACCAAAAGGTCAAATAATGAGGAAGAGACACGAAGAACAGATAGTTTTTCATTTTGATTACATTAACTACAACGCAGTCCACATTGAGTGGATTGGAGATTTTGATAAGGACAATGTTCCCGATATCCTGATGTCGATTTACCAAGATCATGGTCTTAAATATAATTTATATTTATCATCCTTTTCTCAAGAAGGTGAGATGGTAAAACTTGTTGGAGACTTTTATTACTCAACAGACTGAGGCTTTCACATGGTTCAATGAACATGATTAAAACATTCAATCACCTTGAACCATTTTGTAACCCGGTATGGTGACATACCGGGTTGTTTTTATCAGGAGATGAAATGTAACATTATGAAAATCAAAGTAAAGAACTGCCATTGTGAAAATTCAAGCGCTCTGAAATCCAATAAATATTTTGAAAAAGCAAAATATTTGGTTGACTCGAATTAATCATCAATTATAGTTTAATATTCCTTTGTGTATTTCGGATTTGAGAAGGTTGTTACCCACAAGTATTACCCGATTAAATCTTAAATTGCTCATATCTACATCTCTGCACGGTGTAAAATACGAGGGAAAAAATTCTGGATAATCTTTGTAACTCGAATAAACGTCTGGAGATCCCATCATGAAGAAATTTGTGCTTGCATTAGTTGCTGGACTACTTTTGACATCTTTTGTCTTCGGGTCAGACCACAATAGTGGTGTAACCGGGGAGAAAGAAAACCTCTACCGTCTTCTTAAAGCATATGAGAGTGGTGAAGTTTTGTCTGCAGGAGAGATGGCAATTCTTGAAAAAGAAGGTGTATTCCGAGAATATTCAAATGAGCTTGATGAAACAGGTGGACCTGATGATTTCGGCTACATGTTTTATGACAGCCAGGAAGAGAACGGTCCGGTTTATGACTGGGTAGATATCACCGAAACCGGAACGGAGATAGATAATATGGGTGATGATACATTCCAGGGACCTTTCGATCTTGGATTCACCTTCAGCTATTACGGCAATGATTATGATGAAGTGTATATCTGCTCTAATGGTTTCCTGATGTTTGGTGGTGGTAGTGGTGACCTAGGCAACGATCCAATACCAAACACTTTTGCTCCCAACAATATTATCTGTTTTTTCTGGGATGATCTTAATCCATCTGATTTTGGTAGTGGACCACTTTATTATGGTGAGGATGAAGCTGGTAACTGGGTATGTACTTTCGAGGAAGTAGAAGAATTTGGCGGGCAGAGTGGACATGTGACCTGTCAGACTATCCTTTACCAGAATGGTAATATTCTGATACAATATCAAGAGGTTGAGGATATTATCGATATTAACGGTGAAACCATCGGTATTGAAAACGAAGACGGGACAGATGGTCTACAGGTATCTTATAATGCTGAGCCGGCAGATTATCCGTTTGATGAGCTGGCAATCCTTTTCACACTTGGAGAAGAGAACGCCAGTGTCTCTGGTACTGTAGCAATTAACGCAACGGGTGATCCTGTTGTTGGCGCGGTAGTTAATATCGGCGGTTACGAAGCCACAACAGATGACGCAGGTTTTTATGAGATACCTGCAATGTATCCTAATAATTATACCGTCAGAGTGAACGTTGAAGGATATTACCCCTATGAAGAGGCGGTTGAAATAGTTGAAGGCGAGAATACTCATGATATCATGATTATGGACTGGGGTGAGATGGAAATTGATACCGATCAAATATTCTTGAGAGCGTTG
>JANQEY010000180.1 GCA_028278125.1 bacterium | reverse complement strand
GAATAAACAGTATTCACGGAATTTGGGGGTTGATGACGGGATTGAGCTGGTTTCGGGATTCTGTGGAGGCGATTTTGATGAGGACTTTGATCTAGACGGGAACGATCTGGCCGATCTTGTCGATGGTGGTGCCGTGATTGATTTAGTCGATTTTGTGCTTAAATTTGGACTTCAAAATTGCATAGAGTAGCATGTATTATTTCAGTAATTGGGAAGTAAGCGTTCAGAGGTTCAAGGGTTGCGGGTTCAAAGGTTAAAACATCCGGTGGGTTACAAGGTTAGACCAAAACCATGGGTTGAGATCCAAAAGCAACTGCGATTCCCCAACCAGTTGAAATCGAACAACCTCTGAACCTTTGAACGCTGAACCTGTGAACGGATACATTGGGAAGGTTGGAAGGTGAGGAAAAGAAAGATGGACGAGACATCTGGGACTGATTTATAAGGAAATGATGGACGATGGGCAAGGGATGATGGATGACGGGCGAAGGATGAGGAAATGAAGGAGGAAGGAAGAAAAAAGATCAATACGTTATTTGTTTTCTCTTTTTCGTGTATTCGTATTTTCGCGCTTTCGTGACTAATCTCCCTTTAGTTGCCGGATAATTCAGGTTTATGATTACGATACCGGCCGCAGGCCCTTTCGACCACCAAAACAAACCTAACGATCACAACGATCCAAACGATCTTAACCAAAATATCAGTTTATTTACGTCCGTGTGTGGGTAGCTAACTATCATGACGATTAAAACGAACTAACATGCTCCAACAACAAGTCTACATAATAAACACCATCCTGATGGTTCTGGATGCCATGTGTATTATCATCGCCGGGTACACGGCCTATTACATTAAATACTTTGAATCATACGGTACCTGGGCGATGGATACCAATGTTTTTACAGCCTCGATTCTGCTGGTCATGTTTCTCAACAATTACATGATGGGCAAATTCAAACTCTACAGCGACATCAGACCCGCTTCCTATTTCACTCTGATGTGGTCCATCTTTAAAGCCCTGGCATTGGATTTCGCCGTGCTGTCCGCCGGAATTGTATTTCTGAAGGAAATTACGTATTCACGTCTATTCTTAATCTGCTATGCAGGATTGTGCTTTGCGCTGATTGCCTTCTACCGGATCATGCTGCAACTGTATCTGGATAAAATCTCCACAAGGGGCTTCAACCTTCGGAAAATTCTGGTTGTCGGCGATATGGAACGCGGAAAATATGTCACCGATCTTTTAAACGCCCAGTTGAGCTGGGGACATGAAATCATTGGAACCCTGGCGCCCCGGGAAGAAGACATAAACGAATCCTTCACTCTGGGAACTCTGGATGATTTTGTGGACATTATCCGCAACCGAACAGTGGATGAAGTGGTCTTTGCCATTAAGGGAGACCGCAACATTAGTTTGGACCAC
>JANQEY010000170.1 GCA_028278125.1 bacterium | reverse complement strand
GCACTTTTCCAGAGCGATACATTCATTAAGAGAATCACTCGGTGAGCATTGGTTATGAAAAAAGATCAACTAGATGAGGAATTCCTAAACTCAATCCGTGATGAGTTGGAAGAAACGGTTGCAGGCTTGGATGGGGAAACCCGGTCCAAACTAAACCGGATTCGGCACGATGCGATATCGCGTGTTGGGAGATCGCATATAAATAACCGGTTAGCCTATATTGGTGGTGCATTGGCTGCATGTTTGGTTATGGCATTGGTTATGTTTTATCCAGCCAGTATGGATCAAGATCTGGATAAAAATATGAATACTGTTCAGGCGGATTTAATCGACGACTTGGAACTATTATCGACCAATGATGATCTCGACTTTTTGGAAGATCTCGATTTTTATGAATGGTTGGAAGAGTATGAGCCCCAGGTCTAGTTTGGTTTTCATCCTTATGACTTGTTATCCATTTACTCAGTCGGCCCAGGAGGCAATTTTTAGTGATGCGCCATCGATAGAATTCCTGGAATTTCTTGGTGAGTGGGAAAATAAAGAGGGTGAATGGGTAGACCCTAATCAATTTGACGATAATTTTTATGCGCGTACCGATACTGTTGAAGAAGAAGTTATTCCAGAGGATGAGGATGACGACGATGAATAAAGTATTATTTATTCTTCTCCTGTTCATGTCTGTAGTACATGCTCAGGAAAGTGTTCCCTGGAACAGTCTTGAGCCTCAGCAACAGAATTTGCTGAATCCGTTAAGGAATAACTGGGATCAAATTCCCACACAAAGACAACAAAACCTACTAAAAGGGGCGGATAGGTATCAGCGGATGAGCCCGGCGGAGCGCAGGCAAACTCAGCAAAACTTCAGGCGATGGCAAGAGAAATCGCCCGAACAAAGACAGTTAATCAGGCAGCGTTTTGAACGTTTTAAGGATTTAAAGCCTGAACAACAACGCCGCCTAAGACAGGCTCGACAACGCTTTCAGAACTTACCTGAGGATCAGCGTCAGCAGTTACGTCAACGATATCAACAAATGAGTCCAGATGAACGGCGAGAATTTCTACGGCGTCAAAATCAACGCCAACGAAACCAGGCTGGTCAGAGACGGCAAATACGACAAAATCCAGCTATCCCGCAAGCTAATCACCCTCAAATTCAGAACCGGCCTCAACGGGATATTCAAAACAGGGGGAATTAATACTATATCTACCCTGCTCAGGTAACAGTATCCACA
>JANQEY010000154.1 GCA_028278125.1 bacterium | reverse complement strand
GATTGTTCAATGTTGACCCGGCTGATATTGCCGTTGAATTGCGGGACAAAGGCAGTATAATCACCATCTGCAGGCCTGGCATAGGATAACTGCTCAGTGAAACGGGTATGCACTTTATCATAGGAGATTTCCTTGATCCAATCCCTGATCGTATAAGCAAAACTCACTTCATGGTCAACCGCTGAACCACCGGACTCTCCCCAGAACTTTTTCCTGGTCAGCAAATCAATATCATTATAATTATAAGTAACCGCGGTCTCTCCATTACGCTTGATCTCCTGCAAACGGCCATTCACATCATAGGTGTATTGGGTGGTAATATCCACGGTACCGTTATTATAGACCTTTTGTTCCAGTTCACCAGTGAAGGCAAAGGAATAGGTAAAGGTCTGTAACGGAATCGTGGGAATACTGACCCATTCCTTTTGCACCCGGCCTTCAGGGTCATAGGAAAAAACTTCAATCACCTTATCTTGCGGATCACCACTTGAAAAATAGAACTCACTATAGAACACCGAAGCAACCAGGCGGCCCTTGGCATTGGTAATCTCACTCGGATGCAATGCGGTCAGAGGAGTATGGGTAAAGTAAGGCAGTGCTGGGGATAGGTCATCGTAGATATTGACCACCTTTACCTGGTGATAATGCTCATTACCCAGGTAATCCTCAATCGGTAAATCCCCATCAACCTCCGCAAAGGAAGTTGCAAAAAGAGGGGCAGAGAGGATCGCAATCGAGATGACCCGAAAATGGCTATCATAATCCAAAACATACATTGGCTTGAGCACGTCATCCCATTGGGCTCGTTGCCTCGCAGTCTGCATAAATCTGAGTAAGCCGTCGGAATTATACTTAAACTGCACTACTCCCTGATCCGGAGTATAGCGCTCAATTATCCGCCCTTGCGTATCATACGTGGAGGTTGATGCATTAATCGGATTGGCCGCTACTTCCGGAGGATGCTCTGCAAGGATTTTACCGTAAATATCATAACGGTAATGGGCTAGGTGGGCACCTTTATCATCTGAGGTATTGATAACATTGCCAAATTTATCCCGAATCTCCTGGGAATATATCCCATTAGGATCGCGGTACACGGTTAAATAATGGGTCGGATTGCTAAGATCATCAATCCCGCCATCATCCTGCAGCCGATCAAGGATTTCATGATTGAGTGAATCCTCAATAATGAATCCACCACTATTAATCGTGTTATTTGCAGCATTGATTTTGGTGCCAAAATACCAGGCGCGAACAAAGTGTTCATCTGAATCAAAGGAAAAGTCTGCTCCAGGATTGGATTTCTTACTGATGCGATCCAGGGGATCCTCCTGATAGGCAATTTCGGCAAAAGCTGCATGATCGGCATCAGGATAGCCATTGGTGCCATTGTAAAAGGTATTGGCCATATCTTCAACCAGTTCAGGATCAATATAT
>JANQEY010000184.1 GCA_028278125.1 bacterium | reverse complement strand
GCGAAGGGAATTTATAGCAGTAGTTTAGCTTTAGATTTGACCTGCGTTGCAAATCACGGCGTTCAGTCAGTCCCTGTTCTTTTGCAACGATACCTAATCTCCCGCCATGGCAGGACGAGAATTTCGCAATCGATCATTCATTCCGCTCTATAAAGAGGTTTTATTACTAAGCTCCCCGACCCCTGATTTATATAAAATACCTTAAAATTTGGTTACCGATAAAAGATGCTTATATTTGATTTTGACGGTGTATTAATCAATTCTATTGATGAAGTGGTGCTGACGAGTTTCAATGCCGCCAGTGATACCCTGCATACCTCTCTTACGGAAGTTCCTTCGGATCTTGTACGACTGTTCAAGCACAATCGTTTTCATGTACAGTCCATTGGTGGGGCCATCCCCCTGATGATCTGGTGTATTGACAATTACAAATCAGTTGGCGTTAAAATTCTGTCGATTGATGAATATCAGGCCGTTATCAATAAAACGGACATTTCTCTGACGGAGCGCACCAACTTGATTTATGAAACCCGCCGGCGTTTCATCGAAGCTGATGAAGACGGCTGGTTTGACCTGCATCAGCCCTATCAACCGGTATGGAACGAACTGGTAAGAGGTCAAGGCCGTCTGAATATAATTTTGACCAATAAGAATCGCGATGCAACCCTGAGATTGTGCCGGCAATTCGGGCTGAAAGTGGACGATCAGCATGTCTATTCGGGCGACCAAGGGGCCTCCAAGACCGCAAATATGGACCGGATCATGGAGCAGTACGGTTCTGAAGCCATTTGTTTTATTGACGATTCGGTAAAAAATCTGCGGGACCTCGATGAGTATTACAATAAGTCAGCCAAACAGGTCTCTCTGATCCTGGCCAGATGGGGGTACAGTGGACCCGATGACACAATAGATGCGCAATCTTTAGGTTTTCGGGTCTACCAGCAGGAGGACCTGGTAAAGCATATTAGAATGGATTGATGTATTGCCAGTGGGATATACAAACATGAATATCGAATAACTTGGAATAAAAAGGCCTCTGACCGGATCATGATTTTATGGAGCTTGAATCTTATTATTAAAGATATTCCATTAATATTCCAAGGAAGGAGGTTATCATGGCGATCGACGTTATGATAAGAAGAAAGGTAAAACAAGGCCACCAGGCCAAGCAGCTGGTTCCTCTGATTTTGCAGATGCGTGCCCTGGCAACCTATC
>JANQEY010000027.1 GCA_028278125.1 bacterium | reverse complement strand
CACTGGCTCATATCCGGACCATTGAAATCCATCCAAAACCAACCGGTTTTGACTGAAAGACTATTACTATGTCGAATGTGAAATGTATCTGGGATGCCGGGGCAACACTGGGCGAAGGGCCGGTATGGGTGGCAAGGGATAAAGCTTTGTACTGGGTAGATATCAAGCAATCATTTCTGCATCGTTATTCGGTGACCGACGGAGCGCAAAAGAGCTGGCGATATCCGGGACAGATCAGTAGTGTCGCACCTCATTTCAAAGGTGGCTTTATCGCCACTTTCAGCAATGGGGTCTATTATCTCGATATTGAAACCGGCAGCACCACATTGATCGCTGATCCGGAAAAGGGTTTGCCTGGCAACAGAATGAATGATGGTTGTTGCGATATGCATGGCAACTTCTGGTTTGGCAGCATGGACGATGCCTGCAGGGAGAACAGTGGTACTTTTTACCGAATGGATAATGACGGCCAGTGCCGGGCCGTAATAAATGGTTTTGCAGTCACAAACGGTCCCGCATTTACAGAGGATGGTAAAACCATTTATTACACGGATACCAATAACAGGACGGTTTATCAGGCAGGTTTGGGTAAAGAGGGAAATCTGTCAGATAAAAAAATTTTTGTCCGGTTTTCAGAAACGGAAGGCCGGCCGGATGGCATGTGTCTGGATCTGGAGAACTATGTCTGGATCGCGCATTGGGGCGGATCCAGGGTTACCCGCTTCACACCTGATGGCGAGGTTGAACGCATTATTGATATCCCCGCACCCAATGTTACCAAATGTGTATTTGGCGGCCCGGAAATGAAGACCCTGTATATCACCACGGCTCGTATCGATATGAGTGATCAGGATTTGGAAATCTATCCCATGGCGGGGGGGCTATTTTGTTGTGAAGTGGATGTAACGGGCTTTTCCTATCCTGATTATGGTTATGCCGCTGCTTGTGGCTAGGTGCTTGGTGCTAGCTTCCGGTGCGCGTGGCTAGGTGCTCGATACTCGAAAAAAAGACTTGACAAGCGAAGTCGATGTGAATTTATCCTGATTAAGAACCGAGAACCAATGTGAACATAAAAGACTTCCAGACAGTTAAGGATTTTACCATGACGGGGACATTGCCTGATCAATGTAATACGGGCACATGGATCGGCCGGGTCTGGTTGCCGGAGGATTACGCACAGGATGGAATGGCCGGACCGCATGTGATCCGTGTTGAGTCGGGGACAGTCTATGATGTTTGTAAAAGTTTTATGACCATGGCGGATGTGTTTGCCTGTCAGGATCCCACTGCTGCCGTAAAGGCCTGTAAAGGCAGAGAACTGATCAGTCTTGATGAACTATTAATGTTTTCTCATTTTAAAGGGCTTGCAGACGGTTTACAGGGTTGTACAAAACCCTGTCTGCTTGCACCCAATGATCTGCAGGCAGTCAAGGCCTGCGGCGTGACGTTCGCCAGGAGTTTATTGGAACGGGTTATTGAAGAACGGGCCCGGGGCGATTACAAGCTGGCGCGCGAGATCCGCGAGAGCATCGATGAGTTGATAGGAAATAACCTGGTGAGTGTCAAACCCGGTTCAAAAATGGCCGAGACACTAAAACAACATTTAATCGAAGAAGATCTGTGGTCGCAGTATCTGGAGGTTGGGATCGGCAGGGATGCCGAGGTCTTTACCAAGTGCACACCCTTATCTGCGGTTACCACCGGTTCCCAGACGGGAATTATGAAGACATCCATGTGGAATAATCCGGAACCTGAAATCGTTATCGCCGTAAATAAGCAAGGCGGGATTATCGGTGCAACCCTGGGTAATGATGTTAATCATCGTGACTATGAAGGTCGAAGTGCCTTATTGTTGAGTAAGGCCAAGGATCAAAACGCAACCTGCAGTATCGGCCCCCTGATCCGTTTATTCGATGATACCTTTGAGCTTGATGATATTAAACAATCTTCCGTGACTTTATCCATCTATGGTGAAGATGGGTTTGTCACTTCCGGTGAGAACAATATGAACGAAATCAGCCGAACACCTGAGGAACTGGTATCACAGACATTGAACCGTAACCATCAATACCCGGACGGACTAATGCTGTTTTTAGGCACCATGTTTGCTCCCACTGAAGACCGCGATATCCCGGGCGAAGGTTTCACTCACAAACCCGGTGATCGTGTAGAGATCTCGACGCCTTTACTGGGGAAGCTGGTAAACTGGGTAAATCATTGTGATGAGATCCCTGAATGGGAGTATGGACTGCATCACTTTGTTCAATATGTTCGATTGAAAATGTGAAATAAATACAGGGGTACGGTACTCGGGGTACGGGCTACGTACAAGGAAGATTGAATAAAGTTTTATCTTCGTGATAACGGACACCGTATCCCGTTCACCGTTTCATGCTAATATTTCATAAACAATAGTTTCCCGATAAGTTTCTTCAGGTTTTAAAACGATATCAGAGAAGTTGGAATGATTGGGTGAATCCGGAAGAGCCTGGGCTTCAAGACAAAAACCCGACCTCGGTTGGAATTTACCGGTCAATTGATTGCCGGTATAAAATTGAATACCTGGCTGAGTTGTAAAGATATTTAACCTGATTCCGGTTTGTTCACAGCAGACCGAAGCAGCAGATGTCAGTTCATCAGCATTTTTTTTCACTACCCAGTTGTGATCAAATCCATTGCCGTAATGTAACTGTTCATGATTTTGATTGATTACATCGGCTATTAAGCGGCTCTCGCGTAGATCGAATGGAGTGTCAGTAACGTCACGTATTTCACCTGTAGGAATTAATGACTTGTTAACTGGTGTAAAATGATCAGCGTTGATACATATATGATGGTTGGTAATTGCAGTAGAAATATTTCCGGATAAATTAAAATAGGCATGGTTTGTCAGGTTCATGATGGTTGTTTTATCAGTATTAGCACTGAGTATTATTTCCAAACGATTATTTTGTGTTAAACGATACGTTGTCTTTATTTCAACATTACCCGGATAACCGCTTTCACTATCTGATGAGATGCAGGAAAGTACTATTGCGGGTTCATCGGAGTCATATTGCTCTTCCAGTTTCCACAGTTTTTTATGCAGGCCGCAGTTTCCGCCGTGTAAGTGGTGATAACCGGAATTAGTATCAAGCCGGTAGATTTCGCCATTAATTTTGAATTTAGCATCCGAAATTCTGTTACTGCAGCGACCGATAATTGCTCCCTGATAGGTTGTGTCATATTCATATTGAATAAGTTCATCGTAACCCAGCGTAATGTTGAGCCCGTCATCCTTTGCGTTATTGGTAGTCAGGCGGTGAATGATGGCCCCATAGGTCAGTAGTTCAACAGTCATGCTGGATCTGTTGGTCAGGGTGATACGCTCAACAATTTCACCGGTAGTGAGGTTACCGAATTGACAACATGAGATAGCCATAGAATAGATACTGTTTACAAGCGGATCTGCTGACGGAATTGAGAGACTTTATCGCGTATGGTTAAGTTTTGCTGTGGAACGCCTGATAATTAATTTATGAGGAATGATTTCAGGTTCCAGACTGATGTCTTCACCATCGATAACTTTGCACATCCTGTACATGGTTTTTTCACCTATTTCCTCTGCAGGTTGGGAAATGGTGGTGATAGGCGGATCAAAGATTTCGGCATAAGGAATATCGTCAAAACCAACAACTGAAATATCATCCGGAACTCTTAAACCTGATGATTTGATTTCGTGGATGCATGCCATCGCCATATCATCAGTTGCGCAGAATATGGCGGTCGGCGGGTGCTGGTGGTTTAATAATTTCCGTGTTGCCTTGATTGTTCCGGGTATCGATAATTGACCTTCAACTATCCATCCCTTTTTCACCGGGAGACCCGCTTCCTCCATTGCCTGCTGGTAACCGAGTTCACGATCCGCTGTTAACATGGTGGTATGCAAACCGTAGATAAAGCCGATTTTTTTATGGCCCAGTGAAACCAGGTAGTTGGTCGCTTCTTTAGCTGCCGCTACATTATCAATACGTACGCTTGGAAAATTTTGCAGCTCAGGTTGGATACTTTCCAGGCCGATGACGATGGGCGGATGTTTACCGCTTTTGTTTGGAGATTCGGCAAAACTGAAAGGATCAATACTGGCAAGCAATATGATGCCGTCGGCCTGTTTTGATAAAACAATATTGGTAAAGTCGCTGAATGTCAGGGTATTGAATTGTGTCTCCCTCATCAGGATACTGAAATTCTTTTCTTCGGCCACATGGTCGATGCCCCGCATAATTCCTCTGAAAAAAGGTGAACCAATATCAGGAATAATGACAAAAATAATACCTGTTTTACCCCGGCGGAAATTCCTCGCTAATGTATTTGGTGAATAGCCTGTTCTGTGAATCGCTTCGTTGACTTTGTCACGTGTAAGTTGTTTAACCTGATCGGGTGTGTTTAAACAGCGTGACACAGTTGCTGTTGAAACACCGGCTATTTTGGCGACTTCTTTAATGGAGACCATATCGATTGAATGAATAGAATTATTATCAGATTAAAATTCATTTTCGCAATTATCAGCGAGGTAATAAAACATAACTACAAATACTATTAATTGATGACGCCATCAAATGATTCCTCATTCTACCCTGGCTGTAAAAAGCGTGAGTATAACAAAATAGAAAACGATTACATAATCAGTCGCGGGTTGAGCAGTTTCATGAAACAATGGTCTTGCTCTGTCATACCACGAATTTAGTCCGACTGGATGTTGTATTCTCGATGGCACGGAAATCATACTTGTCCCGCGAGCATCACAGACGCATACCGTGTAATTTTTGAATTGATGGATTAATCAATAACTGTTTGAAATATTAAAGAAATATTAAGCATTCAAATTATTAATCGTGGGTGAGTCAGGCATAGGTTCATTAAAGCGTGTATAACATCCGTAATAAGGAATTAAGGTGGCATGACAGCCAATATTGATAGCGATTTTAGCGGCTTCTTCTGCCAGCGGAATTTTAGGTCGAGCCCGGTTATGCTACCTCCGGGATGAGGAAAACAGCAGAATTTTTAAATTTTTTTTTAAATTTCCAACCTTTCAAGATCATGTGCATCTCTATTAATATTTTATATCTATTTGAAATAAAAGGGAAAATACATTTTCCTGTTGATAAAATATTTTTTTATAAAAAACTTGTAAACGATTACATTTAGCAGTATGCTGATAATACTGATGCTAAAAGCGTTAAGCGATAGCACGTATTGGATTAAGACATTTACTCATAAAAACTAAGGTGGAGGGGTTAGAAAATGAGTATATTTAAATCTTTTTTTATTTCATCGATACTATTCAGCATCGCATCTTTACCTGTACTCGTAACGGCACAGGAAAACGAAGAGATAGAAGAAATTATCGTTACCACGACTAGGCGTGAGACAAATCTCATGGACACATCCATGGCGATCAGTGCCATCAGTGGTGAAGATATGTTGCAACAGGGCATTATCAATGCCACTCACTTTGACAGTATCGCACCCAATATAAAATTCGTCGATATGACAACCCAGGGTATGGGGGCCGTGCAGATCTCCATGCGTGGTATTGTCAACTCGAGTTTTATTGAGATTGGTGATCCGAACGTTGGTATCCATGTAGATGGTGTTTATATGTCGCGACCCCAAGCGGCGATCAATATGCTGTTTGATGCCCAACGCATGGAAATAGCCCGTGGTCCGCAGGGTACATTGTTTGGTCGTAACTCCACCGTGGGTTCCATCAACATTATCAATAACCGGCCTGATTCAACTGAATTTTCCGGAGGTGTCGGGGCGGAGTATGGTGATTATCAAAATAAAGTTTTTAATGGTGTCATCAATGTTCCGGTTATTGAGGACGTGTTGGCCATTCGTGGTTCGGCTTATTGGCAGGAACGCGATAGTTTCTACAGGCTGTTAGACGACACGGCTGATCCGCAAGGGGTGGTCAATCCTCAGCTTCCAGCTGGCGCAGCCGATCCATATCGCGAAACTTTTGGTAATAGCTTAGGTGATGATGGGGCTGGAGCCATTGA
>JANQEY010000017.1 GCA_028278125.1 bacterium | reverse complement strand
TTTTAACACTTCGAGAACCGAGTCCCTACCCACGAGTAACATCCTGTTTTGTGTGCACTCGTTGAATCGTCGATCTAGTCAAAATTCTGCTCATGAAGGATTCGTCTTAAATATATCCCGGTATGCAATATAAATACTGGCAATAATCATGGGTGTTAAGACCAGCCACCCCAGCATTAATGGAATCGTTGCAAGAATGGAGAAAACAAGGCCTATTAATCCATATAAAAGAAATGGCATGACATTGACAAGACAGCCTCTAAAACTGTTCCTCATGGCATCCAGGACAGACTGATTTTCCAGGGCGATTAACGCAGGAGCAAACCAGATAGCCATCAATAATGGCAGGTAAAATAACAGACCGATTAAAACAGCTAATAAAATATTTACGCTATTTGCTATTAGTGCATCAATATCACCGGATTGTAACTCAGTAATAAATTCCATCCCTCCCAGCATAACAATCATGAGTATGATAGTTAACACCCCCACGATAATGATCCCGACAAAATACAATAGCCCCAGTAACAGATACTGTCCCGGATTATTTGAAAACCCTGCAAACAAATGCGCAATATTAAAACTGGCACCCTGATCCTGATCACGGCAACCTATCATCAAACCACCAAAAAAAATCGGGACGACAATATTAAACAAGAGATTAACTACAGGAATAAGTGAGGCCACCAGAGTAATAATAAAAAATATGATCAGCACTCCTATCCATGCAAGCCAGTCTTTCCTGAAATAATCGAAACCATCAAGCAACCACGTAATACCTCTATTGGCAGAAACCGCAGTTATCGCGTCGATATCAGTCATCGTCTTCCCCTCCTGACCTTTTATTCATACATTTTAATATTGGTAAACCGTATTCACATCGTCCTGTCATACCGAGCTACTTTAGTTCCTCTAATCTCTTCATTATTGAATATATTTCCACCTGAATACTGATCGTTATTGGAAAATATTTAACTATATGATTTACAAAATCATATTAAGATTGTAGCTATATATGAAACAATTCAACCGGTTACAATAGTAATTTAGAATAACTATTAAGCCTAAGTTTTTACTGGGTACTGAATTTTCGTTATAATCCATCTTTCCGGGTAAAAATTGAACAAGAATTTAGAAAAATAACCTTGAAATACCCGGCTCCATATTTTTACATTGCAAAACAACTAAATATCGGGAGAGGAAGTTTGAGTCATAGTTTCTCGCTAACAGGTCCTGAGGTGGTTTCATCGCCCCGATTTAAGGTCTATACCCATAGACAAATTGAACAAATCAAACAATTCCACTGTCTCCCAAAGACGTTACAGTTTGAAACCGAAGTGGTCGCCAATATTCTACCTTTCCGGGTTAACCAATATGTCATTGATGAGTTGATCAATTGGCATAGACCGGAAGATGATCCCGTGTTTCTCCTGACCTTCCCTCAAAGGGGGATGGTATCCCCTTCCGCATTTGAGCAGATGGCAACATTACTAAAGCAGAAACCGCAGCAAAAACAGATCGATGCGCTGGCAATGGAGTTGCGTAAAGGTTTAAACCCCCACCCGGCCGGACAAATGGAGCTCAATATCCCGGAACTGGAAAATCAAAAACTGCAGGGAATGCAACATAAATACAAGGAAACACTGTTGTTCTTTCCCAGTCAGGGGCAGGTATGTCATTCCTATTGCACTTTTTGTTTTCGCTGGGCCCAATTTGTCGGAGACAAATCACTGCGGTTCGCATCCAATGAAGTGACATCCCTGTACGATTACCTAGAGGTACACCCGGAGATTACGGATCTCCTGATCACCGGCGGTGATCCGATGGTAATGAAGACACATCATCTTGCGCACTACCTGGATCAACTAACAGAACACAAGTACGATCATGTACAGACATTACGTATTGGAACAAAAGCACTGACCTATTGGCCGCAACGGTTTGTTACCGATCCGGATGCAGATGACCTGTTGCGACTATTCGAAAAACTGACCAAGGCGGGCAAGCATGTCGCGATAATGGCACATATGAACCACTGGCGTGAACTCGAACCGCGCATAACCCAAAAAGCCATCCAGCGTATTCGGAATACCGGCGCCCAGATCAGGGCACAAGGTCCCTTGCTCGCCAGGATCAACGATAATGCCGATATCTGGGCCAGGATGTGGCGTTTACAGGTTAAATCCGGTGTTATCCCTTACTATATGTTTGTAGAAAGAGACACCGGTGCACGCCGGTATTTTGAGGTACCACTGGTAAAAGCGTGGGAAATCTATCGCGAGGCCATACAACAAGTATCAGGACTTGCCCGGACCGCCAGAGGACCATCCATGAGCGCCGCTCCCGGTAAAGTCGAGATCCAGGGTATCACCGAAATCAGGGGTGAGAAATTATTCGTCCTTCGTTTTATTCAAGGACGTAATGAGGATTGGGTACAACGTCCTTTCTTCGCCAAATTTGATCCCAAAGCGACATGGCTGAATGATCTGCAACCGGCATTCGGGGATGAAAAATTCTTTTATGAAGATGAATACCTGCAGATGTTATCCGAAAAAAAGGCTTTAAAACTCATACCAAACTAAGCTGTTCGCCTTCCACTACAAGTTGTTTGTAAAGACTCGATTCCCGTTTAAAAAAGCCTTCAGTGTGATAAGACTCCTGCAGGCGGAATAATTCATAATCCAGGTGATGGCAAAATTCATGTAGTAATGTCCTCAAGAAAGTGCGAAATGCGACAACCTTTTTGTATTTAACCGTTCGCATCCAGACAGTAATTTTTGCCGGTTTCCCATCTTCCGGTTCATACAGTCCATGTAATTCTCCCCAGTCATCCGCCGGCCTGACATCCAGTACACGCGTATTCACTTTGGGAGCGCCGGTGTCTTCTACGAGTGCATTGATCAGCTTACTGGCCTGGGCTTCTACTTTCCTCCTGTCTTCCAGAGCCAACGCCTGGTTAAGACCGCTCAAATATTCTCTTATTGCATAGGGATTTCTCAGAGGGATTTTCTCAATCTTGTCACTTCGCTGATAAATGAGCTGTTGTTTCTTCGATAAATTGTAATAGTAATCAAACACCATCGCCGGTAAGACCTAGTTCCCCGCACAATTGATACAGACGGGTGTTGCAGGGTCAAGAACCAGCCGTTTACGGGCTATGTACTCGTCGCAATTCACACAAATACCATATTCACCACTATCTAATCGATCAAGGGCCGCAGCAATACGTTGAATCTCTATTTCACGTCTTCGATTGGTTTCCTGCGACATTGCCTGGGCCTGCATTGCATCCATACGTGATAAGCGTCCCACTCTGGTTTGATCCAGTTCGACCGTCGTCGCGGACTGCTGCCCGGTTTCCTTGACTTCTTCCAATTCCTCCCTTCGTTGAACCAACAACTGCCTGAAGCTGTCGAGTTCCTCCGGAGAAAACACCTGTGTCATGTTATTTAACGAAACTCCGATTAAATCAGAGTTTCCTGTGATACATGGATGTATCACCAAAATTGATTGCTATAGGCAATTGATTTTGTAAACAACCCAAAAATCGCATTTTCAGTTTGCGTCCTCCGACAAGTCCCGGCTGGACTTGTTCAGTGATCCCTCAAATAAACCTTTTAATTTTTCTCCTGTTTTACCAAGCCCCTGCTTGACCTTGCCGCCCACATCTTTAACGGTCTTCACCGCTTTCTCGGCACCTTTACCGGCAAATTGTCTGGCACTCTTCAACTGATCGGCAACGGCTCCGGGTAATTTATCAAGACTCAATGTCCCTGCCGCACTGGTTACTCCGGATTTCACTTTTGTCATTACCTGTTCTACCACCTCTCCGGGAGAAGCACCACCTTTATCCTTACCAATATCTTCAAGGTGAATATCCGGCAGTCCTGCTGTCAGTTTTTTTCCTTTTAACAACGCGTGGCTGACACTTACCTCACCACTATTAATATAAATATCTTCAATGACGAGGTTAGGACCAGTATTTTCGCTTTCTGCCTGTTTCGCCTCATGACCTGTATAGGACTGAACATTTTTCAATAACTTATCAAGATTACTGCCCCCACTCGCGAGCTCATAAATGATTGCAGGCCCCTGGACAAGTACTTCTTTGACAATAATGGGATCGGAAGTAATGGAATCCAGATCCAGAGTAAGTGAAACTTCATCTAACTTGACAAAATATTCGGTATTGAAACCTGCGGGGTTACCAATATACAGATCGTGTAATGCAGCCTTGCCATTAGCCAGATCCAAACTCACTCTTTCCAGACTCACTTTCGACTGGGTAATTTCCGGACCGTATTTTTCAACGGCAGCCTGGATAATCTGATCCAGAGAACTGAAAGTCCGGTAAAACACAACACCAATGGCAATAAACAGAACTAAGGAGACAATTAATATGGTATGTTTAATCTTCATATCAGTTTCCCGCGTTTACTAAATATGATTACCTGTCCGCCAAAGATTCTAATGTCCGCCTGACAGCATTTTTAACCTCTTCATCTTTCTGTCCGGAACGTCTCAAATAACGCAGAATGTGTCGCTTATCAATCACCATGAGCCCGGGCGTACCTTTGACACCATAGCTACCCGCTACCGGATCTGCGTTCATTAATAATGTGAATGTAAAACCGTTTTTCTTTATATAACCAACCGAATCACCATCTTCCCAAACGTTTAAGGCATAGAACTTGACACCTTTATCCTGAAATTCATTTGCCAATTCCTGTAAATGCGGCATCAGAGCCCGGCAGTACGGGCACCAGGTCGCCCAAAATAACAGTACCGATGCCGTCTCTCCCGTATTGCTGTAGAAACTGATCTCTTCTCCATCATCAGTTTGCAGAGACCAGTCGGGAACCATATCTTTTTCCTCCAGAGCAAAAGAGGGAAGAGACAGCAGGCAAAACGACAGGAAAATAGTAAAACATAAATATAGTTTTTTCATTTCTGTATCAACCCGGATAAAGTTATCCACCTTCACGGTGACATAATATTCTTTCTTAGTTGTTTGGCTGTGAAATCATCGTTGAATTTGAGTTTTCCTCTTTTCGGTATGAGGCCCAATTGTTCATAAGCATCCTCCATATCCGGAAAATTGTCATTATGAATATACTTATTATATAACTGAAAAAAGATCTTCGAATGGGTTAACTCATCCAGTTTCAGCATATATTCGGCCGTCGACCACAACCTGTCAGACGGCAAACAACATTTCTGAAATTCAGACATGGCAAAATCCAGGGTTTTACCCTGCTTCCGTAACTCGAGATCCGCGAGTAATGCTATTGCAGCACCACTCCAGTAGACACGCATAATTTGCCCCCAGCCTCTTTTAATACTTGCCTGTTCCAGGCTTGTCCCCCTTCGCGTCTGTTTTATACCACGCTGGAATCCCTCATGTAACTTCTCCCAGGCCCGCTGCTCGGAGAGAGTCCCGATTCTCGCCTGTAAAACATTTTGATAATATGAGGCCAGGCCCTCGGCCCACCACGAACCGGAATCTCCCATAAACGGATGGATCATATGACTGAGTTCATGAGTCAACGTCCAGTCATCAATATGTTCGGTAATCGGACGGGTCTGATCAATAAATAAGTATGAAGCGGTACCACCGCCACGGGATACCTGTCCCCAGGGAACGGGGCCACGAGAATGCCCTATGGGCACCACCATAATCTGCGGGGAGGGAAGCGGAAATCTGCCATAAAGTTTGGTCAGGGCCATTGCGCCATGCTCAATCCACTGCATCACATCTTCAAGTCTGGCCTGCGGTTGTCCATGAAGTATCGCCAACCTCAATCGGGAACCGGGAACAACCAGTTCCTCACTCCAGAAACGGCCAAATACGGTCACCCCTCGCCAATATCCAGGGGTCCAAACAAGCCGGTACTCCGTTTCAGTACTGTTCCTGTGCCGCAGAGGCCAGGGAGTTGATATCTTAAAATCTTCCGGGTGTTCAAATCTGACCAGTATATCGGATTTTTCCATAGAAGCGTCCGGTAGCCATAACCACGCAGCAATGGTCAAAAAAACTGCATCATTTCCCCTGTAACGTGTCTGCCGGCGACGCATGTTAGTGGCCGCACGTTTAAGATCAACAACATACGACACGCATTGATTATCAGGCAAGTAACGTAAATCAATCCGATCATATCGTTTCCAACCATTCATCTTTTGATCGGCAACATAAACAGCCTCCAGATAACTGCCGGCAGTGTCAGAAGATGTATGTAAATATTCGGGCGGGCCCTCCCTGAAGCAGGCCTCGACTTTCAAATCCGATAAATCGGGCGCCACAATAACCGTATAAATAGCACTGAATTCATTGTCATTACCGGCATAAAGGATCCGCGCACCGGCAATGGCAAACACGATACAAATCAAATGTAATATTTTATTCCGGCACATTGTTGACATTATTCACAGAGTTTATGTTATTGTTTTTCTAGTTACTGGTTAGAGTAACAATCACTATTTTGTTTCCATCAAGACAAACTATAACGGCTATTTAAGATGTCACCAAAATCCGTTTATCTGTCGCTGATTTTACTCATCTCGGTGACATCGACGGCCACCCATGCTGAACAGGATCGCATCACCCGCCTTATCTCTGAAATAGAACAGGTCAGGCTTGCATATGCCGTTCCATCTGTCGCCTTAACCATTACGGGCCCGGAGACTATCCTCTGGTCCGGGACACTGGGTATAACGGATTATGAAACCGGTAAACCGGCCGGCCCTGAAACTGTATACAGAATAGGTTCCATCACGAAAATGTTTACAGCCCTGGCCATGTTAATGCTTCATGAAAGGAAACAGATCGATATTGACGGTATCGTAACGGATATCATTCCTGATATCCCTTTACACAATCAGTGGTCCCGTACACACCCTGTTCGTATTTCCCACCTGTTGGAACATACTGCGGGGTTAACGGAAATGAGCTGGGAAGAATTTAATCATACCGAGCCGATGCAGCTCCAAGCTGCACTTAACTGGAAAGCGCATTTAAGACAAACGAAATGGTCCCCAGGCTTGCATAAATCCTACACCAACGTCGGTGCAGGTTTAGCGGCCTTTGTGCTGGAGAAAGTCAGCGGACAAACCTATGAAGATTTTGTTCGTAAAAATATCTTCATACCGCTTGATATGCATTCGGCCAGTTTTTTCCCTGACAAAAGAACAATGGCCAATCTTGCCACGGGATACGATACGGATGGTGAAACAGTCATACCATACTGGCATATGTTGTATCGGGCATTTGGTGCAATAAATATCATTCCTGCAGAAATGGCCCCGTTTATCCAGTTCTTTTTAAATCAGGGCACCTATAAAGACAAACGTCTGGTAAAGGCATCCACCATTGAGAGAATGGAAACGCCAAAGACGACACTGGCTGCAAAAAGCGGTTTGAGCTACGGTTATGGATTGGGAAACTACACATCAATGAGAAAGGGGAAAATTTTCCATGGTCACGGCGGAGATGGAGACGGGTACCTCGCCCGCCTGGGCTACAACAGAGAAATCGGCCTGGGATATTTCCTTGTCATCAATGTTTTTAGACACCCGCCATTGACCAGGATGAGACATCTTGTTGAAGATTTTATTATCAACAACCAGTCTTCTCTACCGGAGCCGGTATCGCACAGAGTGAGCACCCATCAGTTACTTCAATATACCGGAACATACAGATCCGTCAGCTATCGTTTTCGCCCCGATCCCCGGGAAATCAAAATATATGTCAACAACGGTAAGCTCTATTTACGCAGGGCAGGCAAGGAAACCGAACTCATTCCCGTTAACATCCGACACTTTCGTTATCATGGTGAATCCGTTGCAACTTCCGCCTTTGTTT
>JANQEY010000016.1 GCA_028278125.1 bacterium | reverse complement strand
AATTTTGAGACGTGGCGGATCACCGTGGTAGGCCCGGCTCCAACAGGTCTTACCGCCGATGGAGTTCCAGGAAGAAGCATCCAGTTGGATTGGGATCCCTATAGTTGTCCCAATGCCGATGCGATGGAAGTATGGAGGCGGGTAGATGAATTTGCCATTGATCCGAATTGTAATCCGGGCCTGCCTGAAAGTTCCGGATACGAATTGGTCGAGGTTTTAGATATTGGAGAAACGAGTTACCTGGATAACAACAACGGCGTTGGTTTATCACCTGGTTCTAAATATTGCTATCGTTTGGTGGCTACTTTTCCGGAACCAGCCGGAGGGGCAAGTATTGCATCGGAAGAAGCGTGTGATAGCCTGACGATAAATGTTCCATTGATAACCAATGTTGATATTGTTTCAACAAGTGAAACGAGCGGTCACATTAATCTTAGGTGGACACCTCCCCTTGAAATAGACCAAACTCAATTCCCCCCTGATTATTCTTATACAGTATTAAGAACCGAAGGAGTCGGTCCTTCAGGGACTTTTGAGCCGGTATCAGTGAGCCAGGCGGATACTTTCCTTTTGGATATAGGACTTAACACGGACGATTTAGCCTATGCGTACAAGATTGTTCTTCATGACAACACCGGCGTACCCATTGACACTTCGGCTGTGGCCTCATCAATACGACTTGATCCAATACCCCAGGTGGGTTCTATAAAACTAAACTGGGGTGGGAATACACCCTGGTCGATAAGTGCGCAAGAGTTTCCTTACCACTACATTTATCGGGATCATGTAGACAATTCTGATGTATCAGCGATACAACTTATTGATTCAGTGGATGTAACGATGGAGGGGTTGTCTTACCTGGATGATGGGAGATTCAATGGTGTGAACCTGGATGAGGAGACAGAGTATTGTTATTTTGTTTCAACACAAGGTTCGTATGGGAATGATTTGGTTGCATCACCATTAATAAATCGATCTCAGATAGCATGTACGCAGCCCAATGATACGATTCCTCCATGTACACCGATCGCCATCTCCTTTGATACTTCGGCGCCATTTAGTTGTGAGGTAAACAGCTCTGATCAGGGCTGTGATTTCAATGATTTCCAGAATCGCTTGTCGTGGGAACCAGATGATGACCTGGTATGTGACGATGATATTACGAAGTACCGGGTTTATTTCTCAAGGTCAGGAGAGGATGAGAGTTTTCTGCTATTGGCTGAGACCCGGGACCGATTTTTTGTTCATGATGGTTTGAGTTCCTATGCGGGTTGTTACATGATTACGGCTGTTGATCGTTCAGGAAATGAGAGCCAGTTGTCGGAAGTTTTTTGTAATGACAATTGTCCGCAGTTCCTCCTGCCCAATGTTTTCACTCCGAATGGAGATGGTAT
>JANQEY010000003.1 GCA_028278125.1 bacterium | reverse complement strand
GACGATTGTGAATATGATGAACGAGGAAGAATCTGCTGGCTGGGAACGTCCCGATATAAATGGGACATTGCTGGATATTGAATACCGTCAGTTACTTTCAAGAATTGATGATTTACCCCGTGAGAATGTTGTCCTGCTTTGCGCCAGGGGACCACGAAGTTACGAAGCAACTGTTATGCTTAGGGCAAAAGGAATAAACGCAAAGTATATCGCCGGTGGTATAACATTCAGTTGATTTTATCGATGAGAGCTTTGATTATTTAAGAAAGTCAAAATCCGGATTCGCTAATGAATTCCGGATTTATGACTCAAATCGGCTACGGGGTAGGCCCATTTGTCTTGCCTGAGATACAATGATCCTTTATTTTCCAAGGCTTCCAGACAAAAGCGTTGGAATGGATACGAGTTAAGTATGGTTTTAACAGTTTTCGGTATCAGTCATAAGACCGCAACCCTCACGGAACGTGAACCGTTTCAGCTGAGCAGGCAGGAGCTTGGAGAAGCTGTCCTGTTGTATAAACGGATTACACGTGTTGACGAGGCCATCATCCTGGCTTCATGCAACAGGGTGGAATTTTACCGTGCCCATGGTACAAAAGGACGCCACGGTCTGGAAGTCGTAGAATTTTACCGTGCCTGGGGAGTGGAAGAACCGGAACGTATCCTTAACCTTGCCTATCGACATGTTGGTGCCGGTGCTGCACGGCATCTGTTTCGTGTAACATCCGGAATTGATTCACTCGTTCTCGGCGAAGAACAGATCCGTGGACAGGTGAAAGACGCCTACAGCACATCCTGTGCATTTGGTGGTCCGGGAAAAACCCTACATAAGCTGTTCCATCACGCTTTCCGAGTTTCAAAAAGAATCAGGAGCGAAACAATTATCGGCAGCGGCCCGAAAAGTATTCCCGGTGCGGCTGTAAAAATGGTTCTCGACCAGGATTCAAATCCGGGGAAAGCACTAGTCATCGGAGCCAATGAAACTTCGGAAATAATTCTTAGCGCATTGAGGCGCAGGAATATAGAAACCGTCATTGTTAATCGGACTGATATTGCCGCCACCAAGCTGGCAAAGGGGCATAAAGCATCCTCAGCACCCTGGTCAACGCTGCAGGATCAGCTTAATAATGCCGACCTTGTTTTTACAGCCACTTCAGCGCAGGAACCGGTAATCTCCAGGGAAATGCTGAAGCAGCGTAAATCCGGTAAACCGATGCAGGTTATTGATCTTGCCGTACCAAGAGATGTCGAATTCCCCGGTGAAGAAATAGATGGCGTTACAATTACCGATCTCCAGGATTTAAAATACCTGATCGATAAAGAATCAGAGCGAAAATGTGATCAACTTCCACAGGCACAGGAAATTATTGAACAGCAGGTTGATGAGTTCCTCGAATGGCTGCGGGGAGAACATTTTGTCGGCGGTATTGAAGGCGTGAAGAAAGAGCTGCACAAGGCTGCAGATGAGGAACTCGAAAGGTTTCTTCCAAGTTTTCATAAAAGTGAAACAAAGGCACTCGATGCTTTTGCCCACTCACTGATCAAGAGATTCCTCAAGATTGCGAAACGTAACTTCGAACCTGGCGATATCGGTGACCATCTCGTAGTTCGTTCTGATCCCGCCGCAACAGAAAAACCGGGTATCGAAATAACCTTTGTCCCGGCGCTTCCTGAGAATGGGGTAAAATATGGTAGGAAGGAAAGCGGGGAAGAGGGCGATAAATGAAAAAACCGGTCGACCCCGCCAGTGTCTCAGAGAAGACTCTCCAATCCAAGGTTAAACGGATTGTCAGTAGATTTGAGAGTGAAAAAGGTGCCCTCCATTTTACTAAAAGAAGTTATCCACTCTCAGGGTTGATAAATACAATCTTATCCCAGAATACAAATGATAATAACCGGGACAAGGCATACACGGAATTACGAACGAAATACAGAACCTGGAAAGAGGTACATGAAGCACCGGTTGATGATGTAGCGCAAGCTATCCGTACTGCCGGGTTAAACAAACAGAAGGCGTCCAGGATCCAGGCACTGCTGGAATACCTGAAGAACACCCGTGGGGATTATAAAGCGGATTTTCTTAAAGAGATGGATTTTGACCAGGCACTTGCTGAAATCGGACATCTTAAGGGAATTGGACCTAAAACACTTTCAGTTGTCCTGGCGTTTAACCTCGGAGTTGATGTTTTCCCGGTGGACACACATGTCCACCGTTTATGCAAAAGACTGGGTTTTGTACCGGATAATTTTGACGCGGTTAAAACTTTTAATGCAATGCGAAATAGAGTACCTGCAGGTAAGTCATACCAGTTTCATCTCCATCTGATCTTTTTTGGACGGAAAACCTGCCACGCGCGAAAACCAAAGTGTCATGAATGTTTCATACAGGATGAGTGTTATTATTACCACAACTTGAAGGAAGAGAAATAGTTCGATGAAAAAGATGATAGGGATGTTTTTAGTTTTGATTTTGTGTGTCGCGGTAATTTTTCCCGGTACTTCAAAAGCGGAAATAATTGCAGAAGGATCATTTGTCACAGATTACATGTGGCGTGGTTTTAACGTCTTAAACGGCAGTCCTGCATTCCAGCCTGCAATTACTTTCAAGGCTAACAAACTGGGAATTACAGCCAATGCATGGGCGTCATGGGCACTTACTAAACGTAGTGACCTTGACAGTACTTATAACGCCGAATGGGATGAGCTTGATCTTACAATCGACTGGACAAGATCCTTTGGGCCTGTTGATTTTACAATCGGTTATTTCCACCTGAACTGGTTTAATCACGACAAATGGCCGGATGAATTGACTACAACATCAGAAGTATTTACGGGAATATCATTTACAAGGGTACCGTTTACTCCCACTGTAACTGTTTACTATGACTATAATAAAACAGAATTTAAAAACGGAATTCCAGAATCTGTTGGCGGAGATGGTGTATATGTCCTGGTGGAACTGGTTCAACCTGTTGAGGCTGTTGAGGGAACAGTTTTTGATCTATATTTCAGCACCGGTTATATGGACCAGGAATGGGTTGCGAAAGACGGTATTTCAGATGTGAACTTTGGATTTTCCACAGCATTTAATCTTAATGGTGTCGAGTTTATACCAGGTTTTACGGCTACTTTTATTCCAATGGACGATATAAATAATGAACATTTCGTTTTTTGGGGAAGGCTGGGGTTTATTAGATCATTTTTATCAAAAAATTAGATACTTTTTGCTCGTGGAGCAAAGTTTTAGAAAATATGATATGCCCTTAATCAAAATTGATTGATTATTCTCCAGAAATTGACACTAAAATATTTATTAGCATTGATATAAAGTTCCGCAACACCACGATTATAATATAAACGTTGTGACTTTATGACAAATTGAGAGTTAGCAATAACTAAATAATTGAATTTGGTTAGTTGTTTTAGAGAACAAAAAAGTTGATATTCAGAACCTTGATTTAATGAATCACCAAACCGTGAATTTTAGATCGTCAAACATTTGTAAAAAATAGACAATAAATTGAAGAACAAGGAGGAATTGTGAAGTACGTATACTTTTTCGGTGATGGAAAGGCCGAAGGTTCAGCTGATATGAAAAATTTGCTCGGTGGCAAGGGTGCCAACCTGGCTGAGATGGTTAGTCTGAATATTCCAGTCCCCCCCGGATTTACATTAACGACTGAAACCAACATTGTATTCTTCGAAAATGGCAACAAGCTTCCTGAAGAGGCCATGGAGCAGACAAAGGAAGCAATGGCCGGAGTAGAAGCCATAATGGGCAAAAAATTTGGCGATCCGGATAATCCACTTCTGGTCAGCGTCCGTTCCGGCGCAAGAATGTCCATGCCAGGTATGATGGAAACCGTTCTGAATGTTGGTCTTTGCTCCGCAACTATTCCTGGTATTATCAAGCTTAGTGGTGATGATCGTTTTGTCTATGATGCCTATCGCCGCCTAATTACCATGTACTCTGACGTAGTGATGGAAAAGGCTGCGGGTATCGAATATGAAGATGAAGAAGATGCCATCCGTCCACAACTAGATAAGCTGATGGATGATTTGAAAGAATCGAAAGGCTATAAGGAAGACACTGATATTCCGGCAGATGATCTGAAGCAGCTTTGTGAAGATTTCAAAGCCAAAGTGAAGGAAGTTCTTGGTAATGACTTCCCGGATGATCCCTGGGAACAGCTCTGGGGTGGTATTGGTGCCGTATTCCAATCCTGGTTCGGAAAGCGTGCAATCGCCTACCGTCGCATTGAAAACCTTCCTGATGACTGGGGAACAGCCGTTAATGTCCAGACCATGGTCTTCGGGAACATGGGCGATGACAGCGCGACAGGCGTTGCATTCACACGTGATCCCGCCACAGGCGATCCCAATTTCTACGGTGAATGGCTGGTAAATGCACAGGGTGAAGATGTGGTAGCAGGTCTCCGTACCCCGAATGCCCTGAATCAACATTGCAAGCAGCCGGGTCAGAACGATATGCTGCCGAGCCTTGATGAGAAATCACCAGAACTGTATTCTCAGCTGGTCGGAATTCGTGACCGCCTTGAAGATCACTACAGGGACATGCAGGACATTGAGTTCACGATCGAGAAAGGGCATCTCTGGATGCTGCAGACACGTACAGGCAAGCGTAACGGTATGGCTGCCATCCGGATGGCCATCAATATGCTTGAAGAGGGTATGATTGATGAGAAAACCGCCCTGATGCGTGTAAAGCCGGAACAGGTCGATGAATTGTTGCATCCGATGATCGATCCGCAGGCTGAAAAGACTGCGACTAAAATTGCCAAGGGTCTCCCCGCAGGTCCTGGTGGTGCAGTTGGAAAGATCGTATTTAACGCTGAACGTGCCCACAACATGGCAAAAGCCGATTCGAATGAACAGCTTATCCTCGTCCGTCTCGAGACCAGCCCTGAAGATGTTGATGGTATGAGCGCTGCCAAGGGTATCCTTACAGCTCGCGGTGGTATGACATCCCACGCCGCCCTGGTAGCCCGTGGTTGGGGCAAAACCTGTATCGTCGGTTGCAGCGAACTGGACATCGACTACAAGAATCGCCAGATGACTGTCGATGGCACAGTTTACAAGGAAGGTGACTGGATCAGCTTGAACGGCTCCAAGGGTGTAGTCTATGCGGACAAACTTCCGGTGGCAGATGCCGATCCGGATAGCAATGAATGGTACAAGCAGCTGATGGTAATTGCTGAAAAGACAAAACGTCTTGGCGTGCGTACAAATGCTGATAATCCAGCCGACGCAGAACGTGCCCGCAAGTTCGGTGCAAAGGGTATCGGCCTGACCCGTACTGAGCATATGTTCTTCGGCGAAGACCGGATCAAAGCAATGCGTACCATGATTCTGTCAGACACAACCGAACAGCGCGAAAAAGCACTCGAAAAGCTGTTGCCGTTCCAGCGTGACGATTTCTACGGTATTCTGAAGGCGATGAGCCCATATGCCGTGACTATCCGTACCCTGGATCCGCCACTGCACGAGTTCCTTCCCCCGATGGAAGACGATGAGAAGATCGGCGAGATAGCTGCAGAACTCGGTGTAGATGCGGCTCATGTCAAGGACCGCATCACACAGCTTCATGAGTTCAACCCGATGCTTGGACACCGTGGATGCCGTCTCGGTATCTCCATGCCGGAAGTGACCGCCATGCAGGCACGTGCTATCCTGGAAGCGGCCGCACAACTGACCGCGGAAGGAATAGAAGTGCATCCTGAAATCATGATCCCACTTGTTGGAAACGAGAAAGAGCTCGAGAACCAGGCGAAGATCGTGCATGGTGTCGCGGAAGATATTAAGAAGGAAAAAGGTCTGGATAATCTGCCGTACCTGGTCGGAACCATGATCGAGGTACCGCGTGCTGCCATGACCGCCGATGAGATTGCCGCGCACGCTGAATTCTTCAGCTTCGGCACAAACGACCTGACCCAGATGGGTTGCGGATTCAGCCGTGACGATTCTGGAACATTCTTGCCGCATTACGTCGAATTGGGTATCTACCCGGACGATCCCTTCCAGTCAATCGACCAATCCGGTATCGGTGGCCTGGTGAAGGTCGCGGTCGAGAAAGCCCGAGAGGTTAAGAAGCCGGAAGATCACTTCCACCTGGGAGTCTGCGGTGAGCATGGTGGTGATCCCAGTTCAATTCATTTCTTCCATAAAGTTGGTCTTGATTATGTTTCCTGCAGCCCATTCCGTGTACCAATAGCAAGGCTGGCGGCAGCGCAGGCTAATTTGAATGACTAATGGTCGAAGTCATTATATAAATCACGAATCCCGATCCAGTAATGGATCGTGATTTTTTATATAACACTTTATAATGCTGATGAGTTTAATTACCAGGTATATCCTATACCCGCGAGAACACCTGCAGGTTCATGGACATAACCAAGCTTCCCGGATACTTTCAAATCCTGCCAGATCATCACCTGGATTCCTGCTGTGGCGTTAAACTTGATGATCGTTTCGTCATTAATCCAGTAAGTATATAAAAAGAGAACGCGATCATTTGGATCTATATACTGACGGTATATAGTCTTACTGGAGATCCCCGCACCACAATATACAGCAAATCGTTGACTTAGTACTTTAGTTATACCGGTGGTAACTGAAAACCTGGAATATTCCGTATCCAGGAATACTCCTTCAAGCTCATTTTCAACCGTGTAACGGCTGGCGTCGATTGTATTTGCTGAAACAGCCGGTCTTATCTGTCTGAAATGGGCATCAAGATACCATCCGATATTATCCGGCCTGAGGAATGAGACATACATACCTATCGGTATGTCTGGAATATGAGATGAAAAACCAAGTACCCACCAGTTTTTCTCTTTAAATCCAAATTGTGGCTCCTCTTCATAGATTGATTGTGCCTGTAGAGGAGTATTCGAAAAAGTGAGAGTGACTATAACAAGAGCTGCAATAAGCCGTACCGAATTAGTCATTCCGGCACTTTGCTGAATTGCATGTATGTGACGCTGATAAAGCGGATATAAAATATTTCGAATCATCGAAAATCCATGTAAAAATTAAAACTCGACTGTTTTCAAGCCGAGTTTAATATATGGATATGAGATAAATATTAAACGTATTCTTCCGTAAAGAATCCGATTTTACCATATTTTTCAATACGCTGGTTGACGAGTTTATCAGGTTTAATACCCTGAAGATCTGTCAGATGTTTGATTATTGTCTCTTTAACCCTGGATGTTGTTGTATCCCAGTCACGATGTGCTCCACCAAATGGTTCAGGAATAACCTCGTCGATTATTCCCAGTTCCAGCAGGTCGCGTGATGTTAAACGTAAAGCTTCCGCCGCACGGTTAGCCTGCGTCGCGTCACGATACAGAATCGACGCGCATCCCTCCGGACTGATGACCGAGTAAATTGAATACTCCAGCATAATCACCCTGTCGGCTACGCCGAGAGCCAATGCACCACCGGAACCACCCTCTCCAATTACCACCGCAACAATAGGAACCTTCAGAGAACTCATTTCAAACAGGTTCCGGGCAATTGCCTCAGCCTGTCCACGTTCCTCTGCCCCAAGCCCGGGGTAGGCACCTGGAGTGTCTATAAGCGTAAGGATCGGACGGTTGAATTTTTCTGCCAGTTTCATCACACGTAACGCTTTACGGTAACCTTCCGGATGTGGCATGCCGAAATTACGGTAGAGGTTCTGTTTTGTACCGCGTCCCTTCTGGTGACCAATCAGGGCAATAGGAAGGTTATTTATAACCGCCAGTCCTGAAACAATAGACGCGTCATCACGGAACAGTCGGTCACCATGAATCTCCTGGAAAGTGCCGGTAATCTTTTCAATGTAATCAAGTGTATATGGACGTTTTGGGTGACGGGCTATCTGAACCCTCTGCCAACGGTTCAGGTTGGAGTAGATTTCCTCGCGAAGGCGTTCAGCTTTTAACTCCAGTTGAGTGATTTCGCTGTTTATATCAACCTCACCAGCGTGAGACAAAGATCTCATTTCATCTATCTTTTTCTCAAGCTCAACAACAGGTTTTTCGAAATCAAAAACAAAGTCTCTCATAACTATATCCCAATTCATTCTTCAACGTTGAAAGAATGATTATTTATACGTGTTTTATAACGTTCTGAAAATGGAGAAGAAACTTACTCTAATGGAGTGATCGGGGTCAAGTGAAGATTCCTCTTTTTCGAGAAGTGTATTAATCAGTGAATTTACTAGCTATCCCTTTTCCCCATTATAATCCTGGGCTGGTGACGTCTCGAGAAGCGTTTAAAAATATTCACACCGAGGTCTAATTCCAACAGGGGAATATTCTCATTTTTATCATATCCTTCCGGAATAATCTGGATAACCATCCCTTTTACCGGCTTTTTGGTAACGATCCTGAATATATCCTCGTATGTTGCGCAGCCGGATGAAAACAGGGCTTCCTCGATGTCGAATTCACCCGCTATATATGCAAATTCAGATACCCTTCCCAGTACCGGTAAATCCAGTACTGTTTCGCCCAGTTTTTCAGTATCATGGACCAGCCAACCGACAGGGGTTATGCCCTGTATCGCACCGCTTTTAACTCTTTCAACTACTGTTTCTCCCAGGCGATCGATACCAACAATCAGCACTTTTCGAGAATATCTCCTGCCCCCGATAAGACTCAGGATAAATCGCCAAGTAACTAAAAGCGTTGGTACTGCCAAAATCGAAACAGCTATAACAATCCTTGAAAACTGGATAGACTTGATAAAGAAAGCCAGGGTTGATACCAGCGCTGAGCCTACAACAACGGAAATTATCAATATCAAAACCTGGGAAGACCGTGATCTGTATGTTCCAAAAACAATCAATATGGATGTTATTACAATTGCGTAAAAGGCACTGACAATCCACATCCCAAGTGAGATTGGTACCGGCGGAGGTCCCCATACGGAACTGAAATAAGTAAATCTTATAAAAAATGCCAGGATAAATACGGCAAAAACTATAATTGCATCCAGCACCGCCGGTAACCAGGCAGGTATCCATTTTTGCAGTCTTGCCGCTAATTCACCGATAATTATCCCCACCTCTATAAATAACCTTGCTAATATTCCCAGGCGTGAATGTTTCCTGCTGTATAACCTCATTGCGTGATAAAAATGCTTCTCTTTATCAAATCCCTTCTGCCTTGTGGATTCACCCTTGTAATGTACGATCTGTGTTGTGGGAACGTAAAATACCTTCCAGCCTGCATTGGCAATCGCTCGTGACCAGTCGATATCCTCCCCGTACATAAAATAGTCTTCGCTCAATCCGCCAACTTTATCGTAAACTTCCCGGGTGATCATTATCGCAGCACCGGTCAGGACTTCGACCTCGTTTACTTCATCGGGATCAAGGTATCCAAGCTCATAACGGTTAAAAACACGTGATTTCGGGAACAGTTTACTCAGTCCGCTGAGTTTGCAGAAGGATACCCAGGGAGTGGGGACACTACGTTTGCTGGTTGCCTGGAAAGTGCCATCCCTGTTCAATAATTTTGGTCCAACAGCTCCCGCGTCCGGATTATCTTTCAGGAACTGAATGAGCGTTGTAAGGGTTTTCTCCTGGAGGATACAATCGGGATTAAGGAGCATTAAAAACTTACCGCTGGCTTGTTTCAGGGCGAGATTATTCGCTTTGGCAAAACCGAGGTTCTTATCCGATTCAATTAATTTTACCTGGGGAAATGTAGAACGAACCATCTCAACTGAGCCGTCTTTAGAAGCATTATCAACAACAAATACTTCTAAATTCAAGTCCTGTTGAGCGCGGTAGACTGATTGGATGGTACGTCTGAGGAAATGCTCAACGTTGTATGATACGATTATTACAGAAAGGTCGGTCAAGTTCAAGTTCCCGTATGAGATCCCAGCCGAAGTTTCCACACCATAAAAATTGCCTCGAGAACAATACGCTTGTTCATTTTTGATGTTCCCTGCGCACGCTCAATAAATATGATCGGGCACTCCACAAGGCGGAAACCCTTTTTCCAGGTAAAGTATTTTATCTCTATCTGAAACCCGTAACCGTTTGATCTGATCTTATCGAGGTTTATTGCTTCGAGAACCTCCCTGCGTATCAAGGCATATCCGGCAGTAAGGTCCATGAAGGGCATACCGGTCACCCAGCGTGCGTAAACTGAGGCGAAATAGGATAATATCAGGCGTTGAAGTGGCCAGTTTACCACGTTCACACCAGAAACATACCTGCTGCCGATGACAAAATGTGCACCGTCATTCGCCCGTTGAATAAGTCTTGGAATATCATCAGGGTTGTGGCTCAGGTCAGCATCTATTTCTATTACTGCATCATAATCTTTTTCAAGTGCGTATTTGAAACCGGCGACGTATGCTGTTCCCAGTCCCATCTTCTTAGGACGTCTCAGCAGGAAAACTCTTTTTTCAGTCTTAGATATTTCCTCAACGATATCACCGGTACCATCAGGAGATCCATCGTCGATAATCAGGATTGACACAGCCTCATGAGATTGAAGGATACGTGGTATTATTTCCTTTACGTTTTCACGTTCGTTATAGGTTGGTACTATCGCAAGAATACGTTGTAACTCATCCATTATCTATTCTCAAATCAATTAAATGACGCTTCCTGTTTCCTGTATTTCCTTAAGGCTTCTTCAACGTTACAGAATCGAAGACCAAGCTCATCCTGTGCTTTGTCTACGAGAAAACCACTCTGCAATGGCCTTGGTGCTGCCTGGTTGAGCATTCGGGTTAAAACAGGTTTTATCAATTCGTGATTCAATTCATATGCTTCAGCTATTTTTACCGCAAATTCATACCGGCTTATCAGCTCACGTCCTGCAACGTTATATAACCCGGTTTTATTCAGGTATACAATCCGTTCGATTGAAGCAGCGAGATCGTCAACCAGCGTGACATTTCCAATCTGGTCTGTGACGATTTTTAAGTTCTTTCCTTCCCGCAACCGTTTAACTATCCAGGCAACAAAACTTGGTTTAAGTTTACGGCCATGACCGAACAATACCATCGTCCTGATAACAGTAGCGTTTATTCCACCACCAAGGACAATATTTTCCGAAGCCAGTTTACTTTTACCGTAATAGGATATGGGATGCGGGCGTTCAAGTTCTGTATAAGGTCCCGAATTACCGTCAAACACATAATCTGTAGACAAGTGAATAACCCTGGATTTAGCCCGGCGTGCTGCTTCGACCAGGTATCCAACTGCTTCTACGTTTATTTTCCAGCAGTGTTCCCGTTCTACTTCGCAGGCGTCAACCTGTGTCATTGCTGCTGAGCTGATTATAATATCAGGATTTATTTCCCTGATTAATGCCAGAGTTTTTGACCGGTCAGTCAGATCATGCTGATGATATGTGTAGTTTACTACACCGGCGAACATATTCTCAGATGCGAGATCGATGCCATGAATGGCTTCGACCTCAGGAGAGAAATTCTCGACCAGTTTCTGACCGAGTAATCCGTGACAACCTGTGATTAAAATATGCATTATGCAGGTAACTTATAACCTGAACCGGAAAATGATTTCAATTTATCTTTTACGGAATTATCCTGCAACGCGGCGATCCTTGCTGCAAACACAGCGGCATTGACTGCCCCAGCTTTTCCGACTGAAACAGTAGCAACCGGAACACCTCCCGGCATTTGAACTGTAGACAATAATGAATCAAGCCCATCCATCATACCGCCCGGCAGGGGTAGGCCGATCACTGGAAGTGATGTTCTTGCCGCCATGGTACCGGAAAGGTGATTTGCCATTCCCGCAGCCGCTATTACAGCAAAATAACCTTCGGCTTCCAATGTTAAAGCAAACTGGGCGACCGCGTCAGGTGTACGATGTGCGCTCAGGATTTTAATCTCATGACTGATACCAAAATAATCAAGGTAGGGGAGGGCACGTTCCACAATAGCCCGGTCGCTTTCACTACCCATTACAATAGCTACTTTTAACACTTCAAATTTCCTTCTCTTTTGTTGTTATCTATATAATGAAAAATTCAGTTTAGTGGTGGTTCAAATGTATTCAGGATTATATCCATCTGACGGATGAACAGCTCTTTTGATCGGTCAGGAGCAAATACTTGCCCGTCAAGCAGGTATATCGTGTCCCCATGATGTAACATATAAGCTACGAATGGACCCCCACCCAGGTTTCCATATGTTTCCCAGAGACCGTGAACTTTCAACGCCTGGATACCATTCAGTTCAGTCATCTGAGATTGAGAAATATCAGGATTAACCCGGATAGAATCAGCGAACAGGGAGCCAAGTTCATCGCGCCATTCGAAAAAATTGGATAATGAGACATCTTCAGCATCTCCAATTTTCCATCCCACCGTGATAAAACGATCCGGTAGACTGCGCCTTAAACGGATAAAACTTGGTGATTTTTTTGAAGTTGTCAGAACGTAATCATGCTGGATTCTCATTGACCAGCCGTGTGCTTTCCGCAGTGAATCTGATAACGATTTCTGTTCAAGCATTGAAAAGATCTCTCGTTTCATCTTTTCGTCACGACTGTTGGCAAAAACCTGGTAAATATCCGAACCATTCTGCCTGATCCATTCAGCAAGTCCCTCGGCACTGTTTCCAACCAGGAAAACGACTGTTTGACCCCTCGACCAGATATCCTGTTTTTCAAAGATAAAGTATCTGCCCTCCTCAACACCCTGGAGAACATCTCCTTTAAGCATCTTTTTTAACCGGTTGGATACAGGATCGTTTGAATCCAGTGTTCCCACAAGCATCAGGTTCTGCCAGAGTGCGAACCTTGAAAGGCTGTCATCGGGTGCAAAAAACGGTTCGAATAGTTTCTCAGGCTGTGGAGTATATATCTCATGCTCCAGGGATTGAGCGAGCAGCGGTTCAAGTAACTCGGAATGTGAACCCTCTATAATAACACCAACAGAGTGGTCTCCCTCGAGTGCGGCTGATTTAAACGAGCCGCATCCAGCGACAAAGACAAACGAAACTATTAAAACCAGTGCCGCACCTGGCAATAAGTAAGATATGTAAAAATACCGCAGCAAGCTTTTTATCATGCTGTATTCCCGGTACAATTATTTTCCGTAATTATACACGATTTGATTATCGGAATAAAAAACCCCCACAAGGGGGGAATTTTAGTACAAATCGCTGAACGATTATACTTCAAATATAATCTCTGGAAAAGATCGTAATTGTATCAAAAAAACCTGAAAAATGATTAGAATTTCATCCAATCGGTAGCAGGCTCAAAATACATCCTGAGTCCGAGCTCAACGAATGCTCCGGTAAAATCGAGTTCAACTCTGCGATTGTTGTTCCAATAAACAATCTGCTCAATACCGTTACGGTCTTCGTAAGAAACTTCACCGATCTTAGCCATACGGAAACCACCCATAAGGTGGAGTCCCCATCTATCACTGAACAGGAACTGTGCACCAAGACCGGCACGTAAACCGAAAGCGCGACCTGTGGCATCCGCGAAACTTGTTCCTACTGTTCCTGAACGATCAAGTGAACCTGAATAGACAGCTGGTCCGAAATTCAGGGAGACGTTAAAGTCTTCATTAAAAGGCACCAGGTATTCAGCCTGGAAATACAGCTCGCCGCCACTGACGGTTTGTTCAAACTCCTCACCTGCATACTCTATGTACGTTTTATCCTGGCCGAGAACATTAAAACCAATAGCAAAACGAACATGTTCCTGGGCACGGTAAAGAATAGCTGCACCATAGCCTACACCGAAAACCGCGTCCTCATCATTTTCGGGCCAATTATCAACATGGCGATAGTCATTAATATCACCCATGGTATAGGTTCCCCCACCACCAATAATCTGGAATCCATAGGTGTTCTTGTGCATTACTTTTTTCCGCGTGAATACCGATACATCTTGGGCAGCGGCTTCTCCTACCACCATTATTAACCCAAGCAACATCCCGGCAAGTAGCCCAAATCGACGCAACATGGATGGCCTCCTGCGTATTCTGTTTGTTTTAAAGGCAGTGAGTACAATTAATTACTCACCTGCTTGCTTTTCTTTATATCAATGAAAAATACGACTATGATCAGTGTTTAGCAAGAGCTGTAGCGCTTCTAGTACCCCTCAGATAAGCGAATAATATACAACCACGATAGACAACTTGCGACATCTTCTCATGGGGCATTTTTCGCTGATTGTTCAACAGTTTTCGTTGTTTTATCAGTCTGCGAATTCGCAATATAAAACCAAACCAGCCTGCCCAAACCGCAATTATTCGTCCCGGCCTCCCAGAGACAAGATCCACTATTCCAATACCGTGATCAAGAATCAATCGAGACGGTATCAGACATAGTAAATTCGCAAAGCTCTGGTTTTTTACAAGTGTTGCAAGACTGTTTCGATGGTTGAGAAACATTTTCCGCCAGGACTGGTATGAGAGAGTTCCACCACCCAGGTGATGAATTACCGAATGTGGCTCAGAGATAATTCTCCATCCTCTATTCCATGCCCGCCAGGCGAGATCAATCTCCTCCATATGGGCGAAAAAACTGCTGTCCAGTATTCCTATTTCCTTGAGAGTTTTTCTTCGCCAGAGGCAAGCGGTACCAGATGCCCAGAATATCTCCCGGGAATTGTCATATTGCCCGTTATCCTCTTCGAGATGACCGCCGATCCTACCCAGCGCAAAGGGGTAGCCGAAACGGTCAATCATACCTCCCGCGCCACCGGCAAAATCAAAGTATTCAGGTTTTTGAAGGGATAATATTTTCGGCTGTACAGCTGCAATGTCTGATGCTGAATCTCCGGAATCGATAATATTCTGCAATACACCAGGCGAAATCCGGATATCGTCATTTATCAGCCAGATCCAATAACCGGACGTTTCCCTTATCCCAAAATTACAGCCACCAGCATAACCGTAATTTTTTGGCAGGGAAAGAATACGAATCCAGGGATGTTTTTCCTTGGCTTTCTGAACGGAACCGTCCGTTGAGGCATTATCAACAACTAAAACCTCGGATCCCGGGACGGACTCCACCTCCTTTTTGAGGTCATCAAGCAGATTCAGGAGGTTTGTAACCCCACGAAGATGAGGGATGATGATTGAAACACGCAAATTGCGCTAAACCTCCGTTTACTTCTTCCAGGCTTTCAGTCGTTCCTGGGCACCCCTATCTGTCGGGTTACGTGCTATCCAGTCTTCAAGTAATGAAATCGCTTTTGGGGTATCCTGTTGAGCCTTGTAAACCTGTAATAATCCGCCGAGAGCCGCGCCATCATTAGGATTCTTGTCTGCAAGCTGTTTATAGATTTTACCCGCACTCTCATATTCCGCAGAGCTGAACAGGTATGTTGCCAGGTCCAGCAACTGGTCATTGCTTAACCCGGGCATATTTTCAACCTGTTTCAGGACCCTCAGTTTTTCATCCTTTAAGCCAGAACGGTCATATATAGCCGCGATATTTAACAACTGATCGGCAGAAGGATCGTCTCCCATAATCCCTTCGATCATTTCAACGGCTTTATCCTTGGTGTCCGAATATTCCAGGATATAAAACGCTGCCTGGAGCATATCGTCGGAAGTTGTATTCGGCAGATTGATTGATCTTTCAAAACGTTTCAGGGCTTCATCGTTACGGCCAAGTTCAGAATAGAGTCGTCCAAGCTGGAGAAGTATTTCCCTGTTAGTCATGGGGATTGTTTCTTCCGGCAATACCTCTTCCATCTTTAACAATGTTGCCAGTGCTTTTTCCCTGGGCGACAACTCCTCAAACCGTTCAGCCCATTGCTCTTCAGGTATTCCACTGGGAACAGCCCATTGTGGCGTGCGAACCTGTGAATAATAATGGTAGACCAGTTGGAGGAATCCACTACGGTAATTCTGCAAGAGTTTTAAAACATTCGGGAAAAGGTAAACATCCGGGTTGTCAAGATTCCGGTAATGGTCTTTATAGGTCTCAAAGAGATGTTTCTGCATCACACTTTCGTTAATCTCGGTCTTGATTTTTTCTGGAACAACACGGAATGTCAGACCTTCCATCTGCAGATATGATTTCATCCCTACGAGGTTACTTGATGAGACGGTGACTGCAAAATAGATAGGTTTTTGCCATTTAGCCTGCTCAATAATGTGCAGAATCATAACATCCTGTATCCTGACGAAATTGTTTTTGCCGGGTGTTTCCTCGGGTAAACCGGTGTTTATATAAAGTGTTGCCGGTACATCCCATCGCATTTCACCGGTTGGGGTGGAGATAGCCCACACCTGTTTTCCCTCAGGCCAGTAGCGCATCAGGAGCGCTTCATCAGCTCGTCCGCATAATTTTTCATCAATAAATCTGTCGGACAGGGCAATCGGAACCTTCGGCTCCATATCGCGAAGCTGCTTTATATACCAGTCAGTATTTAAGAGACTGAGATTTACTACCCTCACATCCTTACGGATTCCCTCAACAACCTGGAGGTACCAGAGCGGGAAAGTATCGTTATCTCCATTGGTGAAAATGATCGCGTTGGGTTCACAGCTTTCGAGCATGTTATGTGAATAATCCCAGGCGACAAAGTTACCCTTACGGTCATGAGTGTGGTAACTCTGAACAATCATGTTCAAAGGAATTATGCAGGATGTAAGTACGATAGCTCCGTAGGCAAAGACTCTTCTAGTGTTCTCACCTTTTTTCTGTAAAAGGTCTTCAATTGACTCAAACATGGCGGTGATACCCATACCTATCCAGAGGGCAAAGGCAAAATAGCTTCCTACATAGGCATAATCACGTTCACGAGGCTGGGGATCTTCCTGGTTAAGGTATGCGACAATCGCCAGGCCTGTCATAAAGAACAGCATCAGGATGCTGAATCCCCGCTTTGGATCTCGTCTGAAATGCCACCAGGCACCAAGGAGTCCGAAGAAGAAGGGGAAGATAAATACTTCACCATTTTCACCGATAAAATACTGCCAGGAAAGATACCTGATATACATCTTTTTCACCTGGTATTCCCAGGCAGGTGCTTTTCTTTCAAAAATATTAAACCTGATGACTTTATCAGGCGAAACCCTGATAAATTTGCCTCCAGCTCGGCGGACCCTTTCACCTCCGGCAACACTCAAGTTCTGCATTTCTACTGGGCCAGCAGATCCATATTGTTCACGATTCAGGTAGCTTATCAACCGTTCAACTGTATCAGGCTGGTTTTCGTTGATTTCCGGATTCAGGTTCGAGCGGACATAAATAACCGTATACGTTGAATACCCGATCATTACAAGCAGGATACTTGACAAGATCAAAGACCAGATATGTTTTTTTATCCTGATAACCCAGACAGTCAGGATGATCATTGTTAAAACGAATCCAACCAGGACTGCCATTCCCGTTTCAATCATCTTCGGGATTCCCGCCACCAGTCCGGGATAAACAACAAGAATTGCCCCAAAAGAAATTGCCATGGCAATCCAGAAACCTTTCCATGTGAACTTGTATTTCTGGAAATAGATAAGCAAAACAATTGGCGAGAGAGTTAAAACATTCAACAGGTGAATTCCTGTTGCCAAACCTACAAAATATGATATTAATAACAGGTACTTAAGAGAAGAAGGATTATCCGAGTAGTCAGACCAACGTACAACAAGCCAGACAGTCAATGCGGTAAAAAACATGCTGATAGCGTATACTTCAGCTTCAACCGCGTTGAACCAGTGGCTGTGAGAGGCTGCAAATGCCATGGCTCCCACAGCTGCCGATCCATAGGTAATTGTCTTATCAGCGACCTTAACTTCCGGACCGCGCCAGCGACGGATTAAACGAACAAGGATCAGGTATGTGAGTAGCACTGACAAGGCGCTCACGAGAGCTGAAATCGCGTTTACGCGGAATCCGATGTCCGGGTGGAACGGCATGATGGTGAAAACTCTGCCAAGCAGAAGATAAAAAGGTGCTCCAGGAGGATGCGGTACTCCAAGTGAGTATGAACATGCGATAAATTCGCCACAGTCCCAGAAAGATGTAGTTGGTGCCATCGTACTAAAGAACAATATAAGCGACAGCGCAAGCACAATTCCGGCAACTATCCTGTGTGTTTTCAGGTTTAACCGGTTATTCAAATCAACATTTTGTTCAATTGTCACTGGAGAAACTCCTGCTTTTAAAATGGAAACCTGAATATGCCCTCTAGAAGGGTCTCTAATCAAGCTATACTTTTACTAACGATCCCGTGAGACACCGGGTGGAACAACATGATAATTAATCATGTGTATTGTGTAACGAGTTCGTTCACATTAATGTTCCGCTGAATAGATTTTAACTGAAAGAACACCGGTTATGAATACCTTTATAAATCGCAAAACAAATTCGATATTTCAAAATTACTCTTTGATTATGATCGTAATAATGCTGCTGTCGGGTTTTGTCCCGATTGAAAGTGTATTTGCTGATGATAATTCACTGCTGTCGAATATTACCCATCATGTTGAATACCTCGCCGACGACGCACGTGAAGGAAGGGGAATAGGTACAGCCGGCCTGGATTCAGCAGCTGCCTATATCGAGTATTACTTTAAACGACATGGATTAAGTCCTCTCTTTGACTCGTCTTATACTCAACCATTTACTATCCCCTGGGGCGCAAAGATAGTTGACGGCAACTCTCTTGGTATTAATGATGTAGACCTTGTTATTGGTGAAGATTATATACCTTCGGGATGGAGTGAAACAGGTTTTTTCACTGGTACTGTCATTTTCGCTGGATATGGAGTTTCAGCACCGGAATACGAATACGATGATTACGCTAAAATTGATGTAAAAGACAAGATTGTCGTTGTGCTGGAAGGTGAACCGGCGGCGGATAATCCTGATAGTAAATTTGAAGGAAAGATGCAGACTCAGCATGCCACCATGAGAAACAAAGCTGTAGTTGCTAAAACTTATGGCGCCGCAGGATTATTGCTACTTATCAATCTGGAAGAAGGTGATTCCGCGGAATTGCCAAAACTTGGTATTTCTGAACCTTATAAAAATCTCGGGATACCGATTGTCTACGTAAATAATAACGCTATAAAGAAACTGTTCCCGAAATTCAATCCCATGAACGCTAAGAGATCAATTGACCTCAATGAAACCCCTCGAAGCATGCCATTAAGCCAGGAAAACATTGATCTGTCGGTTAATTTAAAACGCAATTCAGTCCCCGTCAAAAATGTGGGTGCGAAAATACCCGGTGATGAGCGAGTTGTTGTTGTTGGTGCGCATTATGACCACCTGGGATATGGACAGGAAGGAACTACCGAGCCGGAAACACATGCTCCGCACAATGGCGCTGACGATAATGCCAGCGGTGTGGCGGTTTTACTTGAGCTGTCAAGAACAATTATGGGTGAAGATAAAAACAGTTCTTCCCCAACATACTGGTTTATATCATTTACCGCGGAAGAAGTTGGTTTGGGAGGTTCTTCATATTTTGTCGATAATCCCCCCGGGAATATAGAAAACATTGAGTTTATGCTAAACCTGGATATGATTGGCAGAATGGAAGACAACAGCCTGACGGTTTACGGTGTAAACAGCGCTGAGGAACTGGAAGAAATTGCGAAGCAGGCGAATACGGAAACTAACCTGAACCTTGCATTGACCGGGGGAGGATATGGCCCGTCAGACCAGACTTCATTTTATGCAGAAGGGATTCCTGTGCTGCACCTGTTTACATCAGCACACCTTGATTATCATAGTTCGAGGGATGACGCGGATAAGTTGAATTATCCCGGGATCGTATCAGTTTATAATTATGCAAAGAATATTCTTGAAGAAATTTCAGAGCCGGGAGTGGTGCTGACATACCATGAAAGCGAATCAGCACCACCTGAGCCTTCCTCAAACAGGGCAAACAGGCCTTCACTTGGTACTATCCCTGACTTTAGCCAACCTGACAGCATCAGGGGTGTCAGGTTGCAGGCAGTTCGACCCGGAACACCTGCAGCTCAAGCTGGAATGCAAAAAGGGGATATCCTGGTTAAACTTGGTAGTGTAATATTGGATAATATATATGATTTTGTTTTTGCACTGGATAGTTATAAACCGGATGATGAAGTAGAAGTTGAATATTATCGAGGTGAAGAGTTGATCAAATCCACTGCTGTGCTAGCACCACCTTCGGGCAGGAAACATTGAAGGTAAAAAAGTAGCAGGAATCTCGGGTAAAAAGTTGTCATCCCGCACTTGATCCGGGATCCAGTGTCTTTAACATTGAAAGGTTTTCCAACTCTGGAGAAACCCGACAAGGATGTTGGGCCACCCAGTCACAACGCGTTGGGGCTTTGGTTTGAAAGTCGGGTTGTTGTTCTTATTCATTGTGGTAGAGTTTGAAGAAACCCGATTTGCGAGTCAAATCGGGCCACCCAGTCCTTGGTGTCGTTGCGAGGAAGCGAAGCGACGAAGCAATCTCCATTTTTTATTTAATCAGCAAAATTTTCCGGAACTGATTCAAT
>JANQEY010000178.1 GCA_028278125.1 bacterium | reverse complement strand
GGGATTCCGGGATTATATGATTTTGACTTGCCTGGAGACCTTGCGCTTCCCTTTGATTATAATGGCGATGGAAAGACCGACCTGTTCATATGGAATTATTTGTATAATCAAGCCTATATAGCCGGATCTGATGGCGAAGGTGCATTCGTGCCTGTTTACTCCTCGACATGGGGTTTTTTTGGCCATGATTTTTACCCAACCGAGGATATGTGGGATCGCGTACTTCCATTTGACTATAACGGTGATGGAATGATGGATCTATTGATCTGGAAACCGACTAAAGGTTTATATTTATCGGATGAATACGATCCCTTAAGTATTCTTAAGTCAAACGGAGATGGTACTTTCACCCATGTGTCTGGCCAATCAGCCTTTTTTAGTCCTCAACAGTCTGCTGCCGATTATCATACAGGATTTACACTAGATTATAATGGAGACGGAAAGAGTGATGTCTGTATGTGGACCTTTATCGGAACAGGAAGAATTCGTTTTGCGCGTTCGGAAGGAGACGGTACGTTTACGGAGGTGCACTATTCCAATGAAATAGGAGGAGTCTTTTTAGACGATGGGACCTGGGGATCAGAAATATTACCTTTTGATTACAATGGCGACGGAAAGAGTGATTTACTGATAACAAATTTTAGCGTTACGTCTTCTGGTGCAAAGATTCATGTAATTCGTTCTAACGGGGATGGAACGTTTACGAGGGTTAAAACATGGGATGATATATATGTTAATTTAGCACTAGGAGGATGTGTAAAAATCTTAGATTTCAATGGCGATGGCAAGGATGATTTTTTGATTGATAAAGGAGATTATATCGGGGCTGGAGAACAATTACTTGTTTTTCAATCGAAGGGAGATGGAAATTTTACGGTGGCGCACTCAGGAAATACGCTGGGAGAATTTGATATAGAAAACAGCACGGAGCGGATATATCCACTTGATTATAATGGAAACGGAAAGGATGATGTTATCATACATGGGTGGGGAAACAATGAGCCGGTGGTGCATGTGGTAAGGTCCGGTTCCGATAAAGTGGCAGACCTGCTG
>JANQEY010000320.1 GCA_028278125.1 bacterium | reverse complement strand
AATCGTTAGACCTATTGAACTGGCGGTAAGTGGTGTAGACAATATCAAACGAATTCGTGCCACGGCGACGGAAAATGTCGGTACGGTCACTATTGAAGTGCTCGAGGGAGAGGATGCTGACGAAGTCCTCCAGGATGTCAAGTCCGAGGTTGACAGGATCCTGACCTTCCCTGAAGAAGCTGAAAAACCGATGATCTCAAAGCTGACAAACCGTCAACAGGTTCTCTCGATGGTGGTTTATGGAGATGCTTCCGAACGGGCACTAAGAGAACAGGCGGAACATGTTCGTGATGATCTTCTTGCCAACGAAAAGATAACACAGGTTGAAATTTCAGCGTCCCGTCCATATGAAATATCCATTGAAATACCCGAAGAGAGCCTGAGGAAGTATAACCTGACACTGGATAGGGTAGCACAAATTATCCGTGGCGCTTCATTGGACCTAGCCGGAGGAACAATAAAGGCGGACGGTGGTGACGTATTGATCCGGACACAGGAGAAAAGATATACCGGTACTGAATTCGATTCTGTTGCTGTGTTTAAGCACCCCGATGGTCGGATGGTACTATTGAGTGAAATCGGGGAAGTTAAAGATGCTTTCCAGGAGGCAGACCGGGAAGTTCTTTTTGATGGTAAACCGTCCGTTACGGTTATGGTATACCGTGTCGGTGAACAAACACCTAAGGAAATTGCCGCAGAAGTAAAAAAATACATCGATCAGAGGAACGTTGAACTTCCCTCAACGATCCAGTTAGCTATATACGAAGACATGTCGGAAATCCTCCAGTCGAGGATGGAATTGTTATTGAGGAACGGATTCCTCGGATTAGCACTGGTTCTGATAATCCTGACTGTTTTCCTCGAAATGCGACTTGCGTTTTTTGTGGCGCTGGGTATTCTTATCGCGTTTATCGGTTCGCTGATATTCCTGCCGGCGCTCAATATTTCCATCAATATGATCTCGCTGTTCGGATTCCTGATAATCATTGGTGTTGTGGTAGACGATGCCATTGTGATCGGGGAAAATATCTTCGTTCATTTCCGACGAGGAAAACCACTTATTAAAGCGGCCATTGACGGTGCCCGTGAAATGAGCCGGCCGGTTGTGTTCGCGGGATTAACCACATTTGCCGCATTTGGACCACTGATTTTTGTCGGTGGATTTGTCGGAAAATTTATGGGGCTGGTTCCCACGATTGTCATCACGGTACTGGTAATATCGCTTATAGAATCGCTGTTTATCCTCCCATCACACCTGGCCAGCAGGGTGGTGGAAAGTAAAGCGCCCATTTGGCAAAAAATCGAAAACAGACGTTCCGGTGTTGATAAATATGTTCGACGCCTGATTGACGGTTTTTACCTGAATACCTTGAAATGGGTGACACGTAACCGGTACCTGACATTCGCCATAGCGATTGCATTTCAGCTGGCAACAATCGGGCTGTTTACCGGTGGTCTCGTTAAGGTGACATTTATGCCGGAAATCGAGGCTGACTGGGTAACAGTAACCCTGGAAATGCCGCCGGGGACACCGTATGAAGAGACCCGCAGGCATGCCCTGAGGATACAGCAAATTGGTGAAGAACTGATAAAAGAAGAAGACAGCAAACGTGAAGATGGCGGCAGTAACTTGGAGCATGTATTTGCGCTTGTTGGCCAGTCAATTGGTGCTGATCACTTTGGGGGTTCTAACACATTCTCTTCGAACATCGCGCAGATGTACCTGATGCTCGCTGATCCGGAAGAACGTACGATAAAGGTTTCCGAGTTCGCGAATGAATGGCGTGAACGAGTTGGAGAAATCCCGGGAGTGGAATCACTGAGCTTCCGTTCCGATCTGATCATGGCGAACGCCGATCTCGAAATCCAGTTATCACATAACGATTATGACGCTTTACTGGCTGCTGTTGAACGGTTGAAAGGTGCGCTTGGTGAATATGCCGGGCTCAGGGAAATCGCCGATTCGCATACTAAGGGTAAACGTGAGCTGAAACTCAAGCTGCGCCCTGAAGCTGCAAGCCTGGGCATTAACGAACGCGACCTGGCAGTCCAGGTTCGTTCTGCGTTTTATGGCGCTGAAGCAATGCGTATCCAACGCGGACAGAACGAAGTAAAAGTGATGGTTCGTTACCCCGAGGAAGATCGAAGGTCAATGGCATCGATCGAACAGATGATGCTGCGAACACCATCAGGTGACGAAATCCCGTTTTACCAGGCAGCATATGTTGAAGAGGGAAGAGGATACAGCACAATCACCCGAACCGATCGCAGACGTGTCGTAAACGTCACGGCTTCTGTCAATAAAAAAGTTGCAAATACTACAGAGATTCTCGATGACCTGAAAGCGGGCACGCTGAACCAGTTGCTGGCCGATTATCCAGGGCTGGCATATGACCTGGAAGGTCGATCCCGTGACCAGCAGGAATCAGCACAGGATGTGATTAAAGCGTTTATGTTCGGATTGCTGCTGATTTATGCCCTGCTGGCGGTTTTATTCAAGAGTTTTGTCCAGCCGTTGATAGTGATGAGCGCTATTCCTTTCGGGATTATCGGGGCGGTTATTGGCCACATGCTGCTTGGATATTCCATGAGCATGATCTCAATGTGGGGAATTGTTGCCCTCAATGGTGTTGTGGTCAACTCATCACTGGTGATGATTGACCTGATTAACCGCAGTCGTGAAGCCGGGATGCCGGTATATAAAGCTGTATTGGAATCAGGGAAACGCAGGTTCCGTCCGATCGTAATGACAGCACTTACGACGTTCTTCGGCCTAAGCCCGATGATCATGGAAACAAGTCTCCAGGCACGTTTCCTGGTTCCCATGGCGCTCAGCCTCGGTTTCGGGGTGCTGTTCTCGACGGCTATTACACTTGTGCTTGTACCGGCTCTGTACATGATACTCGATGATGCCCGCACCTATTTTGTCAAACACATCCGCGAAGAGGAACTAGCAAAGCAGGAGAAGGTTGGTGAAGTAGCGGGTGAAGTTGAAACGGTGTAGTTTTGCCGTCAATGCGAGCGATGCAAAGCAATCTCATAAATATTTATCATAAAAATATAATTGGTGGCCCGGCTTGACTTGAAAGCCGGGTTTCTCATACAAATCATTTCATCAAAACAATCTTCCGCATTTCGTAGTAGGTTGGGTGGCCCGGTTGGCTCTGACAACCGGGTTTACTAATAGAGTCGATGCGAGCAAGCGACCTGTCCACCGTATCTTCAGCGAAGGTGGAAGTGACGAAACGGAACGCAGTGTAGCTCGGTGGGTGTAGTTTCCCACCAACAAAGCAATCTCGAACTTCTCATAAATAAATCAAAACTGGGTGGCCCGACATCCCGCCTTAAGGCGGATTTGTCGGGTTTCTTATTATTAAAGTAAAAGCAGGGTTTATTTGTTTATTTCATCAAAATAATCTTTTGCATCTCATTGTGGGTGCCCCTGTCCTGCATGGGCGGGATGACAGGATTCAATTTTGCAATTATATCAGGCTTCTTCTTCCAATATCGCCGCAGCCAGAAGAGGAATCATAATTTCGTGATGGCCGGTTATGAAATAACCTTTCCCGCCGGGTTTAACAGGGCGTTTGACCACGTTTTCACAGGGACGGTAATGCTGGATCATGTCAAAATTGGCGGTAGTGAAGTTTGTTACCTCGTTTCCAAGGTTTCTCGCAACTGCCAGCGCTTTTAAAAATACTTCCGGCATTACTACGGCGCTTCCCAGGTTTAGGACAACTCCACCTTCGCCTAGTTTTGCCACACTCGAAGCAAATATCCGGAAATCACGCATGGATGCATCCCCGATGGCAGCACCATCAGCAGTTGGATGCTGGTGGACAATGTCTGTTCCTAACGCCACATGAAGAGTATAAGGGATACCAAGCAGATGGCATCTTGCCAGCAGGGCTCGGTCGATGTAAGGACCATTTTCTTCAACCAGGATTGCGCCAACAGCTTCCCCGAATCCCTCTTCACGATGCTGAGCCTGTCTTGCCGCGGCGTTTACCAAACCGGCTGTATCGTCCGCCATTCCAAAGCTGCCGTCCTCGAGCTGTACAGCAACATCTTCGGAAGTATGCCCGAACCGGGCCAGTTCAGTGTCATGGATAGCTGCCGCACCGTTTGAAGCGAAGTGAGTGATAAATCCGTTTTCTGCGAGATCAGCAAGGATGGGTGCGCAACCTGTTTTTATCACGTGACCGCCAAGCATCACGATTACAGGTTTTCCCTTGGTTTTTGCTGCAACGACAGCCTTTGCGATGGATTTTAAATCGTTCGCCTTGAGGATAGACGGGAGGCCATCAAGGAATTCCTTGACCGTCAATCCTGCACGGGGAGGGATAGCTGTCTCGTCCTGTGTTACCTTCGACGGTCTATCGGATGCTGAGTAGGTTTTCACTTTTGATAAATCTATCTCTTCGAACTTGCTCATTTTCGCCCCTGGGTTAGAAGAATACTTGTAACGGATGCTGCTAATATAGCATAAGGGAGAGGAATGATACAGGCATTCTGAAGTGAGATAAAAAATCTTGAAAAAAAATCTGCTATGGAAAAAAGGTAGCCCGGGCACAGCGCTACCCGGGGAATGTAATATTTTCCGGCATAATATATTCAATGATAGATTGATGTCTATTGACTGGGTGGCCCGACATCATTGTCGGGTTTCTCCAGAGTTGAAGTTATTCTAAAACTTCAATGACACTGGATCCCGGATCAAGTCCGAGATGACATCTACAGCAAAGACAGTTTAAGTCAGGTGCCCGTAAAAAAGAAGGAATCGAGGGAAAATCAGGTGGGCTGAATAAAAAAATCGCTGCGAAACATGAGGTAGCCCGGGGAACAGTGTTTCCCGGGAAAAGTAGTATGTCACAGAATATATCAAGAGGGTAGAAATAGCTCAAAAAAAATCGCTGCGAAACTTTTAGTTCCTCAGCGATTATTCCCCAGGCCTACCGACCGAAGACGGAGCCCTTGCTCAAACATCAGTTGTGTTCTATGCTACCTCCGATACAGGTACCGGTGGTGAAGCTTGTGCTCGTTGTTGTTTGCGCCTTGAAATTTCTTCCCGGAAGAGTCGTAAGGTCATTTCCTGGCATTTAGGACAGAGTCCATGTGAATCAGGGTGGTGCATCTTACCGTCCCTGAATATATGAGGAGCCTTATAACCATCAACTCCCGAACACCTTCCAAATGCCACTTTTCCATTTGCCACGACGACCTCCAGAATCAACTTCTATCCATTTTATCGGCAAGTAAGAAATTATTCTTGAGCGTTAGAGTGAAAGATGACTCCCCGCTTACTTCAAGTTTTATTTAACTTTCACTCGCTGAAACAGGTTTTCTGAGCCTACCATGAAATATTCTGATCTTCTTGCTTGAAATTTGATGAAAGCTTTACTTGAGGTTCTTGGGCTCTTTATGGAGCCAGCCATTCTTTTAGCTGGATTTGAAGAGTGTTAAGTGCTACAATTATCTGAATTTTTGAAGTTGCCGAGTGCCGGAAAACTAAGTACTTTAACTAAACAATGCATCCTGAAGACATAAATGAGCTTATTGTAAATAATATCAAAATGTTATATAAATCTCTTAATTAAATTATTACTAAATGAATGATCTTTAAATTATTGTTTTTGTAATTTATAACTGTTTCAGGGTGTTGCTATTTTGATAGACGGTTTAGAACGAATAGAAAAACTGGTGATGAAATCACTGGTCCTTTAAGGTAGTTTCAGCGACCTTAAAGGATACCTCAACAAGAAGAACAGGAATTCCAAGCTTAGAGTAATCAGATGAAAAACGTGTACGATATTTTCAAAGAAAGAGGATTTATAGAGCAGGTTACAGATGAGGAAAACCTTCGTAAGCTGCTTTCCGAACCACAGATTATTTACTGTGGATTTGATCCTACAGCCGACAGCCTGCACCTCGGAAGTATGGTGCCGTTGCTGGGATTGATGCACCTGCAGAGAAACGGACATCATGTTATAGCGTTGCTTGGTGGAGCAACGGGGATGATCGGTGATCCGTCAGGTAGAGATTCGGAACGGAATTTCCTCGATGAGGGGATATTGGAAGCAAACCTGGAAGCCCAACGGCAACAAATAGCGAGGTTTATAAACTTTTCAGACAACAGTGAGTATCCAGCGGCACTAGCCGTTAACAACGCTGAATGGACAAAAGAATACAGCCTGATTGACTGGTTAAGAGGTGTTGGCAAGAAGTTTACCATCAATTACATGGTGGCCAAGGAAAGCGTTCGAAAACGTTTCGAAGACCGTGACCAGGGAATCAGCTACACAGAATTCAGTTACATGCTTATCCAGGCCAACGATTTTTATCATCTGGCGAAAGAGAATGACTGTTTTATCCAGGTCGGTGGTGGAGATCAATGGGGTAATATCACAGCCGGTATTGAACTGATCAGGCGAGAAATGTCGAAACAGGCATATGGAATCACCTTTCCGCTGTTAACTTCAGCCACTGGACAGAAATTCGGCAAGAGCCTGGGTGGAGCACTCTACCTGGATGCAAATAGAACAAGTCCCTGGGATTTTTACCAGTACCTGGTAAGAACAGATGACCGTGACGTTGTCTGGATGTTGAAAATGTTCACCTTCATGCCAATGGACGATATCGCTCAGCTGGAAGAGGAAGTGAAGAATAATCCGGAAAACCGTAAAGCGCAAAAACGGTTGGCCTGGGAAGTAACAGCCCTGGTTCATGGAGGAGAAGAGGCAGACAGGATGCAAAAAGGTGCTGAAGCGCTCTACGCTGGCCAGCTGGAAAAACTCGATGCCGATTTAATCAGCCAGGTTTTCAGTGATGGACCTGTGGCGGAAATTGAGGGTGAAAAGCTGGAAAATGGTTCGTCACTGCTCGAAGTATCCGTTGAAACCGGACTGGTGTCCAGCAAGGGTGAAGCAAAGCGGATGTTCAAGCAGGGTGCCATGTACGTTAATGATAAAAGGGTACAGGAAGACTACATGTTGTCCGGGAATGATGTACTTGAGGCTTCGAGTTCAATCATCCTGAGGAAGGGTAAAAAATCCTACCTTGTAGTCAGGGTTAGACAATGAGAAATACGTTGGCTCTTCGAGAAATTGAGAATTATGTTCCCACTACTTGATTTTATTTCTCTTTGGGCTCGTTATTTCCAATAAACCCTTGACACACATTTTACTCTATTCTAACTTTCAAGTTCGCTTGTTTGGGAGGTTCTTTCGGTCATCTGCCCTGATAATACAATGGTTTAGAAGGCAAATTCGATGTTGAGGGACATCGAAAGTGATACTGAAAGGAATCTCTGTACCGTTCATGGTGGTAATCAAAACAACCTGACTGACGACATGAACGGTGACAGCACGGGTCAGGTACACGGCGACGGGGGTGCGTATGCGCATTACTGAGATTAACATCAACCTGCGTGACGAGGAAAAGCTCAAGGCGTTTGTCAACATTACATTCGACGATGTCTTTGTCGTCCGGGGACTTAAAGTTATCCAGGGCGGACAAGGACTTTTCGTTTGTATGCCGTCACGAAAATTGCCTGATGGAACGTTTAAGGATATAGCGCATCCGATCAGCAATGAGTTCAGAAGCGAAATCGAACAGAAGATCCTTGAAGTGTATGAACGCTTACGGGCGGATAACTTGACTGGAATGCATAGGATTCAGGGTCTCTAACCCGGCTTTTTCAGCAGGAACGGTTCGACCTCGAGGCTATCTGTGAATGGTGCGGTTCTCTATCTGAACGTACCTGGAAACGGATAAGCATACTCTATAGCTTTAATTAGCGACAGGCTGAGATTACCGGTCAGCAGGGATAACCATTTGCTGGTTTGAATCCAGCTACCCAGCCAGGGAAGAAAAGAATGATTTCGGGATTGAGCCAACAAATCAAAATTTTTACGGGAAACGCCCATCCCGAGCTTGCGAGATCGATTGCTAACTATATCGGCATTCCAATGGGGGCAGCTGAGGTTGGTCGGTTCTCGGATGGTGAAATTTCGTTAAAGATAAATGAGAACATCCGTGGATGGGATGTTTTTATAGTTCAACCAACTCTTCCACCAGGTGATAACCTGATGGAATTGCTGGTGATGCTGGACGCATGTAAAAGGGCTTCATCAAAACGTATTACTGCTGTAATACCGTATTTTGGATATGCAAGGCAGGATCGTAAAGATGAATCCCGGGTTCCCATTACCGCAAAACTGGCAGCGAACCTGATCACAGCAGCCGGTGCGGACAGGGTGCTGACAATGGATCTGCACAGTGCGCAAATCCAGGGTTTCTTTGATATACCGTTGGATCACCTTTACGGTTCGGCTGTGTTCATCCCCTATTTCCAGCAGAACAAGTTGGATGACCTGGTGATCGTTTCACCGGATGTTGGCGGGATAAAGCTGGCGAGGGCATACTCAAAACGGCTGCATGCAGACCTGGCGATCGTAGATAAAAGACGTGTCAGGGCGAATGTGGCGGAAGCAATGAACGTCCTCGGAAGTGTCGAAGGCAAAAACGTCCTGCTGGTTGACGACATGGTAGATACAGCCGGCACACTTTGTGAAGCATCAAGGACACTTGAAGATCAAGGTGCAAAAGCGATATATGCATGTGCTGTTCACCCGATGCTGAGCGGTCCGGCATATGACCTGATAGGATCAAGCCCGATTGAAAAGCTGTTTGTGGCGGATACTATTCCCGGAAGAGAAGGAAAGAAGGATCCTGACTGGCTGATGAGGTTGAGCATTACCGATGTTTTTGCTGAAGCTATACTCAGGATATATCGTGAAGAATCAATAAGTAGTTTATTCATATAGATACCAGGAAGTAAAGTACAGTCGATTTGTACTTTTGCAGTTTTGAGATTAAGAAAGGCAGTATCGTGGCTGAGATGATGACATTAAACGCAACCATTCGTGATGCAAAAGGTAAAGCGGACGTAAAAAGGTTGCGGATTGAAGGGCTTATTCCCGGGGTTTTTTATAAAAGTGGTGAAGAACCTGTTTCACTCCAGTTTGCAAAGAAAGACCTGGATGCGATTATTTCTAAAAAACCACCATTATTCAAGGTTTCATGGGGTAAGGGCGAAGAGAAAACAAAAGAATGTATGTTCCGTGATATCCAGTTCGATCCGATCAAACGAATTCCGATTCATGCAGACTTGATGGGAATTACACGTGGTGTAAAACTGGAAGCAAATGTTTCTATTGAACTCTTGGGTAATCCTGTTGGGGTCACCGTGGATGGTGGAATTTTACAGCAGCAGATGATGGATGTCGATGTTCGCTGTCTACCCAAAGATATCCCGGATAACATCGAAGTAGATGTTTCCGAGCTGGAAATTGGTGATTCGATCCATCTCGAAGATTTATCGTTCGAAGGACTGGAATGGGTTACCGCAGCCCAACGTACGGTTGCTTCAGTGATCGCGCCGAAACTTGTCAAGGAAACCGTTGAGCTGGATGAAGAGCTCGAAGGCGAGGAAGGCGAAGAGGGAGTCGAAGGTGCCGAAGAGGGAGCCGAAGGCGAAGCGGCAGAAGAGGAAAGCCAGGAGTAATTGGTGGCGAAGCAGGTACGGCTTGTTGTCGGGCTTGGAAATCCCGGTCCCGAATACGACCATACCTGGCATAATCTCGGCTTCAGGACTGTAAGAAAACTGGCCGGGATTATTAAGACTTCTTTAAAAAATCAGACTGATTCTCTTGTGGGTAAGGGACGTTATGCAGGGCATGACATAACCCTGGTTCTCCCGCAGGAGTTCATGAATTTAAGTGGCAAAGCTACGTCCAGAATAGCTAAGTCGCTTAATATTCATGATGAAAATATATTAGTAGTTCTTGATGACCATGATCTTCCCGCTGGACAATTACGGATGAGAGAATCTGGTGGAGATGGTGGTCATCGTGGTTTACGTTCGATACTCGATGAATTGGGTACAGACCATGTTGCCAGGCTCAGGGTTGGTATCAGGGACGAAACAGTTGACACCGAAGCCGGGGGGTACGATAATCTTGCCGGCAAGGTGCTTGATAAACTTTCTCCTCGTGAAGAAATGCACATGGAGAAGATCACGGAAGCAGCGTCAAAAGCTGTTCTGGAATGGTTGAGAAACGGGATAATTACAGCGATGAACCGTTATAATAATATGCGTGTTCTACCGCCGGAAGATCCTGATACAGGCAAGAACAATATCGTCAAGGACGGGCCGGAAGGCCCTCAACAATAGATTTGAAACAGAAACGAAGTGAGCAGGCAGGGAGGAGAAACGCCTGCGAAAAAGAATTGCCCACTTTGATGGGATAAACCTAAGGGTAGTTAGAATGGATCATTCACAACTATTGGTGATTGTACCTGTTTTCGGGTTGCTTGGTATCCTGTTCGCCATGTGGAAAACGGGATGGGTTAAAAAGCAGGATCCGGGTAACGAGTACATGGTTGAAATCGGTGGCCACATCCGGGAAGGCGCTATGGCATTCCTGGGCAGGGAATACAAAGTCCTGGCACTCTTTGTAGTCATTGTGGCTATTTTACTAGGTGTCTCAAACGCAATAGACCCAAGTTCATCGCCTTGGATCGCATTGTCATTTGTCGTTGGTGCTGTTTGCTCCGGCTTGGCGGGCTATTTCGGAATGCGAGTAGCCACAATGGCAAATATCCGGACAGCCAACGCAGCGCAGAAGGGACTTAACCCCGCACTGAACGTGGCGTTCTCCGGCGGTGCGGTTATGGGTATGAACGTTGTCGGACTTGCTATACTGGGGCTTGGAGTTCTTTTCCTCATCTATGCAAAGACCGGAATTGGTGGATTGTGGGATGTGCAGGATAAAGGTCTTGCACTTCAAAGAACCCTCCAGATCCTTTCCGGATTCTCACTTGGTGCTTCCTCTATCGCACTCTTCGCACGTGTAGGTGGTGGTATTTATACCAAAGCCGCAGACGTTGGTGCTGACCTGGTTGGCAAAGTTGAAGCCGGAATTCCTGAAGACGATCCCCGTAACCCCGCGACAATCGCCGATAACGTTGGTGACAACGTTGGTGACGTTGCCGGTATGGGTGCTGACCTCTTCGAAAGTTTTGTCGGATCAATTATCGGTGCGATGGTTATCGGTGCTTCCTACTGGCTGTATGCGGGCAAAGACGCGGTTCTTGGCCTGGTCTTCCTGCCGTTGATTATTGCCGGTGTAGGAATCATCATCAGCGCACTCGGTACATTCTTTGTTAAAACCAAGGAAGGTGGTAATCCACAGGCCGCATTGAACACCGGTACTTTCGGTGCAGCGATTATCATGACCGTTATCAGTTACTTCATCATCAAGATGTTTGTACCTGAAGCTGTTGCAGTTGATAATGCCGGAACACTGATTACAGCTACAGGTATTTTTATTGCCACAATCGTTGGTCTGGCAGCAGGTGTTGCAATCGGTATGCTTACCGAGTATTACACCGCTGAAAACCGCAATCCTGTTCATAATATTGCTGAACAGTCCCTGACCGGATCAGCTACCAACATCATCTCCGGTCTTGCAAACGGTATGTTCTCAACTGCTTTCCCACTGATCACACTGGCAGTTGCTATTGTCCTCGCTTACATGTTCGCAGGTCTCTATGGTATTGCTATCGCGGCATTGGGAATGCTTTCAACTACAGGTATCCAGTTAGCTGTTGACGCTTACGGTCCTGTTGCTGACAACGCCGGTGGTATTGCCGAAATGGCAGAATTACCTAGCGAAGTTCGTGAACGTACAGACAAGCTCGACGCTGTTGGTAACACAACTGCCGCAATCGGTAAAGGTTTCGCTATCGGTTCCGCCGCACTTACAGCACTGGCACTCTTCAGCGCCTTCACAACCGTAGTCAGGGCAAAATACCCGGACGAAGTGTTCTCGATCGATATTCTCGATCCGAACGTTATGGCTGGCATGTTTATCGGTGGTATGCTTCCGTTCCTCTTCAGCTCTTTCGCAATGAAAGCAGTTGGACAGGCCGCGAAGGACATGATCGAGGAAGTCCGCCGTCAGTTCTCAACAATTCCTGAACTGAAGGCAGCCCTGGAAATTATGAAAATCCGTGGAAAAGACGACTGGACAGACGAAGACAAGAAAGTCATCGACGCTAGCCGTGGTAAAGCACAGTACGCGAAGTGTGTAGATATTTCCACAGCCGCAGCTATTAAGCAGATGATTGCCCCGGGACTTCTTGCAGTTCTCGCGCCCCCGGTAATCGGTATCCTCTTTGGCGCCAAGATGCTTGGTGGTCTTCTGGCCGGTGTAACAGTTGCCGGTGTACTGATGGCTATCTTTATGGCAAACGCCGGTGGTTCATGGGACAACGCCAAGAAGCACATCGAAGGCGGAGCTCATGGTGGTAAGGGTTCTGATGCCCACAAGGCAGCTGTTGTTGGTGACACAGTAGGCGATCCTTTCAAGGATACAGCCGGTCCGTCACTGAACATCCTTATCAAGCTTATGTCTGTTGTTTCACTGGTAATTGCACCATTGCTGACTCTCAACGGACTCTTGAACCTGTAATCTATTTCATTTAGATATAAAACTAAGACACCCGTGAATATTCACGGGTGTCTTTTTATTATAACTTTTAATAATTTTTCAACCATCCTCTATCTTTACCTCCTCCGGAACTTCCCACCCATAATCCACATATTTCCAGGAAACCCTATTGTCCTTGAATTCGAGCATGGCGTAACCTTCCTCGAAACCGGCACGGGGGCCTTTCCACCAGGCGCCTGAAACCGCGCCGATGTTAGCGAATTCAATACCACGGAACGAGTACGTTTCATTAATATGAAGATGTCCGCCGAGGACTAGTTTGACCGGGTATTTTTCCAGCACTTTTACAACTTCATGACAGTTCCCAACTACCGCCTTCGGATGATCAGCCTTTTCGATCCCGCTACGCCATTCATTGAAATTTGTGAAAAGGGGAATGTGCATCGAGATTACAGTTGGCTTATTGGCAGTCGCGAGGTCAACATCAAGCCACTCGAGCTGTTCCTTGTCAATCCAGCCTTTATAGTTCCTGCCATCAATCCCGATACTGTCGAGGATGACAAAATGCCAGTTCTGATAATCGAATGAATAATATGTTTTTTCCAGTCCGAACTTGTCGAGGTAATACTTTTTCCCATATAACGGATGATCTACCTTTACACCGCTATCTTCGTAAACACCGAAACATTCATGATTTCCCAACGTATGACAAACCGGTATTTTTATTTCGTTCAAAACATCGAAAAAGATTTTATGTTGGGAATCGGCATCCTCTATTCCTTTCTCAAGAACATCATAGACCAGGTCCCCACCCGTGATGATAAAATCAGCGGGTGATTGAGGATTTATGGCATGATTCAGGCATTTTAAAAAACCTTCGGCTGAATTATGACGATGATCGACATGGGTGTCGGTTAAAAAAGCAACCCTGAAATCGGGTTTTACCTTGCTGCTTGAACCAAATCCAGTCACGGGTAATAACGATGCAGCGGCTCCACATCCTGCGATTCGAAGAAAGTTACGCCTGGAAAACTTTATCATCTTGACCTCCCCGGTATTAATTATCATTTTAATATAGTGCGCGATCATTAAGATCGGGTAAAGGGTGCTATAATTTTTGTAAGTTTCTGAATTGGGAATGTGAGCCGGTCAAAATTGGGGAACGGAAAGAAGAATATGAAAAAGGTATCGAACTTTTTGACCGTCTCGTGGATATTTCTTTTCAGCCTGCTTTTATTATTGCCGAACCAAATCCAGTCACAAACCTATAAGGACAACCGTCCCGGTCCGGTTGTGCAACCCCATTCAGCTGATCGTAATATCTTCATCGATGAAATCCAGGCTGAAAACCGTACTCATGATGTGGGTAGTATCTGGATGAGTATAACAAACTGGGGCTATCTCGGTAACAAACTGGCTCACATGGAAGACATCCTGATTGATCCCTGTACCAACGACTGGGCTCCTCAGCTGGAATTTCCGGGTGGTAGTGGAACCCAGTACATGTTCCAGGCAGGATTATGGATTGGTGCTTTAATTAAAGCCGAAGGGTATGAATACCCCAGGGTGTCTGTAGGGATATCGACAGAGTACGATGTAGAAGAAATGTACCCCGGTTTTGTTCCCGGAAATGGAATCATTGAAAGAAGTACACGGTCTAACAGCGTCAATTGCCTTGGTGATTTTGTTTCCGATCCGGAAGCCATCTCGGAGCAGGATTTTATCGCCACCTATACCGATACCGGCAGGTATGATCCACTTGGCAGGAGAATTAACCACGATCTTGACGGACCGCATATCCCACTTGGTTTAAAAATTACCCAGAAATCCCATTCCTGGTCATATAATTATGCACGTGATTTTATTATCGTCGATTATGAACTCGAGAATATCGCTGATAAATATCTCAAGAACCTTTATATCGGATTATATGTCGATGGCGATGTCGGGCATCTCAGTGAACAGGACAGGTATGAAGATGATATCTGTGGATTTCAAAAGACTTTCACATACCTTCCGCCCTCAAGGCAGGATTCTGTCACTTTAACGATTAATACTGCCTGGATTGCTGATAACGACGGTCGCCCGGTTGGTGTTTCCAGCGGAAATGTGTATGCAAGCCCCGGCGTAACAGGCACCCGGGTAGTAAGGGCACCAAATCCCAGGCTGCATACTTCATTCAACTGGTGGGTTTACCCGTACGGGCAGGCTGATGATTTCGGCCCGTCATGGGAATTTGATGACGCTCCGGGCAACTGGACAAAAAACTTCGGAACACCGAGGGATGATTCACAGAAGTATTTTATCCTTTCCAATCGTGAATTTGATTTTGACCAGTACCACGTTGACGATCCAGCCTGGATTGCTGCAAATCCGCAGGAGTTCCACGACCGTTTTACAGGTGAAGTTACAGATTCGTATGACTGGTCTGTTCCGGACGTTCCGAACCTGGAGGTAACCGCGTCACAGGCTGATACAAGGTACATGCTGTCATGGGGACCATTGGGCATTTTTGACTATGTTGATGAATCAGGCGAAAGAGTTTACCGCCTGAATCCCGGTGAAAAATTCTCCATGACTGTTGCATTTGTAGCGGGTGAAAATTTTCATGACAGGAATTACCCTCAACCGTCCGACCTGAATATAGACCATACCCTGTTCAACTTCCGTGACCTTCAGTACAATGCCGATTGGGCAGCGAAGGTCTACGACAACCCGATGATTGATACCAATGGCGATACCTGGTACGGAGAAGATGTTGGATTGGACGGTATCTATTCGGAAAATATCGGCGATACTGTTTCCTACGAGAGCTGGGATGGGCATCTGGTTTATGAAATATATGCGGGTCCTGACGAGGGAGAAAGGGATGGTGAACTTCAGCAGGAGGAAGATGAGGCTCATCGACCCGTATTGTACGATTATACAGGGTACAACCAGTTGTTCGATCCGGGTGATGGTGTTCCGGATTTCCAGGGACCACCACCGCCACCTGTTCCGGTTCTCGAATATGAAACAACGGTTAATGATGTAATCCTTAAGTGGAATAAATACCCGTCGGAAAATCCGCTATATTACGACCCGTTTAACCGCCAGCAGGATTTTGAAGGCTACAGGATTTACGTTTCAAATACCGGTATGGAAAATGAGTTCAGTTTCCTTGCTGAATTTGACCGGATAGACTTCGCGTATTACAGCAGCGATGATTCGTTGATGAGTATCCCGATCGAAACAACAAATCCCGAAACACTGGCTGTGGCAATTACTCCTGACGAGAACCAGGAATTTGACGAGATCGGGTACTTGAAAGCTGTTGGTCCCAATACCGGGTTAGGTTCTATTGCTGTTGATGATTCTTCGTACGAGTTTGTGTTGTCGAATGTCAGTCCGCTGATGCCCCGCTATTATTGCATTACAGCGTTTGATTATGGCGATCCTTTAACAGGTGTTGAACCGCTGGAAACGGCTAAAACAGCCAATGCTGTTTACCTGGCTCCTTCCGGGACACCCCGTAAAAAACCGGGTGTAGTCCCCAATCCATACCGTGCTGATGCCGACTATACCGCAAGGCATATGCAGGTGGTTTTTGATATAGACACCTCCTATGTTTCCTGGGAAAATCGTGATGACGGGACAACGGACTTTTTTCCGCAGACTGACCGACGGATATACTTCTATAACCTGCCGGAACAATGCCTTATCCGGATCTTTACCGTTTCAGGTGATTTAATTCAGATTATTGATCACAATGTTGCCGGGAATCGTATTGCGTCATGGAAGAGTAACCATGCGGAAGCATGGGACCTGAACAGCAGGAACCAGCAGCAGGTGGTTTCAGGTCTCTACCTGTTCAGCGTTGAAGATAAAACGCCCGGTGGTAATGGCCATATCGATGTCGGGAAATTTGTGATAATACGTTGATGAAAATTTCTAACTTGGATCATTTAGATACCTTATAGAGTTTTCAATAACTGGTATTTATGAATTTTCTAACTCAAACTGCGCAATTTTGATTATTAGACTCCATGTGATTTTAGTTATCTTTATTTAAAATCTACTTTGATTCGGCTCCGGGAATATTTATAATTATGCGGATCAATAACAGGAGAACGGTATGAGCGTTAATACAATAGACAGGAATGAATTTATTCAGAGAATTGAACAACTGGAAGATCTTCCCACCCTGCCTGCTGTTGCGCAACAAGTCATTGCACTTACATCCGATCCGAACGCGAATTTTAAAAGATTTGGAGAACTGATTCAATCAGATCCTCCCCTGGCAGCGAAAGTAATGAAAACCGCCAACTCCGTTTATTACGGACGGTTGGATCCGGCAAAGACATTACAGGACGCTATTTTTACCATCGGGTTGAATGATATTTCCTCCATCTGCTCATCTGTGGGAGTTATCCAGAGTTTTTCACACTGGGAGCAGGAGAATATTGATCACCGTACGCTCTGGAAACACGCGATCAGCACTGCGATGATAGCTAAAAGTGTAGTTGAGTTTGAAGATATTTACGGTGCGATCAACTTTTTCCTCGCCGGTCTGCTCCATGACATTGGCTGGATGATAGTTGACCATCTATACCCGGAGGCTGTGGGCGAGATAATTAAAGCCATGCAGGATGATGAGTCCTGGTCATATGAGAGGGAACACGAGATTCTTGGAGTTAGCCACGCTGAAGTAGGGGCGATTGTTTTGCGCAGATGGAATATTGCCGAAGAATTGGTTACCCTGACACGATGGCACCATAATCCTGAAGGTGCGGAAGGACTTGCTTCCCATGCATGCCTGCTGCAACTGGCAAGCGACCTGACACCTTATGAAGTTCCTTTTGATCCGAAAATGGATGCGATCAGTCCGTATGTTCCTCTCGAGGTGAGTTCACTTGAAACTGAGATAGGAATGGCTGAATTAAGGGAACGCTATGAAAAATTGATCAAAAAGGCAGTGAAGTTCACGGACGTGACACTTGTATGATATTTAAAGTGAAAGAATTTTCAGATATCTATTCCCGGGCAGCTGATTTTACATCGTCCGGGTTTTTCTTTCGAATATTAGTAATAACAACTGTGTTTTAGATTACGAGTTGATTATGGAACAGAAAGATCAGGGATTTATCCAGATTTATACAGGTGATGGGAAAGGAAAAACGACTGCCGCCCTTGGACTGGCATTGAGAGCGGCAGGAGCGGGATTAAGTATTTTGATATTGCAGTTTATGAAATCCACCTACCCTTATAGTGAATATGAAAGTTTGAAACTTCTGGAATCGAAAATTACCGTTGGTCGATTCGGGAATGACACTTTTGTTCTTGAAAAAAGAAAACCGAATGATGCCGAGAAAGCTGAAATTTTAGAAGGTCTGGAACTGGCGAAGGAAGCTGTAAAAAACAGGTATTTCGACCTTATTATCCTCGATGAAATCTGTATTACACCCTATTTCGGCTTGATCAAAACCGATGATATATTCCCACTCCTGGATGAAAAACCGGAAGACGTGGAGATGGTGCTCACAGGCCGTTATTGCCCGAAAGAATGGATCGAGCGTGCAAATCTTGTGACCGAGATGAGAGAAATAAAGCACTATTTCAATGATGGTGTCCTCTCGCGAACAGGTTATGATTGTTAATATTGAATAAACGTGCTTTTATACAACAGCCTCGGCTAGCGCCGGTACTGCAGCGCGTAAAAGCCCCCTGAATTTCTGCTCCACCTGTCCTGCAACTTCTGTCACCTCGTCATGGGTTAACGGTTGATCACTTAAACCGGTACCCTTGTTAGTTATACAGGATACTCCAACAGCAGGTAGTTTTAACCTCGATGCCGCAATCACTTCCGGGATGGTTGACATACAGGCTGCTGATACACCAAGACTCTTAAGCATCCTGACTTCAGCAGCGGTTTCATAACTGGGACCAGACCAGCCACCCAGTATTCCTTCCTTTAGCACGATACCGTTATTTTTCGCTACCTGGTGCATGACAGAACCAAGATTCTTGTTATAAGCATCGCTCATATCGGGGAAACGGTCAAAGCCGAATATTTGCCCCACTAGGGGATTTACTCCCATCAGGTTGATATGGTCGGTGATTAACATCAGGTCGCCAGGCTCGAGATGATCACCAATTCCGCCTGATGCGTTGGTTACCACCAGCGTTTTTATCCCGAGAGCCGCAAGAAGCCGCACAGGGAAGACAACCTTGGATATGGGATAACCTTCGTAATAGTGAACACGTCCCTGGACAATAATCACATTAACGTTATCTATCTTTCCGGCAACTAACCTTCCCGCATGACCGGGAACTGTGCTGATGGGATAATCCTGTATTTGTTCTGTGGGTATTATAACCGGATTTTCTACTTCATCCGCAAAAGAGCCCAGGCCGCTACCGAGGACAAAGGCTATTGTCGGATCAATTTTTATCTGGTCAGCGACATACCTTGCCGCAGTCAATATTTCAGGATCATTCGTGTCGCGCATTTTTACTCCGTTGTTCGTATCTGTTCAACTGGAATATAGCTATCTTTTTATTAATATAATCATGTAATATTTTGATCGGGGTATTTTTTTACACAACCGCTTATAGTAGCTTTGAGAATCTAAGAGAACCTGAAAACAGAGAAGTTGACACATGGATAATATCATTAATAACAATGATATGTTGGTAGATTTTACGCAAAAGCCCTTAAAAAAACCAACGGACGGGCGTCCGTTTGGACCTGATATTGATTGGTGGAATGACGGCTGGATGGTTATCGGCATTGACGAAGCCGGACGTGGCCCCCTGGCAGGACCTGTTGTTGCCGGAGCAGTTATTTTCGGTCCGGAAATCAGGATTGATGGAATCGCTGACTCGAAAAAACTTAGTCCGAATCGAAGGGCTGAACTTGATCGAGAGATCAGGGAGAGGGCAACCGCATATGGTATTGGTGAAGTTGACGTTGAGACTATTGACAGGATAAATATTCTACAGGCTACCAGGCTGGCGATGGAAAAAGCTGCAAATTCGGCATTAAAAATGAGGAAAGATCGGAACGGAAAGAATGAAAATCCTGTCGGATTATTCGTTGACGGACGAATTCCACCTATTGGAATTGGCAGACAGGTAAATATTGTCAAAGGTGATGATAAGAGTTTTTCAATCGGTGCAGCTTCGATTATCGCTAAAGTTTACAGGGACAACCTGATGATTTTAATGGAAAATGAATATCCCGGGTATAGTTTCGCGAAAAATAAAGGTTATGGGACAGCGCAGCATATTGATGCGATTAAAAAACTAGGGTATTGCCCGATTCATAGAAGAAGTTTTCACCTGAGAGCCCTTGATACAGGTGAAACTAAATAGTACACGAAGCGTCATAGTAACGAACAGGAGAGTAGCGGTTAATCAAACGTTCTGAAGATAAAAATCCCGGTGATCCCCGCCTTGAAGTATGGAAAAAAGGTGAAAAACTGGCGGAGAAATTCCTCAAGCGTAAAGGTTTCAGGCTCGTGGAACGAAACCTCCGTGGGAAAATGGGTGAGATAGATCTCCTGATGCAGGATGGAGATGACCTGGTAATTGTTGAGGTTAGAGCTATAAGCCATAAAGGTGAATATGACCTCGAGGAGAAAGTTCCTTATGGTAAAAGGAAACAACTGGTTCGACTTGCGAAGACGCTAGTATCAGAGTTGCCGGATCCCCTGCCACCGGTCAGGATTGATGTCTGTATCGTGGTGCTACAACCGGGCAAGGGTAAAAAGCCGGAAATTATTCATTATGAAGACGCGTTTCACGCGAATCAGTTTTAGTGGTTGATTTAGAGCATTGATTATTTCACTGTATTAACTGTGTGACAATACGTATATTTTGCCTCAACACGGGTTTCTAAACGAAAGTTGAATATGTCGAAATTAATGACAGGTGTTGCCGGTATTCGAGGGATTATCGGTGATGGATTGTATCCGGATGTAGTAGCCCGGTACGGCGCAGCATTTGGGACATACCTGAACGGCGGAAAGGTTGTAGTGGGAGGAGATACTCGTCCTTCACGTCACATGGTAAGGTCTGCGCTTTTTGCCGGATTGACTTCAACCGGATGTGATATCATCGACCTTGACCTTGCGACTACACCGACAGTTGAGATAATGGTGGAAAAGCTTGAAGCCAAAGGTGGAGTCTGTATAACTGCAAGCCATAACCCAATCGGTTGGAATGCCCTCAAATTTCTCGATAAACGCGGTCGTTTCCTGGGACCGGATGCCGGTGGAGAAGTAAACAGGATTTTTAATGAATCAGAGTTTAAATACGTTGGTACAACCAGGCTCGGGAGAGTGCAGCCTTTCGATGGTGGAGGAGCGGACGAACATATCAGGAAAGTTCTCGAGCATCCCCTGATTGATGTTCCTTTAATCAGGAGGTGCCAGTACAGGGTAGCGATTGATGCCATCAATTCAGTTGGCAACCTGATTATGCCCAACCTGCTCCAGGAACTCGGTTGTGATGTAATTAAGATAAATTCCGACCTGTCGGGGGAGTTTGGAAGAGAAGCTGAACCCCTGCCGGAAAACCTGACAGACCTTTGTAATCTTGTTCTCGACGAAGGGGCGGATATTGGTTTTGCCCTTGACCCGGACGGTGACCGCCTGGCGATTGTCAACGAACAGGGAATTCCGATTGGTGAAGAATATACAGTTGCCCTGGCAACTAAATATGTCCTTGAAGACAACCCGGGCCCGGTGGTGATAAACCTGTCAACAAGCAGGGCAGCTGAGGATATCGCGAAATCAGCCAATGTTCAATGTGTCCGAACCCCGGTGGGTGAAGCTCATGTCGCTGCAGCGATGGATGAATTTGAGGCTGTAATAGGTGGCGAAGGTAATGGTGGAGTTATGTTTCCAAGTATCCACACCGGGAGGGATGCGATGGTAGGTGCCGCCCTGGCCCTGGCAATGCTCGCCAGGGAAGGTGTTCCACTGTCGGTTGTTTTGAGCCGTCTGCCCGAATACTCTGTTGTTAAAAGACGTGCGCCTGCTGAAGGTGTTGAACCTGCCATGATTGAACCGTTATTAAGAAAACAGTTCAGTGACGATGCTAAGTATGACACGCGTGATGGTGTCCGTGTGGACATGGAAGAAGGATGGGTGCACGTGAGGCTTTCCAATACTGAGCCGATTGTACGTCTGTTTGCCGAGGCAAAAACAAAGAATGATGCAGCTCATCTTGCCAACCGTGCTGTTGAAGCGCTTGAAGGAGGATTGTTGTGATAGTTACTACTACCAATACAGTCGAGGGAAAACCTGTTCGGGATTACCTGGGAATCGTCAGTGGCGAAGCGATCATGGGAGCAAATGTCGTCAGGGATATGCTCGCATCAATCACTGATATTATCGGTGGAAGAAGTGGCGCATATGAAGCAAAGCTGCAACAGGCAAGAAAAGTAAGCCTGCAGGAAATGCAGGATGAGGCCGCTAATATGGGTGCAAACGCCGTAATCGGTGTGGATATCGATTATGAAGTGGTCCGTGAAGGTATGCTGATGGTGACATCATCAGGTACAGCAGTAAGACTGTAACTAAACTTTCAGGTTTATCTTGGCGACAATAGGAAAAGTTGAATTAGCGAAATATATCGACCATACCCTGCTCAAACCATCGGCGGTTGAAAGTGATATTCTGAATATCACTGAAGAGGGAAAAAGGTTTGATGTAGCTGCCGTATGTATAAATCCGTATTGGGTTAGTGCTGTAAAAAATATTCTTGCAGGTTCATCGGTGGAATGCTGCGCCGTGGCAGGATTTCCCCTGGGAATATCCAAACCGGCGGTAATCGCTAATGAGGCCAGGCAGGCGATAGATGACGGTGCTGATGAAATTGATATGGTCATCAACCTCGGGCTTGCCTGCGACAAGAAGTGGAAAGAGTTACGAAATTCTGTTGAAACTGTAAAAACGGCTCTTGGCGAAAAAACACTCAAGGTAATTCTTGAGATCTGCGAACTGGATGACACACAGATTGTTGATGCATCAAATGCCGCTATCCACGGTGGTGCAGATTACATCAAAACATCTACCGGGTTCGGGCGACATGGTGCTACAATCAGTGCAGTTAAATTAATGTCTGAGGTTGCCTTAAGAGAGGGCTCTTCCCTCGGAAAATCGATCGGTGTTAAAGCAGCAGGCGGAATAAGGTCGCTTGATGATACGCTTGAAATGATAAAAAACGGTGCAACCAGGATAGGAACTTCTTCATCAAATGCTATACTTGTGGAAGCCGAACGAAGAATTAAAAATGGTGAAAATTTGCAGTTATAAATTAAGCTCTTTCATTTAACTAGATATCAAGTTCTGATATAATACCGGGGGGTATAATGCAGGATGTATTAGCAGTAATTCTTGGTGGCGGAAGAGGGACCAGGCTTCACCCCCTGACAAGGTTGAGGTCAAAGCCCGCTGTTCCTCTGGCCGGTAAATATCGCCTTATAGATATTCCAATTTCCAATTGCATCAATTCTGACCTGTCAAGGATATTTGTCCTTACCCAGTTTAACAGTGCCAGCCTGAACCGTCATATTGACCTTACATACCGTTTCGATTCCTTCCGTGAGGGATTTGTCAACATCCTGGCGGCGGAACAGACCAGCCAGTCAAGTGCATGGTTCGAGGGGACAGCAGATGCTGTAAGAAAAACCTTGCGGCATTATGATCGTTTTATGTTTGATCATTATCTCATTCTTTCCGGGGATCATATCTATCGAATGGACTACAGGCAGATGTTGAGAATTCATCGCCGTACTCATGCTGATGTTACAGTCGCTGCCTTGCCGGTTAAAAAGGAAAAAGTGAAGGAGCTGGGTATCCTGGCTGCAGATGCCGACGGAAGAATTACCAAGTTTGTTGAAAAACCGGATGATCCAAAGTTACTGAAAGATCTGAAGGTAGATCCGAAATACTGGAACAAATTTGGAAAAGATAAGCAGTCAGGTGAATACCTGGCGAATATGGGCGTATATGTCTTTAAACGAAAAGTGCTGGAAAGTATCCTCCTCGATGGTGAAGAGCTGGATTTCGGCAAGGAGATTTTCCCGCGTTCAGTGGCAGAAAAGAAAAAGGTCTTCAGTTACCCGTTTGAGGGATACTGGGAGGATATTGGAACAATAAGAGCCTTCTATGAGGCAAATCTTGGATTCGTAAAATCTGTGCCCAGTTTTAATTTTTATGATAGATCAGCCCCGGTTTATACACACGCCCGCTTCCTGCCTCCAAGCAAAATAACGAGGGCTACTACCGACCATGCGATCCTTAGCGAAGGGTGTATCGTTGATGAAGCTTATGTAAGGTTCAGTATCATCGGTGTCAGGAGTCTTGTTGGCCAGGGCTCAACAATCATTGATACTATCATGATGGGATCGGATTACTATGAAACACCTGAACAGATCGAAGAGAACAAGAAGAGAAAAATCCCCAACCTCGGGATAGGCCATGACTGTCATATAGAAGGTGCCATAATCGATAAAGATGCAAGGATCGGACATGGTGTCCGGATAGTCGCTGGTGATGTCCCGGATGAAGAAGGTGATGGCTGGATGCTGAGAGATGGTGTCCTTGTTGTGGAAAAGAAAGCAATTATACCGGATGGCACCCAGTTGATTTTCCGAAAATAGACCTGTTGTTTGATTATTTGGCGGGATTACTAATAATCCTCATCAATAACTAATATTCAGAATCGAAATTCACTCCGAATAATACTAAGGATAGTCATGAAGAAAAATGTTCTTGTTCTCTGCACAGGAAACTCCTGCAGAAGTATTATGGCCGAAGCATTTATAAATCATTTTCTGGGTGAGAAATGGCAGGCATATTCAGCAGGTGTTGAGCCCTCTAAGGTTAACCCCAGGGCTATAGAAGTTATGGGTGAGGCCGGTATAGATATCTCAAAATTGGAATCAAAATCTGTGGAGCTGTTCCTCGATAGAGATGACCTGGACCTGGTGGTAACTGTTTGTGATCACGCAAAGGAAACCTGTCCTGTATTTACCGGAAATGTCACCCAGGTACATCTTGGTTTTGAAGATCCGGCACCATTTACGGATGAGCCCGATTCGATTGCATTACCAAAATTCAGGGAAGTAAGAGATACTATTAAACAAGAGCTGCTTGAATACCTGGAAAAACTACAGGACAGTTAGCAAGTGTTAGCGTCTAATGTATATTACTAAATAAGTGTCTCATAACACAATGCCTACCTGATTTATCCATCTTTCAAAATCCAGAGATTTTGATTATACTATAAGATTATAGTTAATCATATAAGTGCCACGGAATTCTCTAAGTTGTTGTCAATTGTTCTCAATGAACGACAGAATACAACCTGGAAAATTTCCCTGAAAGCCGCAGTTTGATTGATGACAGGCAATAATTTGAAAAATCATAATAAGTTAGTTGACGGTTTTAAAAAGGGTAATGAACGTTCATTGGCACGTTTGCTTACTCTTGTTGAAGACAGAAATCCTGATATCCCTTCCATCCTGGACTCATTGTATCCTTTAACGGGAAATGCCTGGCGGATCGGCTTTACAGGCCCTCCCGGGGCTGGTAAAAGTACCCTGGTAAACCAGATCACACTCGCCTACAGGAAGTTGGAGGAAGAGGTAGGGATCGTGGCTTTTGATCCCACCAGCCCTTTTACGGGTGGAGCATTACTGGGCGACAGGGTGAGAATGACTAAAGTCAGCCTTGATCCGGGTGTATTCATCCGGAGTATGGCAACAAGGGGACACCTGGGAGGACTGGCTGTCGGAGTGGATGAAGCTTGCGATCTGATGGACGCGTTTGGAAAAAGCAGGGTGCTGATTGAAACAGTCGGTGTCGGACAGTCCGAGCTTGAAGTTGCCCATTCCGCTGATACCACGATTGTAGTGTTGGTCCCGCAGTCGGGTGACGCGATCCAGGCGATGAAAGCAGGCTTAATGGAAATCGCAGATATATTTATTCTGAATAAATGTGATGAAGAGGGCGCAGACAGGGCACAAAGAGAATTGGTCAGTATCCTGAGTATGAAAGAGCCGGACTGCGGCTGGAGCCCCCAGGTAATACAGACAGTTGCTGAAAAGGGGGAAGGGATTGATGAAGTAATCAATATGATCCAAAAGCATAGAGAACATATTGTCAATAATAAAATCCTGGAAAAACGTCGAACTGAAAGGGTTGCCGCAAAAACAGCAAGACTGGTTGAAGACAGATTTTTCAGGAAATTCTGGAAAGGTGATAGAGAAGAACGTCGCCGGCGCGGCCTGGATGGTGCAAATAGTCCATACGAGTTGGCGGACGAACTTATAAAGGATTTTTACCAGGAGTTAAATAATGAAAAATGACACAAATCCGCCTAAGTCGAATGGGAAGTATGCTGACGACCGCGCAAGGTGGGAAGGTGAAACATATAAGAAAAAGGGAAAATTCAGGAAGGATGGCGTAACATTTACGACTGTCTCGTCTGCTGATGTACCTCATATTGTTGGACCTGAGTATTTTGAAGAAGCCGGCTGGGATCCTGGATCCAAACTGGGATGGCCCGGTGAATATCCTTATGTGCGTGGAATCCAACCGACCATGTACCGTGGTCGACTCTGGACAATGCGCCAGTTTGCCGGTTTCGGGACACCTGAAGAGACTAACCAGCGGTATAAATATCTCCTGGAAAACGGTCAGACCGGATTAAGTGTCGCATTTGATTTACCTACCCTGATGGGGAGAGATGCAGATGATGATTTGAGCCTGGGTGAAGTGGGGAAATGTGGTGTAGCAATATCGTCACGTGAAGATATGGATACGCTCTTTGACGGTATCCCCATGGATGAAGTAACAACTTCAATGACAATTAATGGACCAGCGGCAATCATCTGGGCGTTTTTTATCGCCACCGCAGAGAGAAAAGGAATTGATCGCTCAAAACTGGGCGGTACTCTACAGAATGATATTCTCAAAGAGTTCATCGCACAGAAAGAGTTTATTTTCCCACCAGAACCAAGCGTCAAGCTTGTTGTAGACACGATTGAATTTGCTACTAAAGAAATGCCAAAATGGAACAGCGTTTCCATCAGCGGATACCACATCCGTGAAGCCGGATCAACCGCTGCCCAGGAACTGGCATTTACATTGATGGACGGTTTTACCTACATCGAAGAAACACTCAAGCGCGGGCTCGATATTGATACTTTTGCCCCGCGTCTTTCACATTTCTTTAACAGTCATGTCGATTTCTTCGAAGAGATAGGAAAATTCCGCGCTGCCAAAAGAATCTATTCCCGCAGGCTGCGTGACAGGTATAACGCCAAAAATGAACGTTCGTGGCTGTTGCGTTTCCATACACAGACTGCAGGATGCAGCCTCACAGCCCAGCAGCCGGAGAACAATATTGTCCGCACGGCAATAGAGGCACTGGCAGGTGTACTCGGTGGCACACAAAGCCTTCATACAAATTCAATGGATGAAACACTGGCCTTACCGAGTGAAAAAGCTGTAACCATCGCACTGAGGACTCAACAGGTTCTTGCCTATGAAACAGGAGTCGCAAATGTAATGGATCCTCTCGGTGGGAGTTATTTTGTGGAATGGATGACCGATAAACTAGAAAAGGAAGCCGAGGAATATTTCCAGCGTATCGAAGACATGGGCGGTGTAGTTGAAGGGATTAAAAACGGATTCTTCCAGAAGGAGATAGCAAGAGCTGCCTATAAACATCAGCAGGAGTTGGATAACAACGAAAGAATTATCGTTGGGGTAAATAAATTCGTTGATCCTGATGAAAAAGTAGATATTCCAATCCTTCAGATCGGAGCTGAGGTACAGGATAGACAAATTCAAAAACTGAAAGATCTTCGTGAAAGAAGGGATAATGCAAAAGTTGAAGAGTGTCTTAATAAACTGCGCCAGGTTTGCGAGAATGACGAAAATGTAATGTCACAATTAATAGAGTGTGCTCACGCAGATGTCACACTCGGTGAAATGGTAGGCTTAATGGAGGAAGTATACGGAACATACGTTGAAACAGCATATTTCTAAATAAATAAGTAGTTAATCGTTCTATTCCTATTGTGGAGTCATGGGTGCCGGAAGTAAATGCTGAAAAGATAGATCAAAAACCATCCGTAAATATTGGATTGGAAGTTTACAAAGATCTGATAGACCACTCTACTGAAGGAATTTTTCTTGCCCAACATGGTCGGATAATTGAATGCAACCGTACCGGCGCCGATATGCTTGGATACCGGCAGGATGAAATTATCGGCATGTCACCATTGGATATTTCTCCGGAATATCAACCGGATGGTAGAATATCAGCAGAAGTATTCGAAGGGATCATTAAAAGTGTCCTTAGTGGTAATCCTCAATTAGTTGAATGGACTCATCTTAGAAAAGACGGAACTGATCTTATTACCGAAGTGAGTATAAGTCTTCTTGAATATGGCAAAACTTCCCTGATGCTGGCTATTCTTAGAGATATCAGCAAAAGGAAGCGAAACGAGAATATTCAGCAAGTACAGTTTCAAATTGCTGAAGCTACCAGTAGAACAAAAAATCTTACCGATCTCCTGAGGGAAATTCATCAACAGCTTGGAACATTAATTGATGTCAGGAATTTTTATGTAGCCCTTTACCATCCTGAGTCAGAAACCTATACCCTGCCTTACGAAGTAGACGAACAAGAGGAATGGGATCCTGAAGCTCACCACCGGCTGGAATTCAGCTTAACCGATTATGTTCGCAAGAAGGGAGAATCCATCTATGCTGATGATGAAGTATGGAACAGTCTACTGGATAGTGGTGAAGTAAAACTTGTTGGTGAACCTTCAAAAATGTGGCTTGGTGCCCCATTGAGAACTTCCAGGGGAGTAATCGGTGTTGTAGCAGTCCAAAGTTATGATCGTGATGATTTATATAACAGACAAGACCTTGAACTGCTTGAATTTGTAGCGGAACATGCGGCCATTGCAATCGAAAGAAAAAGAGCCCATGATGCACTAATAGAATCAGAATATAGTTTCCGGTTTTTATTTGAAGAGTCCCCTATCGGTGTAGTCGCCTGCAACAATGAGATGGCTATCACACAGTGCAATGAACAGTTTGCCAAGATATTCAGATCGTCAAAGGATAAATTACTTGGACTGAATCTCAACCTGATAAAAAATGATGAAATCATCAGTGCTGTAAAAAGAGCTCTCGATGGAAATAAATCAACTTACGAGGGATACTATAAAACTTTCAGTGGAGCCGAAATCTGGGTGAACCTCTATGGAACGCCACTCTATGATATGGATAAAAAAATCACCGGTGCGATGGCAGTCGTTGAAGATATCACGGAAAGAATCGAATCTGAAAAAGAGATACGTGTACAGAAAGCCTATTTTGAACATCTTGTAGAAGCTGCGCCTGAAGTAATTGTTATTGTTGACAAAGAAGACAGAGTTGTAAGGGTAAACCGTCAGTTTACCAGGGTTTTTGGTTTTACTCCAGACGAAGTTATTGGTAAAACAAACGACCTGATTGTACCTGAGTACCTAAAAGAAGAAGGTCGTGAACTTGGACGCCGTGCCTTGGAAGAGAAATCCATCAGGCATTCGACTAAAAGGCAGACAAAAGAAGGATACCTGTTTGATGTTACGATCCTTGGTACCCCGGTGGTAATCGATGGAACGAGAAGGGGTACGTACTGGGCATACATAGATGATTCTGAGAGAACAAAAGCTGAAGAAAACCTGAGGGTACAGAAAGCATACCTCGAGGAATTATTTGAAGGCGCCCCTGAAGCGATTGCCATACTTGATAATGAGGACAAATGTTTACGTGTAAACCGTGATTTTACAAGGATGTTCGGATATACAAGTGACGAAGTAATCGGGAGAGCAATAAATGAGTTGATCGTTCCGGAAGACTTATTCGATGAAGGGTTAGAAGCTACCACGCGTGTGACACTGGGTCACCAGATCAACATGGAGACGGTTCGTCAGGCCAAGGATGGCAAAAGAATCCATGTTTCAATTCTTGGCAAACCGGTGGTGCTCGACCAGAACCAGATTGCCGTCTATGGAATTTACAGGGATATAACAAAAAGGAAGCAAGCGGAAAAAGCTCTACGTGAAAGTGAAGAACAGTTACGAACAGTTATTGATTCCGTGGATGCGGCTCTGTGGAGTGCGGATGTTGATCCTGAAACAAGGAAGTACTCCTATACATTGATTCTGGGCAATATTGAAAAAATTTCAGGGTATAAAGCAGAAGAATTTGTATCACGAAAAGAGAGTTTTTGGAATGAAATATTTCACCCTGAAGATGCCCACAAAATCAAACCGTTGGATGATGAATTATTCTCTGGCAACAGCGCCAGCTGCGAATATCGAATTTTCCATAAGAATGGGGGTATTCGGTGGTTGATTGATGTAGCCACACCTATCAAAGATGAGAATGGTAAGGTAACCAATATTAATGGGATTACTTTTGACGTCACAGAGATGAGAATAGCGCAGGAGGAACTCGCTGCCGAGAAAGAACGACTAGCGGTTACCCTGCGTTCTATCCATGACGCAGTTATCAGTACTGACACAGAAGGGACTGTAATTCTATTAAACTCAAAAGCTGAACAGTTAACAGGATGGTCGCAGGAAGAGGCTATCGGGAAACCCCTGATGGATATATTTAATCTTGCTTCAGATACAAAAAATCCTGTACGTATAAATCCTGCCAGGGAGATTTTCGAAACCTCCGGTATAACCGGGCTTACTCATGAAGGAATATTATCTGATCGCCGTGGTAACACTTATGTCGTAGCTGAAAGCGCAGCTCCAATCAGGGATCGTATATCCAAAATCGTTGGTGTTGTTATCGCTTTTCGTGATGTTTCCCAACAAAAGAAAATGGAGCAGGAACTTCTACGGGCCCAGAAACTTGAATCGCTGGGGATTCTTGCCGGAGGAATAGCACACGACTTCAATAATATCCTGACGGCGATTATTGCTAATATCTCACTAGCGAGGCTTTCATCCACATCCAGGGAAAAGGTGACTGAAAAGCTGCTCGACGCAGAAAAAGCACTGCTTCGAGCCAAGGACCTTACCCAGCAGCTACTTACGTTCTCCAAGGGTGGCGCACCGATTAAAAAAGTTGCCTCGATGGAAGATATCCTGAGACAGACCGCTGAATTCGCGCTTCATGGATCAAGTATTCAGTGCAACATTTCAATCTCGGAAAAATTGAAAGCATCAGAGGTTGATGAAGGACAGATCAGCCAGGTGTTACATAACCTGCTTATCAACGCATCGCAGGCGATGCCGACAGGCGGTGAAATACAAATCATCGCTGAAAATGAGACTATCAACAATTATCCCGGGATTCCGCTTGAGCGAGGTGAATACCTGAAAATCCGGGTCATTGATAATGGGACGGGGATTCCTGAAGAGTTTATAGAAAAGATATTTGACCCTTATTTCACTACCAAGCAGGCCGGCTCAGGACTGGGACTGGCATCATGTTTTTCCATTGTAACTAATCATGATGGATACATCACTGTAGATTCTGAGGTTGGCAAAGGTACTAACTTCACTATCTACCTACCTGCCAGTGAGGCAGAAATCACGCCCGAAACCGAAGATGTTGAAGATTCTATATCAGGGAAGGGAAGTATCCTCGTGATGGACGATGAAGAACCGCTCCTGGAAGTTATTAATGAGATGTTGTCATTTATCGGATACGAAGTAAAAACTGTTCAAAACGGCGAAGACGCCATTAAGGAATACTTCAAAGCAAAAGAAAACGGAACTCCATTTGATGTTTTAATTATGGATTTGACAGTTCCAGGTGGTATGGGCGGCAAAGAAACACTGGAAAAGATCATGGAGAAAGATCCGGATGTATCTGCAATTGTTTCAAGCGGTTATTCAAACGATCCGGTTATGGCAAACTTCAAAAAATATGGCTTTAAAGGTGTAGTGGCTAAACCATACCGGGTGGAAGAATTAAATAAAACACTTCAACAGATAATGAATGAATAGGATTAAAGCACGATATTTAATTCTTTCCAATAATCTATCTGACCTTTATCCTGCAGCTACCTTAGTTAACATATTGTATCTCTCCTGTTTTATTAGCTGATTGTTACTAATGGTCTTTATTCTTATCTTAATTGTTTATGAAGAAATAGATAAAAGTTCAAGGAGTTTATGACGTTTCAAGCTGGCGATTAGTGCCGTAAGTTTGAAAAAAGCTTGAACCGAAATTGTCTACAGCAACCTGAAACAGTTTTGTGGAGTTTGGGATGGGAAATGAGAGAGAGCAGAAGGTCAGAATTTTACTTGCTAAGCCAGGTCTCGATGGTCATGACAGGGGTGCGAAAGTCCTTGCCGCCGCGTTCAGGGATGCCGGTTTTGAAGTAATATATACCGGGCTGCGTCAAACCCCGGAAATGATAGTACAGGCTGCTCTCCAGGAAGATGCCGACGTTATTGCTCTTTCAATACTTTCCGGTGCCCATATGACCCAATTTCCGCGTGTTCTCGAATTAATGCGGGCAAATGAAATGGATGATGTACTATTGACCGGTGGTGGAATTATTCCGGATGAAGACATTTCGAGCCTGATGGATATGGGTGTTGGACTGTTGTTTGGTCCCGGAACCCCAACAAATGAACCGATCGATTACATCAGGAAATGGGTTGCTGAAAACAGGTAGTAACCCTGTAAAAGGCATCAACAGCATATTATAGTTGGTTTTAAGATAGAGGAGGAGGCAGTATGTCCGGCCACTCAAAATGGGCGACTATTCGCCGTAAAAAAGAAAAAACGGATGCTGCGCGCGGACGGATATTTACACGATTGATTAAAGAAATCAGTGTATCCGCAAGGTTGGGAGGTGGAGATATTGAAGGAAATCCCAGGCTTCGAACAGCAGTAACCGCCGCAAAAGCCGCAAATATGCCGCAGGATAATATTACCAGGGCGATTAAAAAAGGAACTGGAGAACTTCCCGGAACTGTATATGAAGAAATTACTTATGAAGGATATGGCCCTGGTGGTTGTGCCATTCTCGTAGATACGATGACGGATAACAAAAACAGAACTCTTGGTGAAATAAGGCACGCCTTTTCGAAATTTGGCGGTAACCTGGCCGACAGTAACGCGGTCGCATACCTCTTCGAAAGAAAGGGACAGATAATCCTGGAAGCTGGTGAAAAAACGGAAGATGATATCATGGAAGCGGCCCTCGAAGCCGGTGCGGAAGACCTTGAAGGTGACGAAGAGGGTGTATTTACGGTAACAACGGAACCGAATGACCTTGATACTGTAAAAGATTCGATTGATAATCTGGGCGTAAATATTGTTACTGCTGAAGTTACGATGGTTGCGAAAACATCAACACCCGTTGATGAAAAGAATGTAAAGGGATTAGTAAAATTGATGGATTTCTTTGATGAACATGATGATGTTCAGAAAGTTTATTCGAATTTTGATATAGATCCCACTCTACTGGAAAATCTTGAATGAATCTGTCCATAATTGGAATTTTTTAAGCCCTGGATTAGTATTCAGGGCTTTTTTCGTGTTTGGCAAAAATCTGAGAATTAATGTCGTAATAATCGAAATGAAGAAAACTATTTCGTAAATTACCTATATACGACTCAGCAAATAATCTTCCTCATGACTGGTTGCCCTAAGATAGCAGTGGATCAGTTCTAACAAGTTTAATATTTAATAGTTTACGGGTATATGACTGAATCATTGGACAGTGATGCTTTAGTTCAAAAAGTGCGCGAGATTACCGGCTGGAGAATACCTCGTCTCGTTCTGCACAAGGATACATCAGATCCCATGCGCATCAACAGGGGTGACATCGTCAGGCTGGCCGGTAAGTATTTTGTTATACGTGGCAACATGTTCGAACCAAGGTTTGGAATAGATGACCAGCCGAAGTACTGGGTAATGAGCGCGACTGACCTGGAAACTGCTGAACATAAAATTATCAAAACAATTTTCCAGGAGGATTTTTATGTCAGGATCGGGATTCTAAGAATTCACTGCTACCGAAGTCCGGAAAAAGAGAGCAGTGTTCTCGAATTGACAAGGGGTGATGACAGGTTCATGCAGGGGTACAGCACTGTTGATGAAAATAACAATAATGTGCGGATAATTGATTTTATTAAGGGGAATACACTATTTAAGCATATCCCTACTATAGAGGAAAATCATGAACAGTATTACCATGAAAGCCTGCCACAAGTTTTAAAGAATCTATCGGATAGTATCCAGGCTATCGAACACCTGCATAAAAATGGCTTCTGTCATGGGGATATTCGCAACGATCATATTATTATTGATACAGATACCGGGCTATATCGCTGGATCGATTTTGACTTGAAACAGGATGTGAATGACTTTGACATGTGGAGTATCGGCAATATTCTCAATTATGTTGTTGGAAAAGGGATTGTAACCTTCAAAAGGATCATGAAAAGCAGGGAATTTGCCGATTCGGTTAAGAAAAACCTTCTACCGCAAGATGGTTCGGCTTTTTACGAGTACCGTATTATGAACCTGGGGAAAGTTTTCCCGTACATATCAAATAAACTTAACGAGATACTGCTTCATTTCACAATCCAGCCAAGATTTTATTATAATGATATATCCCAGTTTGTGAATGAATATCATGAGTTCCTGGAATCTGAGTTTTAGTCTCTGGATGATTATCCGCAAAATCCAGTAAATGGACTTTAATGGAGGATAAATTATGCAGGCTGTTATAATCGGTGGAGGTAAAGGATGTAAAGCACTGATTCAGCTTGCCGCAGGCACCTTCCTTAAAGAATTCTCACTTGATATCAAGTGTGTCATGGATGTCAATGACGAAGCCCCCGGGATGATCTTCGCTCGTGAAAAGAGGATTCCCACGACAACCGATATGCAGCAGGTACTGTCCATTCCTGGAATTGAAGGGGTGGTGGAGCTTACCGGACGTGATGACGTCCTCGAAAAGTTGTATCAAATACTTCCTCATGGTGTAAAAGTAATCGACCACACATTTGCTCACATCTTCTGGGATCTCCTTAATGCACAAGCAGAACAGAAACAAAGATTAAGAGAGATTACTGAACTCGATCGAAGGATTGCCAAGGAAAGGAGATTTCTCCAAAGTGTTTTTGACAGCACACCGGATATGCTTGCAGTCCTTGACAACAGGAAAAGGATCTTTAAAGTAAACACCCGGTTCGAACAGTTTCTCGGCTTACCCGCTTCCGATATTATCGGGAAATCGTGCGAGGAAGTTTTTACCAGGATGGATCTCGGTTGTGATTGTAAAAACGGGGCATGCGAATTTGACTCCTGGCCGGATGATGGTGAACCGCACATGGTGGTACGTCAGACACCTCCTCCAAACGAAACACAATGGGAATTCACCCAGACACCTATCCTCAGGAGAGATGGAACTGTAGACGCAAGGTTATATACATGGCATAGAATTACCGAGGAGGTGATTCTTCGCAGGAAAGTCAGAAGTGCCGATGAACAGCTGAAAAGCCTGATATATTCAGCGCAGGATATGATTTCAATTAAAAGCCTGGACGGTAGATACCTGATTGTCAATCCAATCACAGCACAGTCATTCGGTCTTAAACCAGAAGATTTTATTGGAAAAACAGCCGAGGAAGTACTCCCGGAAAAACTGGCTAAGACCATTACCCTGCATGACCAGGAGGTAATGCGGAAAAAACGTCACCTGAACTATGAAGAGGTGATCCCGGTTAATGGTCATGACAGGTATTTTAATACGGTCCGGTTCCCCCTGACGGACTACAAGGGTACTATTATCGGGACTTGTACAATAGCACGTGACGTTACCAGCGAAAAGGAATTACAGGATCAACTGGTTCAAAGCACAAAACTTGCTGCAGTAGGGAAACTCGCTGCCGGGGTTGCACATGAGATCAATAATCCATTGACCGGAATCCTCGCTTACGCTGAAGACGTTCTCGATGAAGTAGAAGATAACAGCGATCTTCATGACGATATGCAGGTAATTATCAGGGAAACTATTCGCTGCCGGGATATTGTCAGGAATTTGCTGGATTTCGCACGGCTGGATACACCCAAATTCGAAAAATCCACATTACGTGACCTGATCTCTAGCTGCCTGACACTGGTAGAAAGACTGGCTGATTTTAAAGATGTTTCAATTAAAAAGATGTTCTCAGATAAGATCATTACAATAAACTGCGATCAAAAGCAGGTCGAACAGGTTATCCTCAATTTTCTCATGAATGCCGGCGACGCGATGGGCGGGAAGGGAAATATTATTCTCAGAACTGAGCTTGATGAAAATACAAACAGGTGTGTGATTTCGGTAGAGGATGATGGGCCGGGAATCCCGGAAAACCTGATAGATAAAATTTTTGAACCGTTTTTCTCAACAAAGGGAACAAATGGTCTCGGACTTGCCGTCAGCTGGGGTATAGTTGAACGTCATAAAGGATCAATCGAAGTTGATACTGCTGAAAACGGCGGGGCGATATTTAAAATCGTTCTCCCGGTGTCATGATCGGATAGTTTTCAATTAAAGAAGGAGTTCCCAATGGAGCGTCGTTTAAATATCCTGGTAGTGGACGATGAACAGATCGTTCTCGACAGCGTAAAAAAACTGCTCCGAAAAGACAATTATGAAGTTTTAACGGTACTTGATGCGCTGTCAGCGGTGGAAATGATCAAGGAAAATGGCGTTGATATTATCCTTACTGACCTGATGATGCCTGAAATGGACGGCCTTGAACTGATGCAGGCTGTCAGGGAGAACTACCCTAACTTGCCTATCATTATGATCACAGGGTATGCAACAATTAACACAGCTCTCCAGGCGATGCAGCTGGGAGCATTCGACTATGTCGCCAAGCCATTTTCAAAAGCCGAAATCAAGGGAGTTGTCAAACGGGCGGCGGAACGTGTATTCGCAATCGATAACGCCGAGATTTCCGGAAAACCGGATGACCTGCAGGACCTGTCCGAAAAAGCCGCGATGGCTGTCAGCGATATTGGTAGCAACACCTGGTTGATGAGCGAGGAAGAGGGTGTTGTAATCCTTGGTGTGGAGCACCCGTTTTTGAATATTATCGGTCGGATTCAAACAGTTCACCTGGCAGCACCGGGTGAGATATTACGCCAGGGCAGTGTTTTCGCACAGTTTTTTACGACAGACCTCAGGGCGCATTCTCTTCTCAGTCCATTATCCGGAAAAGTCCTTGAAATGAATGAAAATTCCGTCAAAGATCCAACCACAATTCTGGACGATCCCTACGGGGAGGGATGGTTAATAAGAATAAGTCCAACCAATTTTGAGGCGGAACGTAAAATACTTGGTCTTTGAACTTTTTATCGTGACCTCCGCACAAGAATGTGTAATCTCTCGGTTTACAACATGTAAACTACACAGTCTTCTCATAATTCCTGCTGGTTTACACTTGCGCTAAGCAAACTCCTGTAATTCATAAAACTAGAAAAGACTTCTCATCTTTGACAAGAACTGGCCTGGTAATTGAACTATAAATTCACAGAATGTAGAAGTCAGGAAGTCAATTAACAGGAGATCTATCATGAAAACGAAACCAAAACCGGTAAATAACCAGGTGAATATGTCATTGATCGCCGGTGGAGTAATTATCCTGGTAGCGACTCTAATTATCACAACATCACTAATTGTACAGAAGCCGGACCAGGATATTGCGATGGTTGATTCTACTGCTGTGGAAAATAATACTGTGGTTGTGGTACCGGATGATGGAGATGAAACATCACCTGATGCCGATGCCGGTAGTGATGCTTTAACCGACAATGATAATTCACAGCGAACAGATGAATCTACTATCATACCCCGGGATTCTGATAATTCTGATAAGGAGAAACCTGAAGAGGGAACTTCTCATAAAGAAAAGGAAAACATATCAGACATTATCTATGATCAGGTTGGTGGAAGCACGAGCCACGAGATGGCTGACATTGCAGGTTTAGATCCAGGGAACCAGGTTCTCTCTTCACCTGTTGAAGAAGTTCGTTCGCTGATGCCGCATGGAACTCCTAAAATCCAGCTGGATATGTCCAAGAAAATGAGATCGATGGATGGGGCAACTGCTACATCATATTTCGATTATTCATACCTGGATTTTAATACTGAAGAATATAATCTGATCGAAGAGAAAGGATTTCTTGCAGTCAGCCATAATCCTTTGTCTACTTTTTCCATAGATGTTGACGTTGCATCATATGCCAACATGAGGAGATTTATAAACAGTGGAACCTTACCACCCGTCGATGCCGTCCGAATCGAGGAGATGATAAACTATTTCAACTATGATTATCCTCAACCCGGAAAAGATCATCCATTCTCCATCAATAAGGAATTGCACAAATGCCCGTGGAATCCAGAACACTTGTTGTTGCATATCGGGCTGCAAGGCAAAGAAATAAAATGGGCAAATGCACCGGCCAGTAACCTGGTTTTTCTCATGGACGTTTCAGGTTCCATGAGAGGACCTGACCGGCTTGACCTGGTAAAAACATCATTCAGGATGCTGGTAAACCAGTTGAGACCGTCTGACAGGGTAGCAATAGTTGTCTATGCAGGATCGTCGGGACTTGTCCTAAATTCAACACCCGGCAATGATAAAACAACTATCCTTGGTGCAATCGACAGACTTCAATCCGGAGGATCGACCGCCGGTGCCGCGGGTATTCACCTCGCGTACCAGGTAGCAGAAGAGAACTATATAAAGGGGGGCAATAACAGGGTAATCCTGGCAACTGACGGTGATTTTAACGTGGGTACGTCAAGTACAGCCGAACTGACACGTATTATAGAGGAAAAGCGAGAAAAAGGAGTTTTCCTGTCTGTACTTGGCGTGGGAAGAGGAAACCTGCGTGATGCTATGATGGAAAGTATAGCCGATAAAGGAAACGGGAACTACTCATACCTCGATAACTTGATGGAAGCCAAAAAGGTTCTTGTTAAGGAAATGGGAGGTACGCTGTATACAATTGCAAAGGACGTTAAAATTCAGGTCGAGTTTAATCCTGCTGAAGTAAAAGCCTACCGTCTTATTGGATATGAAAACCGGGCACTGGCTGATAAAGACTTTAATGATGATAAAAAGGATGCCGGCGAACTTGGTGCCGGACATACAGTGACTGCTTTATATGAAATTATCCCGGCAGGCTCTGACGAAGCTGTACCGGTTCCGGATGACCTGAAATACCAGGACACAAAAATCAACAGGGATGCTAAAAAGAATGGCGAACTTCTCACTCTGAAATTACGATACAAGGAACCCGACGGAACTAAAAGCAAGTTGATCAAGACGACTGTCCTGGCAGAATATGACAATGAAAGCACCCCATCAAATAACTTCAACTGGTCGGCAGCGGTAGCCCAGTTTGGAATGATTCTCAGGGACTCTGAATACAAAGCAGACGCTTCATATGATAAAACAGCCGCACTTGCAAAAGCTGCAAAAGGTGAAGACGAGGACGGTTACCGGTCCGAGTTCATTAACCTTGTTGAAATGGCGTCACTACTCTCAACCGAGATTGCTGATAGGGACTGATATAGTGAGTGAAATTCGGGTACGATGTCTCCCCGAGTCATTAAAATGAAAAAAAACTTACGGCCTTGATAGTTTTGTCTATCAAGGCTTGTAGTTTATAACAATAAAACTACTCATTAATACAATCATGTTGTTCTGTTGTAATGTCAGGGATACAAAAATATTTACCTTGTTGTGATTAGTTCAGTTGATGGTTCTGCTGTCGATTTGTAGAATTATATATTCATTGGGAATAAGCTATGAGATTTTTTGTTAAGCTCTTCGTTATACTATTAACATCCGGATTTATATCCAATTCTGCGATAGCTCAGGATAGCCTAAATATCTCCCTTATCGGTCGCATCAGTAATGACTGGAGGTCAGCCAAAGATGTGGTCATTACTGATGATTACGCTTTTGTATCAACAAGTTACAATGGTATTTATATCGTGGATATTAGTGATCCCACAGCACCGGAAAAAGTTGCCGAATATCCAATATCTGCATTTTGTTACGACCTCGCTCTGGAGGATAATGTTCTTTATGTAATAGCACTCCAGTGGGATGATCCACCCACTCAATCGGGTCTTTACATCCTGGATGTTTCTGATCCACTCAATATCACCCAGGTATCCCATCATTTCGGGGGAGGAAGATATTTATCACTCCAGGATACAGTTATCGCTAAGGCATACGGCAATGAGGTTATACTTATTGATGTAAGTGAGCCAGAGGATCCTCATGAAATTGTTGAATATGATTTTGAATATGAAATCCTTTATGATAATATCGTGGGGATACAAATTCAGGATACACTTCTGATTACAGCACATTATGATTCCGACCTCAGAATTCTGGATATTTCTGATCCATTTAACCCTGTAGAAATCGGTGCACTCGAAACGTCTGAACTATTTACGTATGGAATTTCCGCGGTAGATACCTTTGCCTGCCTTGTCGATGATGATTTTGGACTAACGATTGCAGACATCAGGAATCCGGAAGATCCACAAGTAATAAGCCAATTAGAAATTGAGTGGGAAATCCATGACATCAGCATTCATGAGAACTTCGCTTACCTGTCACCAGAAGATCACGAGGGAGGAAGCCGCGGTGTCCTGATTGTCGACATTAACGATCTATATAATCCTGAGGAAATTGCCCTCATACCCTCAACTGCACATCTGTATGATAGAGGAATTCAGTTTACAGATTCAACCATGATTTACTGTGATGATGAAGAAGGACTTCGTATATATGATATTACAGATCCCGCGGATCCCTTCGAGATAGGATACACAGACAGGCCGGATGGGGCCGTTAATATTGAGGCAGCCAACGATACACTGTTCGTTCTTGGTCGTTACAAAATCTGGACGGTAGATTATTCATTTCCTCATATGCCGACAGCCCTTGGTTATGTTCGAACTCCACGGTATTATGATTGTTCAAATATGATACTGGATGGTAATCATCTATGGATGACAACATATTCTGATTCTGCCCTCCTGCAGTTTGATATTACAGATGTTTTAAATCCAGTATGTACAGATACAATCATTGTTGGATGCGAAGGTACTCGTGATTTGTTTTTTCACAATAACACGATGTATCTGGCCGGGGACAATCGTCTCTATATATTTGATATCTCAGATCCCGAAAATACGGTGATAGCGGACAGCCTTGAATTTCCGGAACGTATAATCTCTTCAGTTGATGGTTTTGACAATATCCTGTATGTACTTGATAGAGGTGTAGATCCTGCCCGAATTCTTATTTATAATATTGAAAATCCGTTTGCCCCGGAACTGGTTTCAACTACCAATATAGATATTCACCATCCGTTTGAACTGAATGTAAGGGAAAATCATCTTTATGTAACCTCGACATTCAGTATTCTGAAGTTTGACGTTTCGAATCCAGAATCACCTGATATCCTAGGTCAGTTCTATTCATCTAATGAAAGTAATATTCATGCATCCAATTTTTGGGATAATTTTGTTATCTATTCTCAGAACTTTCCCTATTATGGATTATTCCTGGTAGATATGACAAGCACTGATTCCTCTTATTGGTCTGTTAAGGGTTATTACAGGGAATATTATCAATCATATAACGCTATCGAGGTTATTGACAATTTAATTATAGGAGATTTATCATTTTTCGTACCCTCTTCTGAACTCGAATTGCAGGAAACTAAACCTACACCAATACCTTCTTTATTCTCAGTTGGTTCACCATACCCCAATCCCTTCAATTCCAGGGTGCATTTTTCGATTTCGGTACCATCTACAGGGGAGGTGACCTTCAGTTTGATAAATATACTTGGTCGTGAATTTGTTAATTGGAAACAGTATCTAAGTGATGGTAAACAGAACATTACAGTTTTTCTTGGTGATCGCTCACTGCCTTCTTCCGGACAGTATTTCCTATCTGCATCCTATGGCAATCAAACGGTTGTTCATAAAGTGATCTTCCTTAAATAGAATGAGGGAGATCAAAACTAACTAAGGGGAGGAAATCATGTTTCATCGCAAGAGATTATCAAAGATGTTCCTGGCTTTATCGGTTATTTTAATAATTATGTTTGGAGCAAGTTCACCCATTATTGCGTCTAATCTGCTGGGGATTGTAACCCAGAATGATGATCAGTTTATTAGCGCATATAATAATCTCATCGATAGATTTATCGCGGAGGCAGAAGTATTGGAAACGAATCCGGATATCTCAGGTTGGGGTTATGCCGGATGGGGAAATGATGATTTTACGGATGCTTATTGGTATGATGTGCACTCGGATGTTCCATGTTACAATGATGATGAGTTTCCAAGTTCCCTCCATGATCTTGATGATGACATAGGATTGATCATCTTACATTCCCGTCGTGCAACAAGTGGCCCGAATCCCCATCCAGATGATCCACATCCTTTTGTGTACGAGTATGGTAATAGAAAGTGGCTGTTTGCCCATAATGGCAGCCTTGGAGATGAACCCGTAAATCAAAATGAAATGGATAATGGATGGTGGCCGGATGTTCGCGCATTGATTCATGATGTATACTGGGAAGGACTGGATGTGTTCTCGGAAGAAAATTGTCCCTATCGCGGTACTGCAGATGACTGGGATGATGATGCCATAGACAGCCAGATATTCTCAATGCTGCTGGTCCAGAATGTGATTACTGCTAATGCTCATGCTCAATCGCTCGACTGGGCAATTAAAATAACTATGCAGCAACTGGAGGATGCGCTTAATGCGACACCCTATTCCGAAAATTGGACAAGTCTTAATTTCCTTTGGTCAAACAATGGAAATCATATTTATGCGGTAAGAAATAATAGGTTTCAAAACGATGATAATCATACCCTGTGGACACTGCATTCAGAGTATGATGGCTATACAGAAGCCTGGGCTGTCATCAGTACTGACGATAATCCACACCAGCCGGGAAATATTTGGGATCTGGACGACGATTACTGGCCTTATAATGAATATGAAGAGCTTGAAGACACCATTGATGGTGTATACGTTATACTGACGCCTGACTCTGATCCCGGTGAAGGATTAAGTGACCAACTTTCATTGGAATATACCGGTGAAGAAGACAATGGCCGTTTTATTGAAAATTACGATGCGATTGTAATGGCGACAGCACGTGGTGGCCAGGGAGACCCTGGAATAGGGTACGGCCCAAAAGGTACGTTTGCCGTGGTTTGCGAAAGTGACGATGAAATTATCGGATCAAACCTTGACCAGATGGGTATGTGGGAATATCATGGTCATACAATTGCGGCTGATGAATCATATAATTACGGCGATCCTGATGTCTGTTTCGATCCCCGTGATGGTGTTTCGATGACCAACGATTATTATGTTGCTTATGCAGAAGGGCTATCATCGTATACGACCTTCAGGGAAATTAAGGTGGCTAAATATCAGTACGATGATACCGATAATTCCTGGAGTCAACCTACGGGTTCACCACTGACAATTTCAAACTCAGGCGTCACCGCAAAAGAGGTTGCAAATCCTGCAATCGCACTGGACGACGATGGAAATATTGTTGTTTTGTGGCAGCAGCGTTTGACCGGTGGATCATATGACTGGAACGTTCGAGGGAAGGTAATATCCACGAGTGGCTCAACAGTCCTGAGTGAATTTACCTGTGCGGTAAGTAACACTGACCAGACCATACCGGATGTTGCCTGGATTGGAACAGAATCAAGCATCTCTTCGTTCGTTATCACTTACATGCAAAAGAGTGGTGCAACCGGTGATGGTGCCTATATGCGTCGTCTTCGCCCAGACGGATCACCAACCCTCAGCTCAGCTGCCTCAATCAAGCTCGATACCGGTACAGAGGTAACTGCACAACCAGCTATTGCTGCCTCAGGTGATTATTTCGTCTGTGCGATGCGGATTCAGGATCCCACTGATCAACAATCGCCCTACAAGGTAAAAGCTTATCATTTCGACTCACCGCTGGGAACGACATTACCCGCCACCTGGAATACTCCAGAGGCCACGGCAAGTACCTCATCATACAAATATTGCGCAGACCAGGTCGCAGTCGCAGGACGACCAGGCGATTATTATGACCTGGCTTTTGTTGCAGAAGTATCAAGCAACCGGTATACTTATGCAGCGATTGGCGAAATTTCAGAAACATCCCTGACAATAACCAATTGGAGCGATGACAGTGGAGATTTTGAATGCCCGGCTATCGCATTGGCACCAGATAATCTAGTTGAGAATCCGGATTATGATGACGAAAACCGGAGATTGATTATTTGGGTGGCTGATGATGAGACAAATGGCTTTGATATCTGGGGACGCTTCGATCCTGCTCATATTCCGGATGTTTCCGCAAGCAAGGGAGCAGCAAGGCACCGCAATCCGGAAGAGGAAGTTAAAGCTCCAACCGACTTTACACTGCATCACGCTTATCCAAATCCTTTCAATCCACAAACAACGGTTCGTTTTGACCTGGAGAAAAACGCCCATGTGGAGATGGTCGTTGTTGATATCAACGGACGTTTTGTTGCTGAACTAGTGAATGAAGTACGAACACCCGGTACTTATAGTTACCTGTTTGACGGTTCCAGGTTATCCAGCGGTGTTTATTTTGTCCAAATGAAAGCAAACGGATTTACCAAGGTGCAAAAGATTATTCTGCTTAAATAAGGGGAAACAAATTCGGGATTTACTTAATCCGACATTCTCATAAAACCTACAGGGCTGGTATATTTCCAGCCCTGTTTTTTTTCAATGATAAATAATACTCACTTTTTAAAACACTATTCCTCTTTCTTCACCTCAGTTTCCGAACTCTCGGCAGAAGACGATTCTGTTGAACTAAACGTTACGGATTCATCCGGTTCGGATACACCATAGCGGTTTTCCTGAGCAATCTCTTCCCTGAGATCGTTCTCTTCTTTTCGTACACCATAAAAACGGGATAAGAGTAATCCTACACCAATGAACAAACCGGCTAAACCAAATCCCAAAGCTTCTACATCAACATGCCTGTCGCCAAGCTCGCCAATCATGTAAATAAGGATCAGGGCTAAACCAAATCCCATCAGGACAAAAGGCCATGCTAACGGGTAACGACCTTTCCTTTTTTGGTTTTCCGGCTTGGCTGGGTGCATTGGGAGTGGTTGTCCCTTTTCGATTGCCAGCAACCGTTCCTTATGCTCCAGTTCCCTTTCCTGTGCTTTACGTTTAATTGCGAAAAGGACTACAATTACAGCGCAGATAAGAAAAATTATAGGAATAAATGTGCCAATTATCGCTGTTGCACTTACAAAATCTGGAACCATGATATCCTCCAGTCAAAAATGTTTGTTTCGTATCTGGCCATTTGACGGAAGATAATTCCAATTGGTTACATTTTTAGAGAGACCATTGGATTATCTCTCATTATATATATGACCTGAATAATTGATTCAGGTAAAAAATTAACGCGGGAAGCTAAAACCTGTTTGAACATCAATCTTTAATAATTACTATTATATCTGCTAGGTTTTTACAAGTGGTCATGTTCGTACTCTCCAGTTTTAGACAGGTTGTAACCTGTGAAGATTTATCTCTGTCTAATGTTCAGCCGCTTGGAAGGAGGGCGTGCGGCTGGCGCTTCCTGGCCAAGGGGGATGGTCAAGGAAACCTGAAAATTCCGGCTGTGAATGTGGATATGCGGAGGAAGCGCTGAACGAAGCTGTTTTAATCAGGAAGGCGAGAACGGGTGACGGCGATGCTTTTCGCAGGCTCGTTGATAACCATGCCGGGGTTGTCTGGACTGTCATAAACAGGATGACCCGGGATAAAGCAAAGGCTGAGGATCTTTTCCAGGAAGCAATCATCAGGTTCTGGAAAGGATTACCGTCTTTTCAGGGAAACAGCAAGCTGTCGACATGGCTGTACAGTATCACATACAGGGTATGCCTGGATTTCCTGAAAGCGGAGAAACGTTACGAATCGGATACCAGCCTTGATGATGACAGTGTCGATTATAAATCAGAACTGATGGACCCTGATCATTCAGGTAAGAGTATAGAGAATAAGGTAGAAGCAAAAGAAGCGGTTGAAAAATCACTGGCAAAATTAAATCCCGAATGGAGAACGATGTTAATATTATATTACTGGAAAGGGCTGGCGGTTGATGAAATTGCTGAAATTACTCAGCGCCCTGTTAATACAGTGAAAGTTTACCTGCATCGTGCACGTTCAAAGATGAGAGAAATTCTAGAGACTGGTGGATATCCGCAGGAGTAATGTTGGACGAGAGACTTCAAAAACTGATAGACCTGATGCCGGCTTACAGGCGAGGAGAACTTTCGCCGCGTAAAGCGCATGAGATCTCTGAGCTTCTTGAATCCGACGAGGAGTTTGCCAGGGAAGCCGACCGTGAAATGGTACTGGTCGAAACTCTTTCCAACCTGGATGAAATTCCACTACCGCGAGGTCTTGTAACACGTTCCGTAAAAACAGCTGTCAGCCCGGATGCTAAAACAAGCTGGTTCAGCCTTGAAACACTATTGATCGCTCTCGGAGTTGGAGTGATCTGCGCGGCTATTGCCCAGTTTATTACCAGCAAGTTTACCCTTCCCGCAGTCGGTGAACTTCTCATCAACTTTGCCAACTTTGCCTCGGGCAACGCGTTCGGTGTGGTAGTGGCTATCTATATAGTTGCCATAGTGATGCTCGGCATTGGAGCATGGCTGGCTATACGTACCATCCGATCCTGACAATGCACACAATGCAACCCTCTTGCACCTTTTGCACTTTCCCGTTCACTTATCCAAACATTTGAAAAATGAGTAGTTGAGCGTTATTTATTGTAATTATTAATTTTACAAAAATATAATTCATGAGAAATTTCTTAAAATGAACGTCATTTTCTGGTATGCCGTTTGCGACTTAAAGAACGCCTTATACCTTGATCGAAGTCCAACAAAAAGAGATAGATGAGAGCGGATAGGGAACCTCAAGCAATCACCATTTGGAATGTTGGAGAGAAAACGCTATATTTCGGAATTGTGATGAGGCTCACATCGCCTGTCGATAGAGATTTTAAGTAACAAGTTTTCTGGTGTTTTTAAAAGTTTTCCAGAGTTTGATGGTATTGCCAAGAGGGTGATACCCAGAGTGTTAACGGTTTATCAGGAGGTGCTGCGATGCACGAGAATTTGAACCGGAGCCGTAAAGGCTTCACCTTGATCGAAATTCTGGTTGTGGTTGTTATTATTGCTATTCTTGCCGCAATTTCGGTCCCAATTTATATCGAGTACGTACGTGGTGCTCGTGCTGCTGATGCTCAGTCACAGATCGGAGCCATCTATAATGCTGCGAAAATGTACCAGCAGGATCGTGACAATGCCCCGGCAGATGTAATTGAACTCGAAGAGCTGGGTTATCTCACTCTCGATGAATCTGTACGTCGTATGTGGCAGTTTACTCTCAACTGGCCTGAAACAATTGAAGCGACGTCAACCGACGAAATGCCTGGTGGTGCAGGAAAACAGATAACATATGATATCCTGCAGGGATCATTCTTCGGTTATGGTCTTCCCAATACTGGTGAAGACGACTAAGCACCCTAAGTGTTTTGCCGGGTTTACGGTGGAGAGGATCGTGAACCCGGCATGGTTATTTGAATTTTCAACTTGAACAGTTTTCCCTAGGTGGCACAAAATGGCGATGATCAACATACACGAACTGCTTAAATTTACGGTAGACAACGGCGCGTCCGACTTACACCTGTCAACGAATTCGATTCCCATGATACGTGTTCATGGTACGTTGTTACAGTTGGATATGCCTGCCCCGACAGACGCCGATTTAAGGGAGGCGATTTACGGTATTTTAACCCAGGACCAGATCGAACGTCTTGAAGAGATGAAAGAAATCGACCTGAGCCAGCGTCTCGAAGAACTCGCTCGTTTCCGTGTTAATGTCTTCGAGCAGATTATGGGTATCGCGGTCGTCTTCCGTGTAATTCCTGCTGAGATTAAAACTTTCGAGGAACTTGGATTGCCTGAAGTTCTACGGGAGTTGTCCATGCGGGATCGCGGCTTGATCCTTCTTACCGGACCTACCGGGTCAGGTAAAAGTACAAGTCTTGCCACCATGATTGATCATATTAATCAGAACAAGAAATTACATATTATAACTATCGAAGACCCGGTTGAGTTTTTCCATACTTCGAAAAACTGCATGATTAACCAGCGTGAGCTGGGGGCCACCACTCACTCTTTTGCAAATGCCCTGAGGTCAGCCCTGCGTGAGGATCCCGATGTTATCCTCGTGGGGGAAATGCGTGACCTTGAAACCATTTCGCTCGCTCTGACAGCGTCGGAAACAGGGCACCTGGTTCTTGCCACCCTGCATACCAGCTCGGCGGCAAAAACCATTGACCGGATTATCGATATTTTCCCCGCTTCACAGAAAACCCAGGTACGGTCTATGTTGGCGGAATCGCTTGAAGCCGTTATCTCACAGAAGCTGCTACCGGCTAAAGATGGTGCCGGTCGTGTTTGCGCTACGGAGGTTATGGTTGCCAACGTCGCTGTACGGAACCTGATTCGTGAAGACAAGATTTACCAGATTCCGTCAGTTGTTCAAGCGGGTGGTAAGGAGGGAATGCACCTGCTGGACCAAGACCTGCAGCGGCTGCTGCACCAGGGTTTAATCGACAGAGAAACCGCTGCCTATGTTGCGGATAACCCAAAACTATTTGAAGTCGATCTATCATCCTGATCCAACCCTACTGCGGGGGTGTGGCCCATGAAGACACAAAACAAGAGAAAAAAAATTCTGAATAGGCTCTTAAGAAAGAGACCTGGAGGTCTGAACTTTTTCGAGCTGGTGATCAGCCTGATCATCATTGCCGTTACAAGTGTGGCAGTTGCCTCGAGCTTTTATACGGCATATAACCAGCTGAACAGACAGCGCTGGAAGAAAAAGGCAGTCCAATTGTTGAAAGCCGAAGCTGATTTCTGGATGGGAAGAGTTCATTCTCAATTCCCGTCTCCATTTGAGTTACAGCATCCAATCCCTAACCCGGATAATCCAATTCAACTGGATCCAAATACTCCACAGGGACGAAGTGTATTGGCTGAGCTGTACCTTCTGGATATCACCGGTATTGACATGACAAATACTGAAGCATTTCCAGACTGGTATGAAATCAGGGTTTCAGCTACATATGAAGAACCCGCACTTGAAATTGGAGGACAGCCAAAACAGGTAAGTCTCCAGTTAGTAGTGCCGTTTATACGATCGGTCATATAAAAAAGGAGGGAACGTTATGAGCATCTTGAATGCAGCGGCCCGCCTGAGGCCGATACAATTAAAGAGAGATAGACGCGGATATACACTGCTGGAAGCAGTGCTGGTACTTGCACTGGTTTCGATACTTACTTTCGGCCTTGGCCTGATGGCGGTATCGATGCGTGAACAGATGTGGGTAAGTGCCCAGCTGCAGCATGTAGACCAGTTTGCCAATGATTATTTGAATACCTGGATTAGAACAGTAAGAGCTGCCAGGGAATTCGATAATGGCGACAATGTTTACATCCGGCGGCAAACAGCGCCTATCGAGATGCAGGTAAATTATATTCATCCTAAAGATTACCGTGAAATGGCGGACAAATCTAAAGAGAGAACCTATCTCTTCAAGTTTAATTACAGGGATAGAATTCCTGAATTGAGAATCAACGGTCAGCGTCAATGGAGTGCGCATCCATACCCGGGATATGAGTATACCCAGGCATTTCCACCCGTGAACGCTGATCACAGGGACCAGTTTTTTGCTTATCCAGGTGGTGTCAATGGTTTTAAATTGACCAAATGTACACGTCCCAATTTGCCGAACACATTTCGCGATAACTACCTGACTCTTGAATTTACAATGGTGTATCGACGCAATGCGTCATCGCAGTGGCCGTTTTTACGGAGACTGCCATTCATTAAAGAAATGCATTATCAGGCGTCTGCCTATACGGTCAATCCGAATTGGCCGGTAGACTATGAGGTTGATTTTGATTTACCAGATAATGGATAAAATAAGTTTATACGATAACCTGCATGGTTTGTGGAGGACGAATCCTGCGGGAAGTAAAATTTTCCGGCATATGCCGGACTCGCAACCATCCGGCGAGACAGATACACCCGTCTCTTTGGTGATGCGCCACCCTACGCATACTAGGAGACAGTAATGAATACGAACCTGTCGAAAAAACGACGCGGCAGCATCATGATCAACTCTCTGTTGATCGCGTTTTTCCTGGTGATGACAGGAACTGCGTTTATGATGTGGGCTGTGGATGAGAGCTTCCAGGCAAAGTTTGACCTGGCTAGATCTCAAGCATATTACGTTGCGCAACACGGTATTTTAAAACGTGTTCTGACATCAATGCGCAACAGACGTCCGGAAACGCTTCCTGCCGGTACAGAATACCTGCAGGGCGGAGAGATGTACGATCCGGTAACGGAAGAACGTATCGGTGAATATTCGGACGTTACCCTGACGAGAGTTAGAGACTATTTCGTTCAGGGAATCTTTGCAAGTAAGTTTTATTATGACATGTCCGCTGTTGGAACAGTTCAGGTGATGGGACCTCATGGTAGAGTTGAGGAAATTTCCAGAAAAGTTACCATGCGTACCCAGCTGAGAACCTATGCCAGCTACATGTATCTGACGAACGAAGAACAGACGATGTTTAACGAGATCATCTGGTTCTGGACGCCTGATACATTATATGGACGTGTTCATTCGAACAGCACGATCGGGATCAAGTTCGCACCGCAATTCCATGGACCTGTGAGCTCTACGGAGGACGATTTTGAAGAGTTCGCGGCTTCACCATGGTTTGCATTTGAACCGCAATTCAATGCCCCGAGGGTGTATTTCCCAAGTACTGCTGAAAATCTAAGGGCTGGAGCGGCCGGTGGAGGTACGTTCTTCCACAATAACGGCGGCAACTGGCGTTCTCGATTGGAAGCAAGGCAGGGGGGATGGCACCTCTGGCAATGGGAGCAAGGCGTCCCGTTTGACTGTACAGCGGTCGAAAACGAAGCGGATATCTCGTGGGGTTCTAACCTTGCGGTTTTCATTGAAGGTGATGTTGAGCTATGGGGTGACTGGGTTACCGGCGCCTGTACTGTTGGCTGCTCAGGATTGATGGAGCTGCTTGACAACGTGACCTACAGTGGCGTTAACCCGGGAGGTTATGTTTCACCAATGCAACCGTTGCCTGAAACTCAGCATATCCTCGGGCTGGTCAGTGAAGGAAATATCAGGATTAAGGATACCTGGGTGAACGGTCGTGGAAATGGTGCTGCTGAAGGAGCGTGGGGTAATCACGACAGAAAGCATATTGTGATTACAGCGGCCATGGTAGCGCTGGGTGAATCGTTTACGTTTGAACACCAGAATGATTTTTGGAATACCTATTACTGGTGCGATCCCAACGGTGATAACGCAAACACACCTGACGAACGTGGAACTATCTGGTTGCGCGGAGCGGTTACGCAGATGAGACGTGGTTATGTCCACAGGTCGAACTGTGGTGGTACAGGTTACGCGAAGGATTACCTGTATGATTTCCGTCTCGAAAGTATTCCGCCACCGTTCTACCTCGAAGCTGTTGACGAAGGTGGAAGCAGCCTGTTCGATGTGGTCTACTGGAAAGAAGAAATGGAAGAATAACCGGACATGTATTTCTGGCTGGTTAATTCTTTTTCGATAGTTTGACAAAATATACCCGATAGGGCGGTTTGCCCAAAAGCGAAAGCAGTTCCGGACCCTTGTATGCGACCCCGCACGTCGCGCCAGAGGTGAGGTCGTGCGAGTAGAAACTTTAGGTTCCAGGGTTCGGGACTTTTACAATCCGGAAGAGGCCCTATGTTAGGATTAGGAAGCAAGCTCAGGATCGGGCTTGATGTCGGAAGCCATACAATCAAGGCGGTTGCCGTTGAAAAAGCGGGATCGAAATACCGGCTTGTTGGTAAGGCAATGCGTCCGATCTACACCGGCAAACAAGTGTACGACGTTGACGGCCCTAAACGGAGCCAGGTGGTTCCGTTGCTGGTTGACCTGTTTAAAGAGCTGAAAGTTCAGCCTAAAAAACAGAAAAACGTGCGCTCACTTATTGCCAGTTCACAGGTAGCTGCAAAGGAAATCGTTGCCATTCCGCTTGATGCGAAAGAGATGGCATCAGCGATGATTCTGGAAGCACGCAAACACATCCCGCTCGACGGAAGCGAGACGCAGGTAGATTACATGCTTATGGGCGAGTACCCCAAAGAACCTGATAAGGTGAGGGTGCTGCTTGTCGCGTCTACCAAGAAACAATTCAATGCTCATATCGAAACACTTGGTGAGCTTGAAATTCGTCCCACGATCGTTGACGTTGAGCCGCTGGCCAATGCAAACTCTTACATGATGTTCAATGAACTGCCCGAGGAAGGTGTTGTGGTAGTATTGAATATCGGCTGCAGGAAAACCGGCATCACGGTTCTCGGAAGAAAAGATATGTTCTTCACCCGTGAAATCCCGGTGGCTGGAGAAGTTTTCACCGATGACCTGATGAAAAATTATGGTCTGAATTACCAGGAAGCTGAAGAGGTGAAACTTACCCAGGGCATGAAGCCTGACCTGCCAAGGACGGAGTCGGACCAGGGTCAATTGCGACTTGCTTCCAAAGGCGTCGTTGAACGTTTTGGAGATGAGGTTAATCGTACACTACGCTATTACGTTAAAGAAACCAGCCAAAGCTTCTTTACCAAGTTTGTCCTGGTTGGCGGTGGTGCCGCGATACCTGAAGTTCAAGATTACCTTGCAAATAAATTTAATGTTACGGTGGAACCATACGATCCGTTCTCTAAGCTCGAAGTTGCAATAGATAACGGTGCAGGTCACCCATCTCAATTCGCCGCTGCTGTCGGCCTTGCGATCAGGGAGGAATAAGAGATGGTGAGACAGTATACAATCAACCTGAATCGTGAAGAGGGTTACCTGCAGAGGGAAGCACGCAGGGCAAAAATTCGTACACGTATTACGAATGTTGTTGCTACTTTGCTTCTGCTCGCGATGGCTTTTATCACGTATCAGAACGATGCTGAAATCCGTGAAATTGTCGATGGTAAAGAACGGCAGCTCAGACGCATCGTTGCACAAATCGACTCATTGCAGAAAGTTGGGCAGAATGTCAGCAAGGATGATGTCCTTGCCCTGGCAAGACTTGACCGCGACAGGGTTCTCTGGACGAAAAAACTGCGTGCAGTTTCTGAACGCCTTCCGGAAAAAGTAGTCGTTACCGGTCTGCATCTTGAGCGCAGCAAGCTCGAAATTGACGCGATGAGCGAGATTGAAGCCAATAAGAAGGAAAAAGAATTTGAGAAGGTTGAGGCGTTCATGGAAAAATTACGCAACACTCCTCTTTTCTTTGAAGATATCCAGGCTATGAAGTTCAAGGAAAGTAAGCGGATCGAGAAGGGTGAACAGGAACTCCTGATCTTCACCATCAAATGCGATGTTCGGTCTGCTGAAACTTCGCGTTCCCGCAGGGGAACACGTAGAACTTCCAAAGCCGGTTCACCGCAGGTTGGGGGCTAATGATGAAAAAACTTGTCTACTTGCTGGTATTAGTCCTCTTTTTTGGAACGGCTTTATTTGGATATTACCGGTTTGAATACCCGAAACTGCCGCGTGAAATCGATTCACTGAACAAGCGTATTCGGGCTAAAAACGAAAAACTGATCAGCGCCCAGATCCTGGCACAGGAGCTGGACCTGGTCGCGAGACTCATTGACCGCAACCTGGCGATAAGCGCTAAAGATTCGCTGGCACAGGACGCGTCACTCGCATTCCTCGAGTATGTTACTACTCTTCTTAATGACCAGAAGATCAAGCTGATCGCGCTTGAGCCGGACAAGAGGAGAGTAACTCGTCATGATTATGTTCGTACATCCTACGAGATGGTCATCGAGTGTAGCTACAAGGAATTCGGGAAGTTCGTCAACGAGTTGGAAAAATCGGATAGAATCATTTCACTCGAAGAATTTGAGGTCAAAAACAAGCTGCAGAAAATCGAATCCCGGAAAGACAGGGAACGGTTTGACACTCATATCTTCGAGCTGAAGGTCAGCACTCTAACGCTGATCAAGCATACGTAGCGAGGCCAAACGTGACTAATCGACGATTGGAAGTTTTGTCCAGCCTTTTATTACTGTTGATAGCTGTAGTTATCGCGGTAGGGGTGGTCCAATGGTGGCGTGTTAATCGTGAAATTGAATCGATCCACGCAGAAGATGCCCGTATGGTGATCGGTCAGGACGAGAGGCTTGCGGAAACTGTTCAGAATCTCGAACGGACTCTTAAAGAACGTCTCGAATACCAATTCGATACGACCAATGATCCGCTCGACCTCACCCGTGTTATTACCAGCAGGAAACTGCTCCAGAAAATGGGTGTTGATGAGTTTGAACGGAGCAAACACAAAATGCGCCTTGCTGCGACAGTAGTAGGTGCCAGTGGAGAAGCGGCTATTCTCGTGCGCTTTATGGGATCCAACCATGTTCTCAGGGTTGGCGACCTGATCTCCGGGTGGGAAGTTGCCGAAATCAGTAATCGGCAGGCTGTGCTGACCCGCGGAGGAGCACGCCGTGTGCTGCATAATGAAAAAGCACCGGAAACCATTGGCGGCGGTGGATTACAGATGAGTGTGGACACAGATCAGGATGTCGCGTCCACAGGTAATTACTAATCCGCTTGAACCATATTGTTAATTCAGATCTTTACGAGTTTTGATAAAGAAAAAAAACAACGCACTGATTTACTTTGATCCAGGGAGAGGCCTCATGTTGCGAAACGGCATCCCCGTGCTGATAGTTATGCTGATCCTGGCTTTCGGCGTAACTGCAGCCATTGCCCAAGAAGATGTTGCCGCTGAAACAGAAGCGGTGATTGATGAGGAACAAATATTAACCGACCCCGGCCTGCAGAAGACCGTGACCATTGATGCGGACGATGCAAGTCTACCGACAGTGTTGTCGATTCTTGCGGCCGAAAGCGGTTACAACATCGTCACAGGTCCGGGTGTAAACAAAGAGGAACGGATTTCTATCCACCTCCAGGATACACCGATTGAGGATGCGATGAACCTGGTCGTTCGCGCGGCTGGTTTGTCTTACGAAATTGTCGGAAATTCATTCCTCATTGCCACGGCGGCGAAACTTAAGGAGCAGGTTGGTTTGACCTCCTATGTCGTTGCACTAAAATACGCGGAAGCTTCCGTTATCGCGAAGCTGCTCGAGGATTTTAATGCCGATATCCAGGTGGACGAACCCGGCAACAAACTGCTGGTGATCACCAGTCCAAAGGTGATCCACGATATCCAGCGTGTTGTCGAAGACGTTGACCGTCCCCCGCTCCAGATTATGCTTGAAGCGAGAGTTATCCAGGTGGACGTCGAAGAAGAGGAAAAACTCGGTATCGCATGGAACAAGATGAACAATTACGAATCCATGTGGTATGAAGGTCCGCAAGTACCCACCTCCTCTGGTGGTGGTAGTATCGAAACCTTCAGGCGCCAGATGCCGATTGTCCAGGTCGAAGACCTGAACGACTTCGGTTATTTCGGACGCCAGGAACCGCTCTTCGACTTTGCCATCGACTTCCTGCTGAAGAACAACCTCGCGGAAGTTCTCGCTAACAGCAAGGTCGCCACGATGAACAACCAGGAAGCGTCAATCGAAGTTGTTGATGTTATTCCGTTCATCATGTCCGCCGGTGGTGTTGGAGGACAGGTACAGACCAAGGAAAAAGAAGTTGGCGTTAAGCTGGTTATCAAGCCGACCGTCAACCAGGATGGTTACATAACCGCTACGGTTACACCGGAAATCTCAAACGTTTTCCAGTTGATCGGTCCTGACCAGAACGTACCGTGGATCGTTACCCGTCGGGCGACTACCAAGATCCGTGTCAAAGACGGTGAATCTATCGTTATCGCCGGATTGCTTGGTATCAACCGCCAGTACACGATCTACAAGGTTCCATTCCTCGGTGACATGCCTTTTGTAGGTGGCTTATTCAGGCATAAGAACATTGTTAACAAGAAGACAGATTTGATTATCCAGATTACACCGCATGTAATCGATGAAATGGATTCTGGAATCGTCAAGAACAGCCTGATCAAGCGCGTGGAAACCTATATCGAGGAATCTGAGCACGAGATCGAATCCATGCTGAATGAAGAAGAGAAAGCGGAGATCGAAGAGCTCGATTCAGATTATGTTCCTGAAGAAGAGACTGAAGAAGATCTTGAGCTTTTAAAGGAATCACTTCAGCAGGTTGAATGACGATAAAAGTTGTTGATGGATTTCGTCGCCTGGTTGTGACGCTGCTTGTAATTCTGATTGCGGGTTGCGTCACGGCCAGGGCGCAGAGATCCGCCACTGCCGGGGTTCCCGGGGCGGATCGACAGGCTGTGAGATCAGTTCTCGGAGAACAGATCGGGCAGCAGGCGCAAAGACCGACAGAAGTCCAGGCCCTTGAAGAACCGATTGATCCAGAAAGCTACATTCTTGGTAGCGGTGATCTGCTTGGAATATCCTTCATGGGTGGGGTTGATGAGGTTTATGAAGCGCGGGTTTCACCCGACGGTTCACTGATCACCCCGATGTTTCCGGTGTTGCAGGTGGGTGGGATGACACTTGCGGAAGCCGAAAAACTGGTTCAGGAATCCTGGGGAGAAAATTTCCCCGGTACTGATATAGATGTGACGCTCATTGAAATTCGAATGTTCCGCGTAGCAGTTGCCGGTGCGGTTGCTTTGCCCGGTACGTACATAGTTACACCCGTTGACCGTGTCTCTATGGCGATCGAATACGCAGGAGGGCTGCTCGATGAAGCGTATTGGCGTGAATATTTCAGCCAGGAAATTAGTAACGCCAGGAAATCGCTTGAAACGCTGAAACGTCAGTATGATATAAAATTCGCCAGCAAAAGGAATGCTGTTATATATCATAAAGACGGTACCAGCACACAGGTTGATTTATTACGCTTTGAAAGAATAGCCAGCAGCGAAGCCGATCCTTACCTCAAAGATGGTGACCGATTGGTTGTAGGATTCTATCACGAAGAATCGCCCTCTGTTTCGATCTCCGGTGCGGTAAATGTTCCGGGTGTATACGAATGGACGGACACTGATTTTCTCGACGACCTGGTCGACCTGGCCGGGGGAACACAGGCTGACGCAAACCTTGGAGCCATATCGCTGACAAGGTTTAACGCAGACAGCCTGGTGGAAACCAGGGAAATAGATATTTCGCTGGATGGAGGAACAGCAATTAAACTTGAACCGGGTGATTTGATCCTGATTCCAAGATCATCTGTTCCCGTCAAGAGAAGATCGGTTGAGGTAAAAGGCGAAGTAATGTTTCCGGGTGAATATCCTATTGTTCCCGGGAAAACACGCATCAGCGATGTTATCACGATGGCCGGCGGATTTACACAGGATGCCTTTATCGAGGGATCCAGGGTGATACGGCCACACAGTGATATGGCACGTGAAGTGGAAGCGGAAATCCTTTTTGAAGTTGATCCTCAGCGTCGAACAGATTTTGAGGAACAGTTTCTCAGGTATAATTACAGGCTGCTGGGCTATGACCGGTTAGCAACGGATTTTAAAGCGCTTTACGTGGATGGTGACCAGTCGTACGATCTTCCCCTCCGTGAGGGTGATGTCGTGGAGGTACCGGGTAATACCAAGTCCGTAATCATGATGGGACAGGTTGAGAAACCGGGTTTATACCCCTACATGGAAGGCTGGAACTACAAGGATTACATAAAAGCTGCCGGAGGATTCACAAAAAACGCGAGACCGAACTGGACGCGGCTGGTACAATACAACTCCTCGATATGGCAAAAACCAAGGTCGAGCACGGAAGTAGGTCCGGGAGATTTGATCTTTGTACCGGAAGCACCAGATGAGCTTGCCTGGGATACGTTCAGGGAAGCACTGACTGTCCTGGGACAGATGGCGACGATTATCGTTGTAGTAGTCACATTGTCAAGGTGAGAAAAAAACAACAAATAAATATGAAAGGTTTCGTACGGGCATAAACTTTTTCCTCAATTTATGAAGTATAAGTTTCCCGAAAACCCGCACGTAATCTTTTGCATCCCCGTTGTTATCAGGCGATAGAATTATCGCCGTAACAGGAGGAAAACACGATGCAAGGCAGATGGTTTTATCTAATGGGCGTGTTGCTGTTGATGGCGCTCCTCATGTTCACAGTTTCCTGCGACTCTTCAGGCGGCGGGGGCACTGGTGATGGCGGAGATGATCCAATTATTGACAGAAGCTACGATGTTTACGAAGTATCATTAAGCCTGTTTTACAACAACTTCCAGACAAGCTCGATTGAGAATTTCTTCGGCAAGACCGATACGGTACTAATTTCTGCGAAGGCTGTTGATGATCAACAGGTTGGTGTCGAAAATGCTAAGGTTTTATTCAGCGTTGAATCTGGTCCTGGGTATATTGTACCAATCGATACAGCGACAAATGTCGCTGGTATTCAAACGGCGCACTATATTGTTAGTCTTGCCAGTCAGGTCAGCCAGACAGCTCAAATCAAATCTGAAGTTATTGCCGCAGGTGTTTCTGACACAGAGAATCTTAGTATTGTCTCAAAACCCGTAAGGCTTACAATGCACGCCAGTGCGGACAGCTTCCGGGTGGCTGAAGGTGGAATGGGAACAACGCAGCTGACGATTACAGTCGTTAACGATGCTAATACAGGTGTCTCAGGTATTCCTGTGCAAATCGAAGCTGTTCAGGACCCGAACGATGAGACATACGTCATTCCTGATAATGCGGTACTCAGTCCTGTTTCTTCAACAGGTATAGACGGTAGCGTTACCTCTACCCTGAATGTTAATCCTGTTGATGAGACAATTGTAGTCTGGGTACGGGCATTTGTCGATGTAGACGCTGGAGTTGGCAAAGGAACCGCTTCCAAGGGAATCGGTGCCCTCCGCGAGCGTATGACCAAATTCTTCAAACCCGGCGCGGATCGCGAACTTGATGCTATTGGTGGTGGCGCTGACCGTGAAATCGCCAGCGACACTGAAAAACTGGTCAAGATTACTATGATCCCGCTGGAAGGTGCGATCGACTCCGTTTATGTCTGGGTGACACCTCCCGAGATTACCCTGACACCGGATTCAAACGGTGTAGCCACTATTTTTGCGACTGCGTTTGATGATGAGCAGAATGGAATTACCGATCTGCAATTCCATTTCTCAATTACTGATGCCGATTCGCTGGACTGGGTGGACAGTTTGGAAGCGTATATACCTGATCCGGAATGGCCGCGTCAGGACTTGGGTGTTATTTCACAACCCCAGCCGACAGACACCATAGGCACAGCGACCGCTACCATCCGAACCAACCGTCAGTTCGGTGAATGGTGGATTAACGTCAATGCCGGCGAAGGTAATGATTACCGGACTAAATTGATGGTTAATAAAAGCCCATCAATCGGTGGCACTCTCCGTCTGACAACAGATACACCCTATATATATGCTGATAACGGTATTACCAAGGCTAATATTACTGCTACGCTGAAAGACCAGAACCAGTCAGCGATTGAAGGTGCTATTGTTCGCTTCTCCGCCATCGGTTCAGGAAATATCCAGGGATCGGTTGTTACCGACAGCTTTGGTGTTGCGGTTGCGCAATTCAGCGATGGTGGTGAAATTGATACCGTTCAGATCCTGGCAACATATACCAATATTTCAGGTACTCTAAACCTGAACGCTGATACCTCGGTGGTTATTCTGCCGAACCGCCAGATTGGTGATCTGATTCTCCAGACTCCGTTTGGTCAGCGTTACAATGCTTCCATCATGGACTCAGCACAGGTTGTCTGTACTGTTCGTTATACAACAGGTGAACCTGCAGTACCCGGTACCCCGGTTAACTTCAATTCTGACAACCTGACTCAGCTTGCATTCTTCCCGCCAACAGCTGTAACTGATGCTGATGGCCAGGCTGTAAGCTACATGTTCCCGGGAAGCTGGGCTGGTGTTGATACCATCTTCTGTTCTGCTGGTCCCGAAGGTCAGGTTGCGCAGTCTCTCAGGCTTCCTATTACCATTGAAGCAAAAGATCCGAAGTTTATCGCCAACCTGATGGTTGAGAACTTTGACGGTGTTTCACCGTTCTATACAAACCAGCAGGAAGCCGGTGTAGTTCACTGTGTTGTTGTTGATACGTTCCTGAATCCTGTAAGGGATAACCTGCAGGTAACCTTTACTACGAACCTCGGAACAGTAACACCTTCAGCATCTACCGGTCCCGGTACTCATCCGCAGCTTGGTGATATCAACGGTTATGTCCGTGCCTCGTTCACACCTGGTACACAGGCCGGATTAGCAACTGTCATCGCCAAGTGCCTCCAGGCTGATTCAAGCTGGGTAAGCTTCACTATTCATTCTGGAACACCACAGTCTTTGATTCTGAACACTGACCGCCTGGCTATCGCCGCACGCGGTACCGGTGGACAGGAAACGGCACAGGTCAGCGCGACTGTACGTGACCCGAACGGTAACTCTGTACAGGATCAGACCTGGGTATACTTCCTGATGGATCGTTACCCGGACAGCGACATGGATGGACGTCCGAAGATCAACGATTCGAATGGTGGAGAACCCGGTAACCCGTATGGTGAACCTTACGACTCCGCTATGACTAACAGCGGAATCGCACAGATCTCGATTAATGCCGGTGTGGCTACAGGACAGCTGCGTCTACTGGCATGGGCATATGAAAATATCGATTTGCGTGGAACACCGGAATGCGACTCTGTACTTGCGATCTTTACAGAGTTGGCAGTGGTTGCAGGACCTCCCGCATCGATCGATATCGACGTCAACGAGATCGGTGAAGATGGTGGTGGTGCTGTCTGGAACGTTGAAGTTTCAGCCCGTGTTGCCGACATCCTGAACAACCCGGTTAAAGACTCCATCGTAGTGGCTTTCGAAGTCAGCGATGATATCGCCACAATTGGTGGTGAGGGTGCGCCATATACCGGAAATGAAGATCCCGGTGGTGACATCACACCTGGTGTGGCTCATACAATCATGTCATATAACAGTGCGGTTACCAACGACTCGATCGATATTATCGCTACGGTACTATCGGAGGGTGGTAACCTGATCACAGGTGAATACATTGACTTTAACCTGCCAATCCAGACAGCGGCCGGTGTGCTTTATGCCGACCCGCGTAACTGGGACTTCACCTGGGGTGATCCGGCATTGTTCCATATGACGGTGTTTGTCTATGACGGACACGATCACTGCATCAACGATCAGCTGGTACGCTTTATTACAAGCCGTGGTCAGTACTACGCACAGGCAATTGGTGGTGCGCCTCTCAACGAAGCTATCACCGGACCTGGTAACGTTGGACCGCCAGACCAGAATGATTGTGGATGGGCAGACAGGTACTTGAGGATTACCTTCGACGAGGCATTCCCGGATCCGCGTATTCTCGAGACCACCGCCACGGCGGAGGTAGAAATTGTGGGTTACCCGGATGCTACGGTTGAACCGGTAACGTTAAATATCCAACAGTAACCTCATAAGACTTGAATTTTCACGTAGCGGGATTTCCGGCTTCAACCGGAGCCGGGAATCCCGTGATATACGCAGTTACGTAAGAGGTTTAATAGAATGGCTGATATTGGTGCCTTTCCAAAGCTGGGCGAAATACTGCTTAATGAAGGGCTGATAGAAAAAGACCAGCTTAACCGAAGCCTGGAAGAAGCCGGTGACAAACATATGCGCGTAGGTGAAGCCCTGATCGCGCTGGGTTTTGCGCTGGAAGAACAGGTTTACTTCGGTTTAGCACAACAGATGGGTGTATCGTTCTTCAAGAACGAGCAGTTATTGGAAGCTAAGGAAGACACTGTCAGAATCATCCCCGAGGCTTTTGCCAAGGAAAATAATCTGATTGCCGTCAAGAGGCAGGATGGTGTTCTCGTCGTGGCAATGGCTGACCCGGATGATATTATCGCGGTTGACAACCTTGAACGGCTTGCTGAAGAAGCTGATGAACCATTAAGCCTCGAGCTGGGAATGGCCAGCCCGCAGGGAATTCAGCACGCCATCGACAAGCTTTATGTTCGTATCCGTAAGCAGCAGGAAACTTCCGAAGTGATCGGAGACCTGCAATTCTTCGCTGAAGCTGATGAGGGCGAAGAAGGCATGGTGGATATGACAAAGGTTGCTGATGAAACTGAAGCACCTATCATCAAGCTGGTTAACCTGATTATCAGTGAAGCGATGAAAGAACGCGCAACTGATATTCATATTGAACCTCGTGAAGATAATGTTATCGTACGCTACCGTGTGGACGGTGTGTTGCTGGAAGTAATGAAGCCGCCACGTAACGCTCACGCCGGTATTGTTACACGTATCAAGATTATTTCAAAGCTGAATATCGCTGAAAAACGACTTCCGCAGGACGGACGTTTTACCATCCGTGCAAAAGAACGTGAAGTTGACGTGCGTGTCAGTATTCTGCCGACCGTTAACGGCGAAAAAGTTGTGATGCGTCTACTCGATAAGGGTACATTCGGATTTACCCTGTCAACATTAGGTTTCGAGGAGCATCACTACAAACAGTTTAAACGCAACATCATTAAACCTTACGGTATGATTATCGTATCCGGGCCTACCGGATCAGGTAAATCCACAACACTCTATTCGTCACTTCGTGAGATTATGAGCGTTCAGGATAATATCACTACCGTAGAAGATCCTGTTGAGTATCACCTTGACGGGATTAACCAGGTTCAGGTAAAGCCTAAGATCGGGTTAACCTTTGCGGCGTCACTACGATCGATTCTGCGCCAGGACCCCGACAGGCTGCTGATTGGTGAGATTCGTGACGAAGAAACAGCCGATATCGCGGTGAAGTTTTCGCTTACGGGTCACCTTGTTTTCAGTACAGTTCACGCTAATGACGCTCCATCAACTATTACTCGTCTGATTGACATCGGTGTACCGCCGTTCCTCTGCGGATCGAGTTTGCTGCTGGTGATGGCTCAGCGTCTTGTACGAACCATTTGCCCGAACTGTAAGGAACCATATACGCCAAAAGATTCAGAACTTGAATACCTGGATATCAATCCTGAAGATTACAAGGATGTCGAATGGGTTAAAGGCAGGGGATGTGTCCATTGTCGTGATACCGGTTATTTTGGACGTACCGGTGTTTTCGAACTGCTGAACGTATCTGCAGAGATACGCCGTTTGATTTTCGATAATGCGAGCCAGGATGAGATCCGCGAACTTGCGGAGCTCCAGGGCATGGAAACTTTGAGACAACACGGTATCAGCAAAGCGAAACGGGGAATGACCACCCTGGCTGAAGTTTTGCGTGTCACAACTGAATAGAAACGGGATAAAACATGCCCAATTTCAGTTACATCATTACTGAGACGGACGGTACACGCCGCGAAGACAGGATACGCGCTAACAGTTACGAAGCTGCATGGGAGCAGCTGACTAAAAAGGGCGCAAAGATTATATCGCTTCGCGAGCTTAAAATCAGCGAACAAGCGCAATCCGCGTCCATCGTTGACCAGGTCTCGACGGCTATATATCGTCTGAAAACAAAAGTACCGCTGAATAACCTTGTGTTCTTTACAAGGCAACTTTCTACCATGTTCTCCGCCGGTTTGACGATTGAAAAATCAATTGCCAACCTGATGCTGGAGGAAAAGCACGGCGGATTTAAGAAAACCCTTGCTGAAGTGGCAAACGACTTGAAACGAGGTAAGTCACTCTCCGACGCATTAGGCGAGCATCCGGGTGTATTCGATAACCTCTACTGCGCGCTTGTGAACGCCGGTGAAATTTCCGGTTCGTTACACATCGTGCTCGCGTCACTTAGTGATTACCTGGAATCGGTTGCGGATACAAAGCGGAAAGTTGTGTCGGCGTTAGCCTATCCCACATTCGTTGTAATCTTTATGCTTGTCATCCTAGCCGCTTTGATTATCTTCATCGTTCCCCAGTTCACCAATATTTACTCGAACTTCGGGGCGGAGCTACCTATCCAGACCAGGGTACTGGTTAGTGTCAGCGATACTGTAAGCTCGCATTTTATCGAGTTTACAGGCCTTGGTATTGTTCTTCTCTTCCTTGGCTGGATCCTGACTCTTACTGAAAAGGGTGGAATGTACTGGGATACATTCAGAATGAGATTCCCGGTACTTGGACAGCTGCACCAGGATTCGATGATGACCCGGTTTGCAAAAACGTTTGGTATCCTGATGGGCGCCGGTGTTCCTGTTCTCGAATCCCTTACACACTGTAAGCGTGTAGTCCAGAACAAAGTGGTAGCACGTGCAGTGGAAGAAGCCCAGGCGATGATCAGGGATGGATTTGCAATCTCCATCGCCCTGAAAAAAGTAAAGGTATTTCCTTCCACGATGGTTCAGCTGGTTGCAACCGGTGAAGAGACCGGTGAAATGGACCAGTTGTTGGAACGTGCATCCTATTTCTATGAGAAACAGGTAGAAGCGGTTGTAGAAAGACTTACAAGTTTAATCCAGCCCCTGATGATCATGCTGCTGGGTATTGTAGTGATTATCATCGTTATCTCCATTTATCTGCCTATCTTTAATATTGGTAGAGCATTACGTGCGGGACTTGGATAAAACTAAGTAATAGAACTTTTATTGAGGGGCGATTATTCGCGAATCGCCCCTTTTTTTATATCACCGATTATTCGTGTTATATTAATATATAATAACTAATTAGCCAAATGATGATGCCAGGTCACCTGGCATTTGTTTGATACTATGATACTAGAGATACTCCAGCAATTACCTGTATGGTTTTTAGCCATCTGGGCTACAGTTTTTGGAGCTGCGGTCGGTAGTTTCCTTAACGTCGTGATCTACCGGTTCCCGGAGGGAAAATCTCTGGTAAAACCCGGTTCCTACTGTCCTGATTGTGGTAATCCGATAAAGCCCTGGAACAATATTCCCCTGGTGTCATACTGGCTCTTGAGGGCGAAATGCCCCGACTGCGGATCCAAAATTCCTGCCAGGTATTTTATCGTTGAACTTCTTGGTGCCGTGGTGTTTGTCTGGCCATTGTTGTATTTCGGGATTGCCTGGGAAACCCTGGCAGCCGCGGTACTTGGATGGCACTTGATCGCAATATCAGGGATAGATATTCGCACCTACACTATTCCAGATCATATTGTCCTGCCAATGGGTTTGGCAGGCCTGGCCTTTGCTTTTATTATCGCGGGTGTTGACGGACTTGTGGATGCAGGAATATCCCTGCTGATCGGAGTTGTGTTTCAACTACTTATTTTTATAGTATCAAGGCTGATTATAAAACGTGAAGGTATAGGAAGTGGCGATATAACCATGACGGCTGCATTTGCAGTCTATCTTAATCCGCTAATTGTGGCGTTTGCCCTGATTTCCGCTGCTGCATTCGGGATAATCGGCTCTGCTATCCTGGCAATGTTCCGGAAAGAGAAAATCAAGGGACAGGACGTTATACCTTTTGGCCCATACCTGGCGATTGGAGCATGGGTAGCATATTTATACGGAAATGATCTCGTTGGAATTTACCTGCACTGGGTTTTGAGCAAATTATAGAGTATAAAGTTTAGAACTTAAAAGCTTTGCAAATCACTTTCATTTTCACTATTTTATATATAGAGAGGGTGGTAAGGAGAGGGCTTACTAAAGATAAATCATTTCTTATTGATGGTATTTTTTACCATTAAGTTCTTTGATGGTAATTATGCCATTTTCCATTATGATTCAGATAGTACTCATCCGATAAAATGGCTTCGGAAGGGATGGAAAGTATAGTTAAGAACAAACGAAACATTAATTGATGTAGGGATAATGCAGTTTAAATTGGAAGGGAATTTAAACCCCGCACTGTATTTGATCCCTTAAGCACCAGGAGGAGTTATGAAGCGTGTTGGTTTAGTTGTGCTCGCACTTCTATTTATCATTTCTACTGTTTTTGCGGCTGGGATGAGCACCCTTAGCCCGAAGCTGCCGAGAGGACATGTAGATAAACTTATCACTGGACAGGAACCTATTCGTACAACACAGGTTGCCCCACGTGCTACTTTCTTCAATGAACTTGATGAGTTCGTTGGTGACACCGTCGTTGTCGGATTCACTTACTGGGAATCACAGCATAATGGTACTGTCGGCAGGATGATTGGCTATTATCCCAACGAATGGAGTTGGTTTGATGGTCAGGGCACTGAACAAATAGTAAACGGTGCTGCTTTTATGTCATATATGTGCCTTGAAGATGAAGGGGAAGGCTCAGATCGCCACGTACGCCTGAACCGTGCCGGTTTTACCGATGAAGGTATTTCAGTGGTTGAGTTCACCGGTGAGAACGGTTATGCCGGTGGTGGCGCAAGGGTTGACGGTGGTGGCGCCGGTTCCCGTGCCGGTTACACAACTTTCGCCATGGATTCAGACAATGGTCAGGGTGTTCCTGCTTATCACTTTGTAAGTGGCGGCCCAACTGTATCCAAGATTTCTGCTGAATTACTTCCTGATTTCCCCGGAACATTCAGTGAAGCACAGGTTCCAGATTTTGACAATGGCCTCGACAATATCTGGCCGAAATCTGCCTACTCAGAATATGAGGGTACGAAGTATATCCATGTTGTAACCCATTCAAACAGGGATGATGATCCAACCGGTCAGATGGACATTCTCTATTCGCGTCATGAGTGGAACCCCGCCAACTGGCAATTTATCCCCGGAGATCCACAACTGATTACCGATAACGGTATGAATATTTCAGCTGATGTCGCTGTTTCCGATGATGGTTCACGTGTTGCCATAACCCAGACAATCAGCCGTGATTACCGTGACTGGCCAGGTGATGATCCAAGCCAGACAAATAATGACATTTATCTCTGGGAAAGTCTTGACGGCGGTACTACCTGGGATTGGGATAGTCCGGTTAATGTTACCGATTTTGCGTCACCAAACCCGGATCTGCTTCCTGAACTTGAAGATGCAAACACAGATACATTCCGTGCTTACACAGACATGAACGTTTATTATGACCACAATGATGTTTTGCACGTTGCGTTCACAACACCATTGTTCGAGTTCTACGATTATGATGAAGAATCCGGTGATATCGTTCATTTCAGAGGCGGTACATGGACATCTGTAATCTGGCATTGGGATGATGAACACAACAACTTTACCATGCTTGCTGACGGTACTTTCTGGAATTACAGTTTACCAGGTGCCTGGCACAGGGTAGTTAACCGTCCAAGTATGTATCATGATGATGTTTCCGGTATTCTCTGGTGTTCATTCCAGCAATTTGGAATGCCCAATGAATATACCGAGATCGCCGATACAATCTGGTCCTGGGACAGCTCAGATGATTTCTACGCGAACGGTGAAGTTATGCTGACAGCTACACCACCTGATAATGGTCTCGGCGACTGGTTCGGTCAACTCTGGGCAGATCCGGTCAATATTACTAATACACGTGGTGACAGCATTGGAGCTGGTGACCTGGTAGCAGGTGAATGCCGTAACGAACGTGAACCGAACATGTCACTCAATAACGATGGTCCTTACCTGCACCTCTTCTACGTAGAAGACTACGATGCCGGTTTTATCGTTCAGGAAGAGGGTGAGTTTACCCTGAATGATATAGTTTACCATCGTGTTGGCAAGCAGACGATTATTGACAAGTTTGGCGGATGGGTATATAACTATCCGATGCACCATGACTCCATTGGATTCTGGGCTGATCCTTATGATTCCGCCTGGACGCATGTTGACTGGGATGGCGAAAGCCCCTTCTTCCGTGGCCCGTCTGTTGGTGTAAAGGATAAAGATGGACTGCTTCCGAGTGAATTCAGCCTTGAGCAGAATTACCCGAATCCGTTCAACCCGACAACAAACATCAACTTCTCCCTGGCCAAGTATGGCAAGGTAAGCCTGACAGTTTATGATGTCCTGGGTCGTGAAGTTGCTACGCTTATTGATCGCCAGATGAACCGTGGCTACCACCAGGTTACATTTGATGGCAGTGAACTGGCAAGTGGTATGTACTTCATCAAGCTAACTTCCGGCGACAACGCCCATGTCCGCAAGATGATCCTGATGAAGTAACTGGATATTTACAGCTGCAAAGCTTAATTATATTTTCAGAAATAACCCGGGTGTGAACCCGGGTTATTTTTATCTATGACCAGTCAAAATACTCCTGGCAGTCTCTCAAATGTTAGCTAAATCTTTGCTGTTCATTGGTATTCAGGGTAACTTGTGATAGATACAAGTAGATTTTGTGTTAACTGAACTATCAGGTTAAAAATGAATAAGATATTTAATTGGATATTTATAGTTTCATTTATTGTGATGATGCCCTGGACATTTGCATTTGCCCTTGTCGACCCAGTCGGATCGGATGAAACTCATGATATCGCGACATGGAACTGGCAGAATTTCCCAAAGGATGGAAACACAACTATCAATAGTCTCTGGGTGCTTATCCAGGACCTTGAGCTGGATCTGATCTGCGTCCAGGAAATTCAGTCTATAGAAGATTATAATCAATTACTGAATAACCTGGACGATTGGGATGGAATATATTCTCCGGATACTTATGGCGGCTATTATGTTAAAACAGGGATTCTCTATAATACCGATAAAGTAACCATTGGCGAGATGATTCAACTCTTTGATGATGAAGATATCACTCGTCCACCTATCCAGGTTCCAGTTACTATGATAGAAGCTGGTGATACGCTCAGCTTCAACCTGATAACCCTTCATCTCAAAGCCGGTGGTGATCCGGAATTCCTTGCCCAAAGACGGTTAGCATGTGAATTATTGAAGGAACATATTGAGGATGAAATTGTTTCCGGTGGTGAAACAAAATGGATGATAGCAGGAGATTTTAACGATACCCTTGATGATTCACCGTTGTATAATGCTTTTACCATCTTCCTTGAAGACGATGAGGACTGGATATTTTTAACCGACTGGATGGCAGGAAGCAACTACTGGGCTTCGCATATCCTGGGTGGACGACTTATCGATCATTTCCTGGTGACAGCTGACATGCTGGAAGAATACGGTGATGGCAGCACAAGAACACTGCGTCTAGATGACGAGTGGGATAATTATGAGGAAGCGGTCAGTGATCATAGGCCAGTCGGTACATTCTTTCCCGGTTCAGAAAACAATGTCAGGGAAGAGGATACTGCAATTCCTGGTCAACCTCAGCTGGGAATCTGGCCGGTACCATCAAATGGACAAATAAATATTGAATTCAGTCTTCCTGCTAAGCAGCATGGAAATATCAGGATAACTGATGTTACTGGAAGGGTAATACATCAATTCGCTGTCAACAGTACACAAAGTTACGCATCATGGTCATCAACAGGCTTAGCGACCGGTATTTACTTCATCAGGTTAACGACTGGTGATAAATCTACGGTCAGAAAAGCTGTTATACTGAAATAGTAAGCCATTTATATACAATGTTCTTTATGATTATGAAAGCCCTGTAGTCTTCGCCTGCAAGGCTTTAAACTTGATTGTAGAAAAGCACAGTTGTTTATCGTACCATACAGGTAGCCCGGGATCAGCGTATCCCGGGATCGTTTTATTTCCCTTCTAACTCGTCAGGCAGGGCTTCGTTTGTTGAAGAATAATTGAATGTTAGGCGGAATATTTTATCCCTTTTGCTCTTTCTTTTTCTTTCTGAACAAGATCGAAAAACTTTCCTCGAGGAAAAGGTGAATACCCCAGGTCATGCTGAATGATGTACGTCTGAATGATCTGTTCTCTTTCCATTCCCTTAGGTGCCAACGTATATCATCTTCACCTGCCAGCCAGCCAATTCCATAGCTGATAGTAAAATCGGTCGAAAGCCAGTCGTTCAAAGAACTTGTTAATCCACAACCGATATTACAGTGAAAACCATAGGCCGTAAGGTCTGTTTGTTCATAAGCTTTACCATTTCTGCTATACTGATATTGTTCGCCATAAACCTTCAGGCCTGTTGAAATTTCAGGGTAAATAGCGTATTTATTGCTTACGGGGAAATAGTAGCGAGAATATATACCTAGAAACGCATCAGCTTCAGCAGAATACATTCTGAGTAGATCTTCATCGTCATTATAGGTTTTTACTGATGGATTCAGCTCGTAATCGACAAATGTACCTACAACCCAGTTGTCCCTGAAAAAATGTCCGGCATATGTACTAAGCTGAAAACCAACATAATAACCTTCAGTACTTTCTCCGGTTATATCGTTTTCAAGATCATACGGTCGAAGTTTAAAACTTCCAAACATCAATCCGCCTGTCCAACTTCCCTTCTGGAATCGTTCAGCTGAAAGCGATCCAGCCATCAAAAAAATCATGGTAAACAGTACAATAGCTCTTTTCACAGCGTGCCCCTAACAATTAATCACGAAAATAGATGTGTATTTAAAATCAAAGAACAAACTACTTTCTACTTAATGGATCACCAAAAATGTCTTCCGGGGATTTTCCATCCAATAAGCCAAGATACAAGTTTTTAAGACGTGTGATCATAACATTGGTGCTGAAATTCTCTTCTGCCCTTTTTCGTCCGGCTGAACCCATTTCCTTTCTAAGTTCAAGACTGGCAAGCAGTTCAATAATTCTTAATGATGCAGACTTAATGTTACCTGCAGGTACTAGAAAGCCGCTTTCACCATCAATAATAACTTCCGGAACACCTCCACTCTTCATTGCCACAATTGGACGTTCAGAAGCCATCGCTTCAACAAGAACACGACCCTGTCCTTCGTTCCTGCTAGTCAGAACAAATACATCAAAAGAGTGAAAGTAAGAACTAGTATTGTGTTTCCAGCCTGTAAAATGAATACTCGCTTCAATACCTAACGTTTTCGCATGTTTTACCAGCTCATCACGCATTTCACCATTACCCACCATCACAAATTGGGCATCCGGTTTAAGATTTCTGACTTCCCTGGCCAATTCCAGGAAAATGTCCGGTCCCTTGATATAGTCCAGTCGCCCGATGAATCCAATCACAGGAGTTTTTTCAGAGAAACCCATTTCATTACGAAGTTTTAATCCGTTATTCATCTGGTTCGTATCTGAATAACGTGATTCACACTCCGGGTAATAGTTTTCCAGGTCAACTCCACTTGGTATGACACAGAATTTTTCGATGTGTCCCGCATCCACTGCCTGGAAAGATCGCACCTCATCACGCGTAAGGCAGACAATAGCGTCAGACCATGGCACAAGCCTTTTTTCCACCCAGGTAAAAACCTTACTGGCAGTTGAACCACCATAACCTGAAAAAACATGCCCATGTGGAGTATAGATTACTTTTACTCGGGAAAACGCAAGCTTCGCGGCGATCCTGCCAAGTGTTCCTGTTTTTGCCGAATGAAGATGAAGAATATCCGGCTTAATCTGCCTGATCGCGTTTATTATCTGAAGAACAGCAGCAAGATCCATCAGTGGGTTGATGGAGCGAATGAGGTATCTGAGAGTAGAGAGTTTATTCCCTAAACGTTTGACATATTTACGTGGAGGCCCGGTTCCAGCTAATCCGGGACCGGTAATAACCAGCGAATCAAACCTGGCGGCATCGATGCGTTCAACTGATAAAACAGTGTTCTCGGCAGATCCACCAGGATCTAACCGGGTAATGATGTGCAGAATTTTAACTTTTCGTTCTCTGTCCACTACCTGGATACCGGTAAATTTTTACACATCCTGTGATTACTGGCGTAGAGTTTATATCAATTTTATGATAAAAACCTAAATCTATTGAGGGAACAATACAAGCGGAAACAAGTAATAATGGAAACATTTCAAATGATACATTTCTCTCTGAATCTGTTCCGGCATTATATATGAGAAAAACAGTTTGTTGACACCACCTGTAACCTCAATTACCTTTGCAGTCGTTACCGGATAAAACAGGAAGCCTGGATATGGAAGAAAAACACGAAGACCTGGTGCTGTTGGAACGTCTCACCGAAGCACGTAACACCCTGAAGTCTGAAATTGGAAAAGTAATTATTGGACAGGATGATGTCATCGACCTGCTGCTTGCTGCATTGTTCAGCAGGGGAAATGTTTTGCTTGTAGGTGTTCCGGGACTGGCAAAGACCTTGTTAATCCGTACGTTATCACAAGCGCTGGACCTCCGTTTTTCCAGGATTCAATTTACCCCTGACCTGATGCCTTCGGATATCACCGGTACTGAGATAATCGAGGAAAATCGTACCTCTGGTAAGAAAGAATTTAAGTTTGTCCAGGGACCCCTGTTTGCCCAGGTGGTCCTGGCTGATGAAGTAAACAGGACTCCTCCCAAAACTCAGGCAGCCCTACTCCAGGCGATGCAGGAACATGAGGTTTCAGCCGCAGGAACCACCTATAAACTTGAAGAACCATTTTTTGTCCTTGCCACGCAAAATCCCATCGAACAGGAGGGAACCTATCCTCTTCCAGAGGCGCAACTGGACCGGTTTATGTTCAACTTGCTTGTAGAATATCCGTCGTTTGAACAGGAGGTGGAGATTGTAGGTTCCACAACAGCTAGAGATATTGAGGAGCCGGTGAAAGTTATGGGAAGTGAGGAAATAGTAAATCTTCAGCGGCTTGTCAGACGTGTTCCAGTTGCTGAGACGGTACTTCAATATGCGGTAAACCTGGTGAGAAAAAGCCGTCCTGATGAACCGGAATCACCGAACTTTGTAAAGGATTGGGTACGATGGGGTGCAGGCCCAAGAGCTGGACAATACCTGGTACTTGGCGCAAAAGCTCGAGCTGCTCTTGATGGAAGACCTACTCCTGAAGTTGAGGATGTAAGAAACCTTGCTCATTCGGTCCTGCGTCACAGGCTGGTACGTACTTTCAGGGCAGAAGCTGATGGAGTGGATTCAGATACTATTATTAATCAACTGCTGGAATCAGCGTAAAGTTCAAACAAACCGCTATTTCGAAACCTGACGACTGGATATCAATTAGATGGTAATTAAATGAGTCTTCGAAAAGTCAAAGGTTTTAACACATACCTGATAATATCGTCATTGATAGTCCTGGCAGCGCTGCTCTCATGGATTATTCCGGGTGGACAGTATCAAACAGAAGAAATAGATGGCAGGCAGGCGGTAATTCCCGGATCATTTCAATATGTGGACAGTAATCCCCAGGGTATTGGTGCGATACTGACCGCGCCCATCAAGGGATTTGTTGACGCTGCCTTGATTATCGGATTTGTCCTGATTGTCGGCGGTGCTTTTTCCGTCTTCCAGAGGACTAAAGCTGTGGACGCCGGAATTAAAGCTGTCGCAAAAGCACATTCAAAATCGCACTTTGTCAGAATTGCTCTAATACCCCTGTTTATGACACTGTTTTCACTCGGTGGCGCTGTGTTCGGGATGGCAGAGGAGACAATTCCGTTTGTCCTCATATTTATCCCGCTGGCCCTGGTGTTGGGATATGATTCAGTTGTTGGAGTAGCAATACCGTTTGTCGGATCAGGTGCTGGATTTGCCGGGGCGTTTTTTAACCCGTTTACAGTAGGCATAGCCCAGGGTATTGCAGAAGTACCGCTTTTTTCCGGGCTGACTTATCGGTTTATTGTATGGTTGATCACAACAATTGTTGCCATAGTATTTGTCATGCGGTATGCGGCAAAAATTAAAAAGAATCCGCAGCTTAGCCCCTCATATGAGAAAGATTGTATAAAACGTGAAACCCTGGACCTTAACCATTTCGAGGATTTTACGGGAATTTCACGGACGCATTCAGTGGTATTGATAGTTTTTGCCCTCGCGATGGTCGCTCTTGTTGTTGGGGTGCTGAAATTCCACTGGTATATAGAAGAAATCGCCGGCTTGTTCGTGTTGACGGGGATTGCTGTTGGTATTGCCGGACGGTTAAATGCCGGCCAGATAACCAGGGCTTTCGCTGACGGGACAAAAGACCTGGCAGATACAGCGATAATAATTGGCCTGGCCAGGGCGATATTGATTGTCGCAAGGGATGGTTTGATTATAGATACCATGCTGAACAGCTTTTCCAGTATTATTGGTAAACTCCACCCGATTCTCTCATCCCAGGCGATGTTCCTGACACAAACATTGATAAACTTCTTTGTACCCTCAGGCAGTGGACAGGCGGCGTTAACCATGCCGATCATGGCGCCGTTATCAGACCTTGTCGGGGTATCACGCCAGACTGCTGTCCTCGCTTACCAGTTTGGCGACGGTTTCGGAAACCTGATTATCCCAACATCGGCGATTGTCATGGGTGTTTTAGCTCTCGCAGATATCCCCTGGGAAAAATGGGCCAGGTGGATTATCAAGCTGGAATTATGGTACCTGGTAGTCGGATTTATTCTGCTGATTCCACCGTATTTTCTCAACTGGTGATTATTCTTGGTTATGATTTTACTTTATACTTTGCAAAAAAAGCAAAATGGAAAATAGCTCCACCAAAATCATTAATATATTTGGCTTTATTTGTAATAGGATTAACGATATATTTGAAGAACGGGAATTGGTTCAACAGGAATAGTGAGAAATAGATGCGAACTTCACCAATAGTAAGCCGTAAGGAAGACCATCTGAGAATTGTAGCCGAAAAGGACGTGGAATACGAACAATCTACGTTATTAGATAAAATTAAATTAGTTCACCAGGCGTTGCCGGAACTTAACCTGGATGACATAGATACTTCGGTGGAGTTTTTTGGTAAACGGCTTCGTTTTCCACTGATGATTACGAGTATGACTGGTGGAGCCAAGTACGCTAAACGATTGAATCAGAGCCTGGCTGAGGCGGCAAAAGAAGCAGGTATTGCCCTGGGGCTTGGAAGCCAGCGAGTCCTGGTTTCTCACCCTGAGCTGACGAACGATTTTGCAGTCAGGTCGATTATTGGCGATGGTGTATTGCTTGGTAACATTGGTGCAATCCAGTTAAATGAATACTCACCAAAGCAGATTTCGGAACTTGCAGACGGGGTTGAAGCTGATGGGATGTGTGTTCATCTTAACGCTGCACAGGAATTGGTACAGGGCGAAAAAAACCAGCAACAGTTCTCAGGATTACTTGATGGAATAGCAAGACTGATGGATGAGATGGACGGGAAAATCCTTGTCAAAGAAACCGGGGCAGGATTATCACCACGTACCCTCGAAAAGCTTGTTTCAATAGGAGTACCCTATATAGATGTTGCCGGGGCTGGCGGTACATCATGGTCAAAAGTTGAATACTATCGTGCAGTAGACAGTATGCAATCTCAAATTGGTAAACTGATATCCGACTGGGGAATTCCCACTGCGTTCTCCACTATTGCAGCGAGGAAAATAGCAGGTGAAAAGGCAACAATTATCGGATCAGGTGGTGTAAGGAATGGGCTTGATGTTGCCAATGTTATAGCTGCGGGAGCTAAAATTGCCGGTTTTGCCAGGCCGGTACTGCTGGCATATTTCAGCGATACCAAGGATGGCATCGGAAACTGGCTTTCCGGAATTGAGGAAGAACTGCGATCACTGATGTTCCTGACCGGATCAAAAAATGTTGATGAACTTAATAGTGCTCCAAGGATTTATACCGGTGAATTGCGAGAATGGCTAGCGACATATGGTTACCTTGACGGGGTGAAAAGTTGAACAAAAATTTAGAATTTCAGAATAGAAGTATGGATCACAAAGAAGAAGAGAACTATTCCTCACCGGAAAATAAAACTTCACGGATTTCCGGGTTTTATCGTCTTCCTGTTGAAAGAAGACTGGCATACATCGCTCGTACTTATAACCTCACAGAACAGGAAGTTCAACGGATACGAGATGGTAACACCCTTCGGATTGAACATGCCATCAACATGGTGGAAAACGCTATTGGTGTCCTTGGGCTACCCCTTGGCCTTGGACTGAACTTCCTGGTTGACGATGTTGATTATATAGTTCCCATGGCGATTGAAGAAGCTTCCATAATTGCCGCCGCATCCAAGTCAGCCCTGTTGATTCGCCAGGGAGGAGGATTTAAAACGGAAGTTGATGATCCGGTCATGATAGGCCAGATACAGGTCCTCGAACTCGAGAATATTCAGGATGCGATTAGCCGGATTCAAAGAAATAAAGACGAAATAATTAATCAGGCAAACCTTGCCAGTCCCAGGATGGTAGACAGGGGTGGTGGTGCATTTGACCTTGAAACAAGGATTATTGATCGAACTGACGATAATGATGAAATGCTCATAGTACATCTGCTGTTTGATGTTCGTGAAGCAATGGGCGCTAACGCCATCAACACGGCATGTGAAGCGGCAGGGCCGGTAATAGAGAAACTGACAGGGGGACGGGTTAACCTGAGGATATTATCCAACCTGGCTGATCATCGTATCGCACGGGCTGAGTTTGACCTCGATTTTAAATTCCTTGCTACAGACGAATTAACTGGCGAGGAAGTTGCAAAGAGGCTGATTGAAGCTGACCAACTGGCATTTACTGATCCATATCGGGCTGCGACGAGCAACAAGGGGATTTTTAACGGCATCGGCGCGGCGGCGCTGGCACTCGGGCAGGATTGGAGAGCCATTGAAGCGGGTGGACATGCTTATGCAGCCAGGTCGGGTAAGTATAAGAGTTTGACCCGGTTTACCATCGAGGAAAATAAACTTCATGGATCAATTGATCTGCCTCTCCAGGTAGGATGGGTTGGTGGTGCGGTGAATTCTCACCCGGGATTTAGACTGCTGCGGAAGATCAGTGGAATCAGGAATTCAAAAGAACTTTCAGGTGTGCTGGCTTCAGTTGGACTGGGGCAGAATTTCGCGGCGTGCCTGGCATTGAGTACCGTCGGAATCCAGAAAGGGCATATGGCTTTGCATGCAAGGAGCGTTGCCATAAGTATTGGTGTGCCCACTGAGGATGTGGAAACAGTCGCCCATGAAATGATAGACAGGGGATCGGTTAAAGTCTCCGAAGCTGAACAGATTTATCGAGATATTCTCAAGAAAAGAGAAATACAGGAAGAAGAGAGCGATAAAGACGAACTCCTGGTTGTTGAGGAAGCGCCGGGAAAAGTTGTCCTCTTCGGGGAACACGCCACCGTTTATAATCTGCCCGGAATTACGACAGCGATCGATATCGGAATAAAAGTTCGGGTACATCGTGATCCCGATGGTCCACGTTTCTTTAATCCCCATTTCAAACAACCGTTTGACGCTCCTAAATCAGACCAGGATATCAGGCTTTTCTCCCGTGCCGCAGACAGGGCATTGTCAATGTACCACCTTGAACGGGAACCGATCGCGATACAGATTGAATCTCAACTTGTCCCCGGTATGGGATTGGGATCGTCAGCAGCATTTTCCGCTGCACTTTGTTCTGCTTTGCGTAAATACAAAGGAATCGACTCTCCCAGGAACTGGTCGAGTTCATTCTTCGAAGATGTCCAGAAGCTGGAGTCAATATTCCACGGTCATCCCAGCGGGATTGATGCCGCGACTGTCATTTCCGACAGTGTTGTCTGGTTCCGTAAAGGACCACCACGTGAGATTTTGCCTATCCGCTTGAATGAACCGATAGCCGGGATTATCTGCCTGGTTGAGCCGGGAGCGAGAACTATTGATCTTGTCAGGCAGGTCAGGCAAAGTCGTGATCTAAACAGGAAACGTGTAGATAAAATTCTTGAGGAGATCGGTAAACTGACAGTCGATGCCGGGATCGCACTCGGTGCTGGAAATTACTCCGAAGTAGGCAGCATGATGTTCCGTAATCACCAATTGCTGGCGAAGCTGGGGGTATCTACTCCCGGGCTCGATAAAGCTGTGGAAGATCTACTCGACCGAGGTGTCCTTGGTGCTAAATTAACCGGGAGCGGGGGTGGTGGAGCGGTAATTGCCCTTGTAAAGTGGGAACAGCAACAACAATTGATTGATGATTTGCGTGATGATTACGCAATGGTTTTCCCGTTTTCAGTTGGGGAAACTGTTTAATAAATATCTATTCTATTTGTGTTCAACAGGATTTTATCATTTATATTATCCGCGGAGATAATCTGCGGTTTAATTTATTACTTCCGAGATCCTGATGAGCGATAAGACCATACAAAAACAGGCAGTTAAGAGTTCAGAAACTGTAACAGCACAGGCGCACGCCAATATTGCCCTGGTTAAATACTGGGGCAAACAACCGGGCCCTGACCATGTACCCGCAACACCATCAATTTCCCTTGCACTTGATAAACTGGTTACAAAGACCACAGTAAAACGTTCTAAAGATCGTTCTGATCGTTTTCGAATTAATAACTCTGCCCCGGACGGGACTGCATTCCACAGGCTGGCACGTTACCTGGAAACCTGGCGGAAAGAAAATTTAATCGAGGGCTATTTTCATGTCTCCTCGGAAAACAGTTTCCCTACTAAGGCAGGGCTGGCATCAAGCGCATCCGGTTTTGCTGCCCTGGCGATGGCTTTAAGCGCATTTGCCGAGAAAAAACTGAGCAGGAAAGACTTATCTCGCCTGGCTCGAAGAGGAAGTGGATCAGCCGCGAGGTCGATTCCCGGTTCACTTGCTGTAATGCCTTTGAGTGTCGATCCATCAGCGAGGGTCCTCTTACCGGCTGAAAAAGTACCGTGGGGAATGGTTGTCGCGGTGGTAACCGGTGGTAAAAAACATATCGGGTCAACGGAAGCGATGGAACTCAGCAGGCAGACATCACCGTTTTTCAGCACCTGGATCTCCCAGGCTAAGAGAGATTACAAGGAAATGCTGGCAGCGATCGAGAACCTCGATTTTACCCGGATGGGTGAGATTTCCGAGGGTAACGCAAAATCGATGCATGCTTGTATGATGGCCACTCGTCCAGCCCTGATCTACTGGAGCGGAACCACCGTCGACATAATCCGGGCAGCACAGCAGTGGCGTGCTGATGGTCTGGAAACCTATGTCACAATTGACGCAGGCCATCATGTGGCGTTACTGGGGAAACTAAAAGACCTGGATAAGATCGCGAAAAAAACATCGAAATTACATGGTGTTACTAAAGCGTTGATTTGTAAACCTGCCGGGGGTGCAGAAATCCTTGAATCTGAATAATATGGATATGGGAAATAAACGGCCAGTGAGGGTTTCCATTCCCGGAAAGGTTATGCTATCCGGTGAATACGCGGTTCTCTATGGCGGTATAGCTGTAATGATGCCAGTCCCACGTTACCTCGATATCGATGAAGTTTTCCAAGACTCAGATCAATCAATCACACCGGTAATCAACTCTTCACTTGAAACTCCAATCCCGAGGATATCTGAATTTGAAAAGGAGAATGGTATCCCACTCGTCAGAATCGATTCCAGCTCTTTTAATCACCGGGATCAGGATGGAAATACAGTTAAACTTGGACTTGGTTCATCTGCTGCGGAAGCTGTGGGTGTCATTGCACTCCGGTACCAGCGAGCAGGGCTGGACTGGAAAAATTATCGTTATGAAATTGCGAATATTGCCTTTGAGGCTCATAACACCGCGCAGGATGGGAAAGGTAGCGGTGCCGATGTTTTTACCAGTGCATTGGACCAGCCCATTATTTTTGCCAGAACCGGGAATATAATCAAAGTTAATACATTCAAGATTGATGATCACATGGTTCCAGAACTGCAGCTGAATCTTGCCTGGACAGGGATTCCGGCAAATACACGCGAAATGGTTGCGCAATTCGAGAAATGTATTAAAAGCGGTAATGATATAGTCGGAAAATCAATTGATGAATTGATTGATCAAAGCCGGGTAGTCGTAAATAGCTGGCTCAATAAATCATATGGCGATGTTGTCGAAGAGATGAACAAGTACACAAATATAATGAACCGTTGCGCAAAAGAAGCGGGAATTCCCTATACGACCGATGCACACAAAAAAATCGCCGAATGGGCGCAATCAAATGGTGGTTTCGCAAAACCAACCGGTGCCGGTGGGGGAGATATGGTCCTGCTGGTTGGCGATTTACCCCTTGAAGAGCTGGAATATGAAATAATCTCGCTCTAGTCTATAATGTTATAATTCATAAGATTAACATTCCCGAATTTTTCCATAATCGTATCAATTTTGCGTTATCTTTCAGTTGTCTTGCCTAGAGACTGTTAGAATTCTTAACATATTACTAAAGATCGGTGTATTAATCTCCTTATTCACGTGGAGAAATCATGCGGTTATTTACGCGAGCTGACCTGGACGGTATCGCCAGTGTTGCCATGATTATGGATATGGAAGAGGTAGAAGACCTCATTTTTACGCATCCGAAAGATATGCAGGATGGGCTTCTCGATGTGCAGGTTGGAGACGGGATAACCAACCTGCCATTCCATGAAAACGCACGGTTGTGGTTCGACCATAATCCGGCTGAAGGTGAAGATCATTCGCTGCCTGAGGGTGTACAAGGTAAAATTGCCAACGCCCGGAGTTCAGCCCGGCTGGTTCACGAGTACTACAATTCGCCCGAGCTTGATAAATACATTAATCTGCTCGAAGAAACCGATCGACTTGAGAGTGCTGATCTCACTTTCGAAGATGTACTTCTTCCAGAGGGTTGGCTGATGCTTGGTTACACCCTCGATCCACGAACAGGCCTTGGGGGATTCCAGGAATATTCATTACAAGTGATTGATTCCATCCGTAAGGGTAAATCAATCGACGATATCCTCCAGATGAAGAGTGTCAGGGGTCGTATAGACCGTTACTTTATGGAAGAAGAGATTTTTAAGCGCGCGATAATGACCTGTTCCAGCCAGGAAAGTAACGTCAGCATAACAGATTTCCGTAACCTGGAAAGGACACCCACCGGTAACCGTTACATGGTTTATGTCCTTTACGCCAGGTGCGATGTAAATGTCCGTATCTACCGTCACCGTGATGTTGAAAAAACGGTCGTGGCGGTGGGAAAAAGTGTCTTTAACCGTAACCACCCGATGCATATCGGCAACCTGATGGCGGAATACGGCGGCGGCGGCCCCGACGGCGCCGGAACTTGCACCCTCGAGGCAGAATCAGCTGATGATACAATTAAAGAGATTATTAACAGGTTAAAAAGAAAAGAATGATTACTTCCCTGTAGTTTTCTCAATATATCCATGTGCTGTAGCGCACATACGTTTCTTCAGAATGTCATATATTAGTATCTACAAAAATAGACCAAATTTATATTTAATAAGAGAATGAAATTACTTCAACGGACTAAATGCCACAGGTCGACTCCAATCACCTGGATAGTTATTCCGCTTCTGACGCTAATCCTGACCTCCAGGGTTATCTCGCAGGAAGTGACCTTCAGTAACCAGATGTTGATTAGTCACCAGGTAGAAAATCCTACTTCAGTATTTTCTGCAGATATTAACGGTGATGGCGATCTCGACATCATTGCATCTTTCTTTTTTTCAATCACCTGGTATGAAAACAGTACTGAACAGGGCAGTTTTATTCCACATCCTGTAAATACCTCCGATATAGTTTTCGCAACTTCAATATTTAGTGCTGACCTGGATGGAGATGGTGATAATGACATTCTTTCGGCCTCCGCAGGTGATGACAGGATTGCATGGTATGAGAATCTTAACGGTACCGGGGAATTTGGGATACAGCAAACTATCAGTATCGATGCAGATTCAGCCTATTCCATATTCAGCGCTGACCTGGATAATGACGGTGATAATGATGTTGTTTCTGCTTCCGCTGCTGATGATAAGATTGCATGGTATGAAAACACTGATGGATTGGGAACATTTGGGGATCAACAGGTAATTTCCTCGGATGCAGATTGGGCATGTAGTGTATATTGTTTAGACATCGACGGTGATAATGATATCGACGTACTTTCAGCATCGCGTTTTGATGATAAGATTGCATGGTATGAAAACCTGGATGGATTGGGAGGATTCAGCCAGGAAATTATAATTACGACAGACGCTGAAGTAGCCCTCTCAGTTTGTGGGATAGATGTTGATGGGGATGGTGATAACGATGTTCTTACAGCTTCTGCAGGAAACGATATAATAGCATGGTTTGAAAATACTGATGGTGCGGGAGCATTCGGTGAACCACAGGTAATTACAACTGAAGCCTATAACGTGATATCACTGATTTCCATTGATCTGGATGGTGATGATGATAATGATGTAGTGTTTGCCTCTGCACTTGAAGAGGCAGCAGGAATTTTCTGGTGCGAAAACACTGATGGAACAGGAAATTTTTGGGAACAACAGCAGATTTCATCCCCACCCGAGAGACTCTGGGCAGTGTACAGCGCAGATTTTGATAATGACGGAGACAACGACGTAATTTCTGCTGAAATTGCTGTTGCTGTTTATGAAAATGCTAACGGTTTAGGCAGTTTTACCGAGGGAGAACTTATATCCATTGATGCATATGGTGCCAATTGTACCGTAAGCGCTGATATCGATGGAGATGGTGACTACGATGTAATCTCATCTTCAAGCGATTTTGATGGATTGATCGACAGCAAAATCTCCTGGTATGAAAACATTGACGGTTATGGAGAGTTTGGCCCAAAAAATATCATTACAACTGAAGTTAATACTGTCAAATCAATATTTTGTGTCGATATAGACGGAGATGGGGACAACGATCTTGTATCTGCATCGAGAGGTGACGATAAAATTGCCTGGTATGAAAATACTGATGGAACCGGTACTTTTGGATTTCAAAATGTGATCTCTACAGATGCAGATGGTGCCTGGTCAGTGACCGCTGCTGACCTGGATGGAGATGGTGATCAAGATGTCCTCTCTGCTTCAAATTTCGATAATAAACTGGCGTGGTATGAAAATACCGATGGGTCAGGAGCCTTCGGTGAACAGCAGATTATCTCAACCGAAGCAATCTTTGCGTATTACGTTTCATGCGCAGACATCGATGGAGATGAAGATATTGACGTGTTGGCAGCATCGAGACACAATGATGAAATCGGATGGTATGAAAACCAGGATGGACATGGCGATTTCAGTTCAGTTATAGTTATCTCGAATGAAGTTGATGCACCAACATCGGTTGTAGCTGTTGATATAAATGGCGACGGTGATTTGGATGTGTTATCGTCGTCGGAATTAGATAATAAAATCGCCTGGTATGAAAATACTGATGGTGTCGGTAATTTTGGACAACAACAGGTTATCTCATCAGAAGTAGAACGTGCATTAACAGCTGATTATTCCGATTTAGACAATGATGGCGATCAGGATATAATATGTACTTCTGAAACAGGTCTTATTGATATTGCCTGGTTTGAAAATCTGGATGGTTTGGGTACCTTTGGCGAAATTCAGGCAATAACCAACATGGCGCAAGGAGCCAGATCTGTTTTCAGTTCAGACATAGATGGTGATGGGGACAGTGATCTTATATCTGCGTCTAAAGCAGATCATAAAATCGCATGGTACAGGAATGAGTTGCTGGGATTAAATCCATTACCGTTTAATCTTTTATCGCCTGAAGATGGGGAAGTTTTAGATTCAATAGAGATAATTCTTGAGTGGGAAGAAGTTATCGATCCCGATGGTGATTTTATAAGTTACCAGGTATATGTATCCGAAGACCTGGAAAACCTTGAAGAAAACCTTTTAAGTGATACTACCTCTACCAACTGTGGTTTTACCGGTGAAGATGACAGACGATACTGGTGGACTGTTTCAGCGCTGGACAATCGAGATAATATCACGTGGGCAAGCCAGGTTTTCAGTTTTGACTTAGAGACTCCCAATAGCCCTCCTGCGCCATTCAACCTTGTTCATCCTGACAGCGGTATTTTCGTTGACTCACTTGAGGTTACGCTTGTATGGGAAGAGACAACAGATCCGGATGGAGATTTTTCCAGCTTCCAGGTATATGTATCTGAGGATTTGGATAGTCTTGAAGAGAATCTGTTCCTTGATACTACTTCTACCAACTTAAGTTTTACCGGTGAATATGACAGACAATACTGGTGGACTGTTTCAGCGTCTGACGAACGTGATAATATCACGTGGGCAAGCCAGGTTTTCAGTTTTACACTTTTAAACGGTTATCCCCCTCAAACGTTTAACTTGCTGGAACCAGACAGCGGTAGTGTTTTTGATTCAACTGCAATTCTGCTGCAATGGGACGAGGTATTTGATCCAGATAATGATTTTGATAGATACCGTGTTTATGTCTCAGACAGCCGGGATAGTCTGGAAAATCATTTAGTTGGTGATACAACAAGCCAGGAATTTCTATTTCATGGAGAAAATGGAAACCAATACTGGTGGTCAGTATCAGCAGTTGACGAACGTAACAATGAAACCTGGGCGAACCAGGTGTACAGTTTCACCATTGATATTACATCGATAGAAGATGATCTTGTAAAACTGCCAACTGATTATGAAATAACCTCGATTTACCCGAATCCTTTTAATCCTGCAACCACAATCGCTATTGGATTACCTGAACCATCACATCTAAAGCTGAATGTCTATAATATCCTCGGTCAGCATATCTCAACGCTAGCAAATAATCCAGTAACTGCAGGATACCATAACTTCATACTCGACGGATCATTATTACCTAGCGGAATATATTTTGTCAGTGCGAATGTGCAGGGAAAACTCAGTGATATCAAGAAGGTAGTTTTGATGAAATAACGGGGTAAAAGAGACCCGGTTTGCGAGTCAAACCGGGCCACTATAAGTATTTATGTATTTTATTTAGTAACAGCTCTATTCTTCCGCTTCAGGAGCTCCTTCAGTCAGTGTCGCCGCGTAAATATTCGACTGTTTCAAAATCTCTATCGCCTTGGCGATCTGGGGGTCAAATTCAAAGCTGGCTTCCACACGGGCTTCGGTACCACCGATTATCGACGCCAGCTCGACCTTGATACGTTTTAAAATTTCGTCACGTTCCTGTTCGACCATCTTCTGCCTGGTTTCCTCAGCGATGGCTTCCAGTCTTGACAGTGCCTCCATAAATTCATCGCTGTACTCAAATTCTTCAGCGTCTTCGCGTATTTTCGCTATCTGTTTCTCCGCTTCAGTTTCAAAGGAAAAATCAGTTGTGTCCAGGTAAGTAAAAAATGATTGCTCAATTTCGCTTGTGACAGTCCAGTCTGAAAGATTTTCATCCGCGCCCTTCAGGAAACTGACAAAGTCGAAAAATTTACCCTGCCGCCACAATTCAATAACCGCATACCCTACTTCTGGTAGCTCGATATCGAAATCCGGTTGAATTCCGCCATGCGCGTTAACTTCTCGGCCATTCCTGGTAAAATAACTCTGCTTGGATTCTTCTGAATAGATAGTGTCAAGCATCAGGGCATCGTTGTCATCAAAGTAATCGATCTTCTGGATCAAACGTCCCGAGGGTGTGAAGTATTTGGCGGTCGTCAGCTTGAGTGATGTTTCATACCTGTGGAATGGCATCACCGACTGAACAAGACCTTTACCGAATGTCGTCCGCCCGATTATAACCCCACGGTCGAGATCCTGGACTGCCCCGGCTACAATTTCACTGGCAGATGCCGATCCCTCGTTTACCAGGACCACAAGAGGGATATCGGGATTGAGGGAAGGTTCCTCCTGTGCTTCAAATTCACGATTTGCTGTAGGAATACGTCCCTTTGTAGAAACAACTGGTGATCCGGGTTCGAGGAAGTTTTCAGCTACACTGATTGCCTGGGGGAGGAGTCCTCCGGGATTACCTCGCATATCGAAAATCAAGGCATCAAGACCGAATTGATCAAGTGAATCGATCTTTGCTTTAACCTGTTTTCCAGCGTTACGACTGAACCTGGTTAACCTGATATACCCGATTCCTTCGTCAATAAATCCGGCATAGCTGACGTCAATCACAGGAATAATCGCCCGTTCAATGGCGAAATCCAGGGTGTCTTCCACACCCGGACGCAGGACGCTGATATTTACTATGGTTCCCTCTTCACCACGCATCCTCTGCGCCGCGTCAAATGTTGTAAAACCTCTTGTGGATTCATCCTCGATCTTTACAATTCTGTCCCCGGGTCTTAAGCCCAGTTTCCAGCCGGGTGTGCCTTCAATAGGGGCAATAATGGTCAATTCACGATCAGGACCTCTCAGGCCAATCTGGATTCCAATTCCGCCGTATTTGCCCTTGGTAATAATATTCAGGTCGTCTGTTTCTTCTCTTTCAAAATATTCCGTATATGGATCTAGTGTTGACAGCATCCCGTCAATTCCAGCCTTGAGAAATTCCATATGATCAAGATCGTCAACATATTTCCCGTTTATTTCACGATATATTGTTGAAAATATCACATTGTAATCTTTAATCCTACGAGTCAACTCTTCACGTTTGAGCTGTTCCAGTACCTGTTGTTCGTAATCAACGGTTGTGGAATCCGAGTACTGGGCGAAGGAAGGAATAACCAGGGAAATTATAACTAAAGGTATTATTACAGGCACAAATTTTTTCATGATGAACTCCGAACATCTGATGTTGCAGCTCCGACGTGGGAAGAAACCGGTTTTGAATTGATTTTGGAACGTCTTGCAAGAATAAATAATACTACACCAAGTAGGCTCATCAGGATTGAAATTACCTGGCTGATGGTGATCATTCCTGATCCCCAATCTATCAATCGCATTCCGTCCTCGTACCAGCGAACTGTTTCGTTCAGGCTCCTGAATATACCATATAAAATAAGGAAGACTGAGGTTGAATATCCATGAAAGCCGCCCCATTTACGCTCGGAGACAATTAAAAATATGAAGATTACGAGGTTATAGAAAATGGCATATAGTTGTGTCGGGTGGATGTGTACTCCAGGGAAAACATGACCCGCCAGGCAACTATTAGGATAAATCATTCCCCAGGAAGCATCCGTGGGGATACCAAAACAGCAGCCGTTGAGGAAACACCCGATCCTTCCAAACATAATTCCCAATGCCAGGGATGGGGTAAATACATCCAGTATCTTCAGCATCGGGATATTTCGTAACCAGGCCATAAATACCAGCGTGGCTATTGCCAGGACAACCCCACCGAGCAGAACCAGCCCGGCTATTCCGATCGTCCCGTCCGACTGGAATGGATTGATGATGTCCAGCCAGCGGCCGTGAAATTCGTCTAGATGTGTGATTACATAGAGGAACCTGGCACCGACCAGGCTGGAAACAATAATCGCAATCGAAAAGTCAAGCGCGGCATAATCAGGAAGTCCGAGTTTCCGTCCACGCCGTTCGGCTATAATTATCCCGATAAAAAAGGCAATAAAAAGCATCAACCCGTAGCTGTGCAGTTTAAATCGTCCAAAATCAAGCAAAATGGGATGCATATCTATCCTTGAATTATTTCAAAACAAGTTAACAGAAAAGATCGTTTCAAGGAATGGCTAACTGTTGTCCATAGTCAAGAGAGACTTCCCGTTCGAAAAGATTTGTTCTGTCTAATCCATATACGAATTAAACCTGCGCAAGGTTGCATTTTTTCCTGGATACTGACGGAGAAATCGGGATATTACACGTCAGGCAACTATGGAATACCCGCCGTCAACGACAATGGTTTGGCCGTGAATCATATTCGCAAAATCGCTGACTAAAAACAGGGTAACATCCGCAACGTCAGAAGGTGTTGTCAAACGTCCGGCTGGGGTTTTCTCCAGGCTGTTGCCGATTAGTTCATCACGATTGGGAAAATGTTTCAGGGCATCTGTATCCACTACACCGGCAGAGAGAATATTTACATTTACGTTTTCAGGTGCAAGCTCAACTGATATATGGCGTACCAGTGATTCAAGGGCTGCTTTTGAGGCACCAACAGCTGTATAGTTCGGGATTGCACGGATTGATCCAAGCGAGGAGATAGCTACTACTTTTCCACCGCCTTTCATCAAGGGCATTGAATGCTGTACAAGGTGGAGTAGGGTAGCCGCGTTGATATCGAGCGTCCATTGCCAGTGGCGTCGGGTCAGTTCGAGAGCAGGCTTCAGCACTCCTGATGCCGCGTTAGAGATAAGTATATCCAGCTGTCCAAAATCTTTTCCCAGGTTCTCAAACAGGTTATGTAACTGTTCCTCGTCCGCGACGTTTGCTTTATAGGCTTTAGCCTGTCGTCCCAGGGCACGAATTTCTTCGACGGTTTCATCGGCTGAACTCCGCTTACGGAAATAATTAATTGCTACATCAGCTCCGTTTTCAGCCAGACGTAACGCGATGGCTTTCCCAATACCACGAGATCCACCGGTTACCAGCGCCGTTTTTCCCTCGAGATTTATCATTGATCTAACCTTCTCTGATTATCTTTTTCTTACCAGCTCTTGTTCTTGACAAATAAGTTAGCTTACCCTATCTTTCTTTGCAAGAGATAAATTGGTACCAGGAGATAAATAAGAATTAAAGAGAAATTGGATAGTCTGATCGACTAACCGGAGCAATGTAAGTCCGGAAATAGTTCTCCTGCCATTATTATATACTTTAAGGAGGAATCAATTATGTTATTGAGCGATATATTAAGAGAAAAAGGAACCCGCGTCGTCCATGTTAAACCGGGAACTTCGGTACCTGAAGCCGTAAAAACTATGGTGGAGAACAAGATTGGTGCTGTACTCGTAGTTGATGAAGGCCATAAACCTACCGGAATTTTTACGGAACGTGACAACCTGAGAGTTATTGCAAACAGTTCAGGTGATTTTAACGGTGAGATCGTTGATAATCATATGACCAGAGAAGTTGTCGTGGGAGAACCGTCTGATACAATTGAAGAAGCAATGGGCTGTATGACCCAGGAACGTGTCAGGCATTTACCTGTTGTTTCTGAAGGCCTGCTTATTGGACTTGTCTCGATTGGAGACGTTGTCAAGGCTGTTGCCAGCAAAACAAAGCAGGAAGTCAGGTACCTGAAAAATTATATCCAGGGTAATGCTTAATTAACTGTAGTTCAGGAAATAAATAACCCGGATTATAAAAATCCGGGTTAATTCTTGGAAAACTTTTATAATATCTTTATTTCTTCAGTTCATCATTCAGTGCCGGTAAAACTTCCAATACGTCACCAACAATACCATAGTCAGCCACTTTGAAAATCGGGGCATCGGCATCTTTATTAATGGCGACAATAACTTTACTTGTTGTCATACCCGCCAGGTGCTGAACTGCGCCTGAAATACCGGCGGCAATATAAAGTGTCGGGCCAACTGTTTTACCTGTCTGGCCAACCTGTTCACTGTGCGGACGCCAGTCTGAATCTACTACCGGCCTGCTGGCGCCAACAGCTGCACCTAAAGTAGCTGCAAGATCCTCAACCAGTTTAAAGTTGTCAGATTCACGTAATCCGCGTCCTCCGGAAACGATCCTGTCAGCCTCGGCAACATCCAGTTTTTCGCCACCGGAAAGAACAGTCTCCACTACTTTCGACTTTGCTTCAAATTCTACAGCTAGCTCAACAACTTCGCCGGCACCGGATGCTTCTTCAACGTCGAAGACATTGGGACGGGTTGTAGAGACGACAGGAAGCATCGTGGCACGAATATCGAGATATGCTTTTCCCGCATACACAGGTCGTTTCATCACGATCCCCTCGGGATCCTGTGAGAATTTGATTTCCGTTACATCAGGAAGCAGCATTATTGTTTTTTTCGCGGCAACACGGGGTGCAAGGTCACGTCCCAGTGATGTTGATGCCATCAGGATTACCTGGGCGTTAAATTCTTCAGCTGCTTTAACAACCGCAGCGGTATATCCTTCAGGCTGGAAATTGTCCAGGTCAGCATTATTCACATAATATATTTTATCCGGACCACATTTTTTGATCTCTTCGATAGCCCCGTCTAGGCCTGATCCGACTACAAGAGCGGCACATGAGGTGGATCGTTTTGTCGCAAGCCTTTTACCTTCGCTTAATGATTCCAGGCCCGCTTTTTTAACCTGTCCGTCACGTGTTTCCACAAATACTAAGACACTCATCATATCCTCCTTTCCTATTCGATCACTCTTGCTTCTTCACGCAGCAAGCGGACTAGCTCAGGCACTGCTTCAGTACCTTCACCAACAATCTTACCCGCAGGGCGTTCAGGAGGATAGTTAAATTGTACCATCTCAACACGAGACTCAGTGAAAGAAACTTCCACTTCCTCGACCGGTTTTTTCTTCGCCATCATAATACCCTTCAGGGAGGCGTAACGAGGTTCATTGAGACCTTTCTGTGCAGTGATCAGGCAGGGAAGGTTTGCTTCGATAATTTCACGACCACCCTCAATGTCGCGTTCAGCACGGACACTGCTGTCACCAATCTCTACCTTGGATACCTCGGTTATACATGGAATATCCATCAACGTTGCCACCATCGGTCCAACAGCCGAGCAATCGTCATCAGTAGCCTTAAATCCTGCCATGACAAGGTCAAAACCTTTATCCTTCAGCGCTTCCGAAAGACCCGATGCCGTTCCCAGCAGATCCATCGAACCGGATTTTTTCACATGAATAGCTTTATGGGCACCCATGGCAAGGGCTTTTCTCAGGCCTTCAACGGCCTGTTCTTCACCGTAACTGATTACTGTTACTTCCCCACCCTTTTCTTCTACAGTCTTCAGGCCCTCTTCAATAGCATACTCGTCATATGGGCTCAATACCCAGCTGATATCCCGTGTTTCAATCCAACTCTTATCGGGTGTGAGCTTGATCGAAGCTTCAGTATCAGGGACAAGTTTCACTAAAACGGCAATGTTCATTTTGCCTCCTCAAATTTATTTTTCTCTTGGAGATGTTAATGGTAATCGCAGGATTAACAATCCTGCAAAATAAGAAATTTTAAGTGCGATTGTGAGCCATTCTGCCTCGCAGGGAGACTGCTATTATCTAAGAGAATAGCGGATTTTATGAATCAATTGAATCTGAACAGGGAGAAATCGAGATAATCATTCCTTATCTTGTCAGCCAACCGGGTGAAAGACATATGAAAAAATCAATTTGTGTAATCGGTGGTGGTGTAGCGGGATTATCAGCGGCGTTCGAAGCTGCTGAAAATGGCGCAGATGTGACTATCTATGAATCTTCTCCAAGGTTCGGAGGACGGGTTGCTGCGGGTAAAGGCTGGGATACCGGGCGCCATCTTATTACGTCATCGTATCACGACTTCCTGCACCTGTTAGATATCCTTGGTACTCGTCACCTTCTGCGAATGCGGCATATGACGATTGGTGTTGTTTCAGGTCTACGACGATCATTCTGGTACCTGGATAAACCGTTGCAGAGAAATGCAGCACCTCTTCTTGGTCTGCTCGGGTGGGGAGGACTACCTCTTTCCGCCAGGTTAAAAATGGTTGGAGTTTTAAAAAATACACTTGACGAACCATTAATCGAACAGACCGACGAGGAACTGATCGGTAGAGACGGAACATCTGCTGAAACCACACCTGATATAACGGTTGAGGAATTATTCAGAAAACATTACTGGCCAAAAGAAGCCATTACGCGTCTTGGCAACGCACTTGCCACCGCAATCTGTAATTCTCCTCCCTATGAAGCAGCGGCTCAGCCATTCATTGCTGCTTTCAGGCGGATAATGAATGAACCAAAAAAACTTGCCGGTTGGGTAATACGCGATACTGAAAAACTGGTGACTGAAGTTGCACCAAATGCTCTTTCAAAACTGGGAATCAAAATTAAGCTGGGTGAAGCTGTAAAATCAGTTAAACGTTCAGGTGAAGAATGGGAAGTACAATCAGCGGATTTTAAGAATAAATTTGATTTGATAATTGTAACCACACCACCATCGAAACTCGGATATCTCAAGGATTGTCCAGAAGCGGATTCCCTTCTTAAGGCTGCTTCCGGAGTCCAATCAAACTCGATAATAACGGTTAGATCATTTGTCGAGGATCTTGAATCACTACCCGGACCGATAATTGAACCTGTCGAAAAAGATCCTGTCTGGTTTGCTGAACCGGCTGCGGACGAGAAAATTGTTGTTGAGCAGGTTATATCTGGTATTCCTTCCGGTTCGAAAATAGATAAAGAAGCATATAAAATTTCATTCGCAGAATCAGCGAAACGAATTTTTAAACTTGCTGAACTTCCAGGTAATGTTGAGTTCCGTCGATTCGAAAAAGCCACACAGACCATAAAGCCTGGTACTCCAAGACCGGTACTAAAACAGGCTCAAGGATTATTCTATGCAGGCGACTGGTCAGCGACTGGATTACCACCAACACTTGAATCCGCTGCCAGGGCAGGACGGCTGGCGGGAAAAATCGCAGCACAAGATTAATTAACCGATTAATCACGCTGTTCCGTGATTCAGGATTGCTTATTCAGTCCAGATATTGTAATCTTTCTCTATACAGTTCTACTTAAATACACTGTGTTTATATTTATTATTACCATTTATTTGTAACGGAATTTATGAACGTGGGAAATATTGATAATTATCTCGATAACCAGGATTACACCTCACTGGGAAGATTGTTGCTGGAAAATCCGGGGAAAATCAGGAAACTTTATTCTCGTCTGCATGAGACTAACGAGACAAAATTAAATAAGACCCTGGATGGTTTCCAGATTGCCGCGAAGGTGATGAAAAAAGAGAAATTGCTCGATATAATCAGGCGGTTGATGTGGATGCTGAATGAGGAATCAGGCAATAACTGTCCCAATGCCGCGCTTGCGTTGGGGCACATTGCTCAGGTAAATCCTGATCTTGTCCAACCCCATATGCAGGTGCTCAGTATTTATGCCAATGATCCGTCAGAACAACTACATAAACCGGTACGAAAAGCGTTATCGATGATCCACATGGCGATGATGAAACATAAGAAGAAAGGCGAAGAGTAATTCCACATACAAAAAGTAGGATTAATTTCTGATTCTATCAAATGAGGACAATTGGTGTCGTTGCGAGCCTTACCCGCCTTGGCGGGGAAGCGAAGCAATCTCATTATGGGGATAACAAATCAATGACCAGATTGCTTCGTCGCTGCGCTACCTCGCAATGACGTGTGGCGACATTCTAGCAAATAGATGAGAGTTTATTGGTAAGCGACAATACACAAATACGCATTCTTTACCTGACAAGCAAATCCGACCTGACCAGGGGAGGGCAGAGGAGCCTCCTGCAGTTTATCCAACGCCTGGACAGTTCAAAATATAAGCCTGCTGTGATAGTGCCTTTTCCGGGACCATTATCCCGAGCTCTTAGCCAGGAAAACGTTCGCGTTTTTGACCTGAACCTGCCATCGTTTTCGATAAAAAATCCTATGGCTGTTATCAAAGCTGCCAGGAAACTCAGGTATATAATCAAGGATGTCTACCCTGACATTATTCATGTGGACACACCAAGACTGGCGCATTTTGCCAACCTGGTTAAAGTCAAAGCAAAGCTGGTAATGCACCTGCGGGTAGCTACACCCGACGGATTCTCAGACCGACTCCTGGCAAAGGAATGCGACCAACTTGTGGCTATCTCAAGGGCGGTAACCAGGCGGTTTGTTCATCTCCCATCAGCGAGAGACAAGATTAAAATCATTTTCAATGGCATCGATACCGATGAATTTAAAAAAGCATCCGAACATGAAATTAGAGATACCAGGGATAAAATAAATCTGCAACGTGAGGGCGTGATTATTGGTCTTCTTGCAGGTTTTGATAATTTTAAAGGTCATGATTTTCTACTCGATCAATGGCCGGAAGTTTTAAAAAAATGTAAAGCGACACTGGTATTTGCAGGTGATAAGCCGGAAAAAGAACGTGATCGGCTTCAGCAGAGAATCAAATCAGAAAATCTTGAAAATTCAGCAAAAATCATCCCCTTTATCAATCAACCCGAAAAGTTTATTCCTGCTCTCGATGTAGTTCTACTACCTTCACTTGAAGAGGGATTTGGACGGGTTTTAATTGAAGCTGCAGCATGTGAAGTTCCGATTGTAGCTTCGGATATTGCAGGGATTGACGAGGCGGTTGAAAATGGAAAAAACGGTCTCCTGGCACCTGCAAGGGATGCTGGCAAATGGGTGGAATCGCTGGTGAAACTTATTGAAAATAAAACCATACGGACAGAATTTGGAGAATATGGCAGGAAGATGGTACTGGATCGTTTTACCCTCGATCAGAATGTTGAAAAGGTTACCGCTCTCTATGATGAATTGGTGGGGGTATCAGAATGACAAATCGACCTGTTGAGTTCGGTGATCCCCTTCCGCCACCACCGGAAGATGGAACTCAGTACGATTCCAACCGTCAACTGGGACGTATTGGTTATTCTATGCGTGCAAAACTCGCACGAATGTTTAACCCACCACCCGAAGAAGTTGCTATTCCCCAGAAAGACCTGGTAATTCGACTACTGGTAATCCAGCTGGAACGGATTGGTGACCTCGTATTAACTGAACCGGCATTAAGAGCCTTACGTTTGCAGTTTCCCCACGCCGAAAGAACCCTAATAGCACAGTCATTTGCCAGGGAAATATTCGGGGGAAGTGGCTGGGGTGAATTTGCTGCGATCGATCAGTTACCAGACATAAAACGTCAAAAGAAAAAATTTGACTTGGTTGTCGACCTGACAGGACGAGTGGAGATGAAAATCGCCCGATCCCTGAAAAAGAGCAGGATACCTGTCCGGATCGGGCTGGAACGTGGGGGAAGAGGTGTCTATTTCACACATCCCATTGAACTACCGGATATTACTGTACCGACAAGGGAAATCTACTTGGGGCTTGCCGAAAAAACCGGCGCGGAACGTGAAGATGATATCCCCCGTTTACCCTGTGGTGAGGATCGAATCCAGCGAGGTAATGAAACCTGGGCACAACATGATTATAACAATCCGGCTGTAATTATGCCGGGAGCGCATTATCCGTCGCAAAGATGGTCAATTGAAAACTTTGCTAAAGTCGCGGATGTGATTAAACGGAAAGACTTGGATGTTGCCGTGATAACAGGTCCCGGTGAAAAGGAACTTGGTGATAAGCTGGCGGATGATCTTTCTGTTCTCCATATAGCCACCCCATCTCTTAGCGGACTGATGGATTTGCTGGCGACCTCGAGTGTGGTTCTCTGTAATAATACCGGTCCTCTACACATAGCAGCTGCTCTGAATGCCCCTACCGTCTCTACTATGGGGCCAACCGTTCCCTGGCGGTGGTGGCCGAAATCTGAAGCGCCAAGTATTGTTTTCAGAGGTGGAAGTAAAAAAGCTGAAGGTAACCTCGATAACATCGATCCGATGGAATTTGCTGCAGCGGCTCTTCACCTGGCAGAGTTGAAGGAATAAAGTCTGGGTGGCCCGACATTCCGCCTTTGGCGGTTTTGTCGGGTTTCATGATTTCGATGTTTTGTAAAATCACGTTATATAATATGGAGTGGATTATTGGCAACCCTTGAGTTGGCCATGAAACCTGACAAGCTTCGCATGTAAGGCCACCCATCTGGCGGGGTTGGAAGATAATCAATAGGGTGTCGTTGCGAGGAAGCGTAGCGACGAAGCAATCTCAAATCTTCAACAATGTACTCCCAGATATTCGCTGTAAAACGAACTATCTAAGCCACCCTAAAAACAATAAAACCCTGTTAGACAAGCTAACAGGGGCATTTATTTATCAATCATTATTAAAAATTGGTTATTTCTAGATTATCTCAATCTTCGGGGTTATTCGTATAACAGAGCCGCCATCGTTACGGAAATCGTCGAGACGGTGGATCAATTCTTCCTGGCGTCTCTCTGAACAAACGACAATACCTCCCGCCTTATCCTTAAGGGCTTTTTCAAGCGGTTCAATAGTAAACGGTGTGTTTGCCAGCATTGCACCGTGACGGGTTTTATCTGTTGTGACAATATTCTTGACCTCTTCATCCAGTCCCGTGTAATAGAGCATGTCAACGGTTGGGGCGCCAGCTCCCAATACTACAATTCCATCTGGAAAACGGTCGTTAACAAATCCCGGAAGTTCATCAGCAAAGTTATCTTTACGCTCCAGGAATTTATCAACCTCTTCCATGGTAGTATCTACAAACAGGTCGGAGGGTGGCACCGGATCTGTCCCGGGTTCACCCTTGTCCGGTTTACGTCCGAACATGGCAATATATGATTCCTCATGCCCGCCGAAAACGTCCAGACCTTGTAGTGTCAGCGAGTATCGAAGAGTAGGAGCTGACCAGTAACAGACATGGTGGAAGGAGAATCCTCCGAATGTAGAGCGACTGAATACCCTGTCATGGTTAGGAACTTCAATAGCCAGTATACCACCGGGTTTGAGAACATTGACCATTGTCGAAAGGATCGTAGAAGGTTCGATTACATGTTCAAGCACGGAACGGGCAATAATAACGTCAAACATCTCATCCTCGAACATTCCCTCTTCGAACCGTCCCTCTGTGATGTCAAAGCCTTTTTCCTTCGCCTGTTCGACAGCAAGGTGATGAGCATCTACACCCGTAACCTTGTACCCGACTTTACCCAGCCTATCCATCAGGTAACCTGTACCACAGCCGACATCGAGAATATGTCCCGATTTAGGACCGTAGCGACGTAGCGATTCCAGGAAACGTTCGGTTTCCGCTATCTCCATTTTAGTGTCACTGGGATCAAGAGGGGGTGGTTGACGGAGTAACATTCCGTCTAAATCTTCAAAACTGACCGGTTCATATTGAAATATGGCACCGCATACATGGCAGATACCAATACTAAGAATACCGTGTGGAACCTCTGAAGCTTTTTCCGGTTGAACAGCACCGTTGCCGGCAAAGGGGTAGTCTTCCAGCGCAATCAGTTCTTCAAGGTCGCTCGCGCTGCACACGGGGCATTGCTCCCGCGACATGTTCTCCTCGTGTTAGTTATACGTGATTAAATTCAACGTACAGAAACTCTATACGCAAGTTAGGTTGTATGTTATCAATGGTCAAGATATCAATAAAATATATGTCGGTTGCATGAGACTCTTGTTAGCTTTAAAAGGTTGTTTCCTAATCATGAGAAATAGCTCTCAAGCCATATTCCCAGGTTGGCAAGCATCCAGATTTTCATGCCTTCGTCCTTGCTTCTCGCCGAACGGACTAACTTTTCCGTCTCCTCGAGGTTAAACAATAATCCCATCCGTGGGGTTAGAATTCTTTCCAGTGCCCAGTTCTGCCATGTTCCGTATAACCAGTTATCAAGAGGGACAGGAAATGCCCTCTTGGGACGAAGTAGAATTTCATCAGGGATTGATCCGGCAAAGGCCAGTCTTAATAAATATTTGTTCTGGTCAAGTTTACCGGCGGATTCAATTGAAGTCAGCCGCGATGCCTGTTTCTCCTCTTCAGGCCCTTTCCAACGAATCTTGTAATGGATCGGCAGCGAAAATACCCATTCCACCAGGTCACGGTCTGTGTAAGGTACTCTCCCTTCAACACCTTCAGCCATAGTGGTTGCATCAAGGCGGAGTAGTAGCGCTGACAGGTGTAGCCCTTCCAGGATATGTAGAACCTTTTCATATGGATCAAGACCGCTGGCATCCAGGTCCGCCCACCTGTTATCCCAGAAATCCAGGATTGTATTCTCCGCGTTCGATTCGATTAATCCTTCCCCGGCCAGCACCTGCCGTTGGTGTGGCGGCATCCACTGGTAGAGGTTCAGGAACTGGATTTTCTGTGACGAGAAACTGGAGGTACCATAAAAATGCTGCAAACCATTTCTGATCTGATCTATCTCTCCTGAATCGAAACCATTTCCACCTTCTTCAACAGCTTTTGCAATTAAATAGTCATGAGGACTGCGGACAAGTTGGGTATACCCTCCCATCAGCTCATCGGCGCCTTCACCAGATAACACTACAGTTATCTTTTTCTTGAGGATCTTTGAGAGGAACCGCAGTGGTACTTCATTGGGAACAGATAACGGCGTGTCTTTTATCTTGATTAAATCTTCCAGTTGTTTAAAGTATCCCTGTTCAGTAAGGGTAACCTGGTGATGTGGTACCTGGAGGTAATTCGCCATTCTGGAGGCGTAAGGAAATTCGTTGTAGCCTTCGTTCTGAAATCCGATGCTGAATGTTTCCGGCACCTTTTTCATCAGGGCATGCATCAGGTAAACAAGAACCGAACTGTCAATGCCACCTGACAGATATGCCCCGACAGGTACATCTGCCAACATTCTCCGTTTAACAGCTTTTACCAGTCGGTTGCGGAATCCATCTGCAACTATTTCAGGGCCGTCATCATGCTTATCTGCTTCCCTGATTTTCGGGATACTCCAGTAATTAACCCGGCGTCGACGTTTCCCTTCCCAGAGAATAAAACTGCCCGGAGGTACCTCGTTGATGTTCTTAAAAAATGTTTTTCCGTTAAATGACAATCTGTAATGTGCCAGGTAGTTGGTAACGGCTATCGGGTCTGGATAACGGGGGAAAGAGGGATCGGCAAGGATCGTTTTTATCTCGCTCCCGAACCGGACTATACCTTCTCGCATAGCCCAGTAGAGTGGTTTTACTCCAAGTGGATCCCTGGCCAGTGTCAACCTTCGAGGATCACTTTCCCAGAGTGCGAATGCAAACATTCCCCGGAATTTTTCCAGCGATTTTTCCGTACCCCAGGTGACTAATGCCTTTAATGCTACTTCGGTATCGCACTGGGATTGGAAAGATATTCCTTCAGCCTGGAGCTCTTCACGTAATTCGAGGTAATTATAAAGTTCACCGTTATAGACAAAAACTATTTTGTTATCGTTCAGTATCCATGGTTGAGCACCACCATCGATATCAATGATCGCCAGTCTTCTGTGTCCAAGCCCCGCTCCATCACCTGTCCAGGTTCCCTGTCCATCCGGACCCCTGTGTGCAAGACTATCAGTCATCTTTTGGAGAAGGGAACGATCTATTTCCTTACCGTGGTCAAGTGAAATCAGCCCGGTGATACCGCACATGAAGAATTCCTGGTTTATCTGATCTGGCTCTTGTAAAGTACGATATTTTTTTTAAAACTGTGCGTACTATTGTTTTTTTTCGTAAAATTAATCATCTAGTGATTATTATATCATGCAAGAATTTATAATTATAAGAGTTATCTATGGCTGACAATACTGTTTTGATTGTTGATGATGACAATGATATGCTTGACGTATTAAAAACTACGATTGAGACCGTTGGATTTGAACCTCTACTGGCACACGATGGAGAAGAAGGTTGGCAGCAATATATCAAGCACGAACCCCCGTTAGTCATATCCGATATCTACATGCCGAAAAAGAATGGTGTGAACCTGCTGGAAGATATTAAAAAGCATAAAAATGATACGGTTGTCATCCTGATCACAGGTTACGCGCATTACAGGGAGCTGACAGAAAACTCCGTTTACCCACCCGATGCTTTTCTGAGTAAACCATTCAGCCTGAATGAGTTGGTTGAGACGATTAAAAATGTCTACGGAAAACTTCCCAACTGATCCGGATTATTGCAGAATTTCTATAAGATTAACGTAAAAAATTAAAGGAGCGTCCGGGGGTACTTTGCCTCTTCCTTTAGTACCATATGCCAGCTCCGAAGGAATCCACATCAGCCGTTTAGTTCCAGTTGGCATACCCTGGATTCCATTATCCCAACCCTTGATTACTTGGCCGGCACCAAGTTCAAATTCGAACGGAATCTGGTCCATTATAGAGGAATCGATCCGGCGACCATTGGAAAGCCAGACATGGTAATGAACTTCCACCAAATCACCGGATTTCGCTACCTGCCCTTCACCTGCTTTGAGATCGACATACTTAATCCCGTTTTCCATTTTAGTCATCGGGATCGTCTTCATATCCGGCAGTTTTCCTTCGATCATCAGCTCAAGGATGTCATCAACCTGTTCTTCTGTTATTTCTTTCTGCTGACCACAACCCGCGAAAATCAGTCCCAGAAGCAATAAAGGAATAAATAACCGCCACATCTTTACCTCCTCGTGTGTTTGCATTCAAATTATAAAGGTAAACGGCATTTAGCAATAAAGATTAGTTTTATATTCAGATTTAGTAATGATCATAACTATATGGATTACCTGAATATCACAGCTTTTTACGCCAGTTTGTTCCGATCAAGCCTTCTTCTTCAGCGATTCTTATTACTCTCAGTGCACGTTTTACAACCGGTGGATCGATCATTTTACTGCCAAGACTGACTACGCCCTGGCCTTTTGCTTCTGCCTCTTCGAAGGCAACAGTTATTTTCTGTGCCTTCATTATTTCATCTTCTCCAGGGAGAAAGCCTTTTCGTACTACATCAATCTGTCGTGGATGAATACAGCCCTTTCCCTCGAAACCCAGACCTTTTGCTTCAGCAACTGATACCGCCAGCCCTTCCATATCGGACACATCGGAGAAAACAGTATCGATCGGCTGAACTCCAGCTGCACGAGCTCCATTAAGCACCTGGCTGCGAGCCCAGAAACTTTCATCCCCCTTTAAAGTTCGTTGTGCTCCAATATCTGCCGTATAATCTTCGAGACCGATAGCCAAAGCCACGACCGTTTTTTCAGTAGATGCGATTTCAAATGCAAACCAGGCTCCCTTCGCTGATTCTACAATCGGCATCAACCAGATATCAAACTTGATTTTATACTTGTTCCTGAGTTCGGCGATACGTTTTGCTACCTTATTTAAATCATCTGGGTCTTCGACCTTTGGGACAAGGATTAATTGAACACCGTATGGAATAACCCAATCAAGATCATCTAAGCCACGTGTACCCTGGTTAATCCTGACCATCCGTTCACAATCCTGGAAATCGAGGAACAGCAGGGCATTTCTCACAAGGCACCTGGCGGCGTCCTTTTCTGCAGGTGCTACAGAATCTTCGAGATCAAGGATCAGGCCATCCGGTCTGTGGATTGCCGCGTTGATAAATAATTTAGGCTGATTTCCCGGAAGGTATAACCTGCTACGACGAAAACGGCGTGGTTTAGATCCGGAATGTGTTATCTCGGATTTCGGCAGCCAGGGCTCAAATTCTGTGTCTGGAAAAGCACGACGGACAGCTGTTTCCAAACGTGCCATGATAACAAATGGAAGTGCACCCTGGTCTTCTACGGTTACGTTGGCATGTTTGATGTTAAAATGCTGCAGACCCTCTTCGATCAATTCCCGAGTCTGCTGCCCATACAGGGCTTCAACCTTGCTGGTAAAATCAAGTTTTATCCCGCCCCTGGTGCGAATTTCTATTTCTATCCAAATATCCGACCGGACATTTGATCCTTGAGATCCTGCTGATCCGATTATTTTACCCGGCATTATATTTCCCCTGCATTAATATTTGAGCAGGGTAAAGATACACCATCTCGTGAGACTCATCCATAGTTTCTGACTCTGAGATTTTACCGGTAGAGGAAGTTGTTCTGAAATGCAGAATCAATTGCAATAATGAAGATTCTTTAATACTATCAGGTGCGGAAAAATAACCGGATCAATGAATTTCTATATAGTACATACCCTATGAGATTACCATTTATGAGGAAGAGAACCGGGATTCCCTTTTTCGGAAGAATTTTTATCATCCTCGGTGTTCTGTCCGGCATAATCTGGGCTGAGAAAAAAGCTCCGGTCATGACTGCCGGGATGAATTTGAAGAAACTGGTTGAATGGACTAAACAATTAAAAACAAAATTTTCGTCATGAAATTTTCTTGTGTCGATTTAGTCTAAAAAGTATCGGATCTGATGCCAGGTAATACTCTCACCATAAGCCTTGTTGTTGTATCAGCATTATTAATAATGCTGATGTTGATTGACCGCCTGGCACAGGTTTTTAAAAAACCACCCGGTGGGTATTTCGATACACTCCAACTGTTAACAGCCCTGGCAGGTATTGTACTTCATGCCCTATACGTCGCTGATATAAAATGGGCAGTTGCATTCTTTGCGATAATCCTCGTTGTACCTCTCTGCATTGAGATTATCGGGCATAAAACCGGAATTCCTTTCGGCAGGTATCGATACACTGAAAAAGCCGGGCCGGTTATACCTTTTAGTGGAGGAATTCCTGTTTCAGTAATCATGATGTGGTGGGGGTTGATGTATGTCGGAATGAATGCAGCAGTAATATTCGCGGATCTTACAGGATATTCAAACAACAGGATTATTATTACTGTCTCCACTGCTGTCCTGATAACAATTTGGGACTTGATTGCGGATCCGGTCGCGGTTAACGCCGGAATGTGGGAATGGAAAAAGAGGGGAATCTGGTTTGGTATTCCTGTTACTAATTTTTTCGGGTGGCTGCTGGTTACGATTCTTACAGTATCAATTGTGTTTATATTTACCGGCACATATCCTCAAATGACAGTCAGTACCAGTCACTATCTGTACGCTATTCCAACCCTTTTGTTCGGTTTGTTGAACCTTGATTATGCCGGTGCTGCTAAAACAAGGAAACTATCGGGGTTACTTATCCTGGGTGTTTTTTACGGCTTATTGATCCTGTTACTATATGTTTTATTTGTTACGAGGGCATAAAAATCCCGGACATTTTTGCCCGGGATTAATATTAAATAATCGGTAGTAACTAAAGAGTCCTGGCGCCTTTTATAACAATTTCAATACGCCTGTTTTGTGAACGTCCATCGGCTGTTTCGTTGGATGCGACGGGACGTGTTTCACCGTAGCCAATAGCTTTCAGGATATTCGCAGAAATTCCGCTGGCAACGAAATACTTGTGGACGGCTTCGGCACGTTCCTCGGAAAGTGCCTGGTTGGCAGCATCACGGCCATAAGAGTCTGTATGACCCTCGATCTCTACATTCTTACCCGGGAATTCCTGGATAACACTCATAACCTTACCAAGAATAGAGAATGTTTCAGGCTGGATGGTCGCTTTACCGGAATGGAACTTCAGGCCTGAGAGGCGAAGGATAAGGTCGTCGTCCTTCGAGAGAACAACTGCTTCACGATCGTCGAACATGTCGTATACAGCCTGAACCTTGGCTTCTAGTTTTTTAATTGCTTCTTCTTCTTTGCGCCGTTTTTCTTCAGCAAGTCTCTGTTCTTCCTTAGCTTCGTCAAACTCACCCTTCAGCTTTGCCAGTTCATTGTTCAATTCGGTCTGGGTTGCCAGGAGTTCTTCAACCTGTGTATTTAAGGATTCGATTTCAGAGTTCTTTGCTTCAATTGTTTCATTGAGACGACGGTTTTCAGCCTGGTTGCTCTCGATCATATGTTTGATGGTTTCGGCCATCTCAAGGGAAGGATTTTTCATTCCTTCATCGTAAGCTGCAGCGTAGTTTAATTCTGCGGCGATTTTATCCATAAAATCTTCGATTTCATGGAACAGCATCTCGTATCCCTCTTTTACACTTTCAAGGCTTTTTGCCCGGCGTGTAATATACTGGGCATGACGTGCTTCGTACTGTGCTTCCTGGGCTTTTTCATTCGCCTTGTCTATAGCATACCTGTCTGAGATGAGAATCTGCTCAGCCTGGTCGGCATTTATTACGGCACGGTCCATTGTTTTCGGAGCGTATTTTTTAGCCTTGAGACCTTCAGCTTCCTTGATCTTCGCGCGGGCTTTGCCGATTGTGTTTTTCTTAATTGATTCCAGCTCAGCATCACGGTACAGGTCTTCAGCTTCACGTGCTTTCTTACGGGCGGCGTCGAGCTTACCGGCTTCGATATGTCCTACAGCGGCACCAAACTTCTGGTTTGCTTTGTTAAACAGATCAGGTGAATACTGTTTTGCCTCTGCTGCTTCGCAATCTTCACGTGCTGCGAGGGTTGTCTCAAATGCCTGGAATGCGGTTTCTACTACTGTGTTTGCTGCTGATATGGCATCATTTGCTCTCTGCAACCTGTCCTGGACGACATTGATTCCCTTGCCACGTTTATAGTCTTCCTGAGCGCGAAGGAAATTTTCTGACGCTTCCGCGTAGTTACGAGGTGAAAGTAAAGCACCACGGTTGGCTTTTAATGCTTTAAGTGCCTGCTCGGTTTCTGCCAGTTGATCTTCGATAGTTGCTGAAAATGAAATTCCGACTGTTCCGAGTAACACAAATATTACTAACAATGCGCGAAATATGTGTGACATATTTCCCCTCCTGAAATGTTAATAATTTTATTAATAAACAATTATGTCCTGGTTATCCAAAATGGTCGTGTTTTTGGGATCAATTGCACATGGGCAGGTAAACCGGTAAGCAGCATGAATCAATAGATCCTGCCATTTATAAATTCTGTTGTATGACCCCATAGAGAGCAATCTTAACAAAGTAGAGAGCAATGATCAAGAGCTAGAGGAAGAACCGCGAAACTTATAACCTGATATTCTTTGTAAATGGTCTAAAATCACGAATTTCCCAAACGATTTTACACATAAATACAGGCACTAATCATACTATGTTGAGTAATATCAAGGAAATTTGCCAGCAGCCTTTCTTGCTCTCTTTCTCTCACATTTATTCACAGGAAATGCTCGCACTCGGCGGTAAAATTCTCCCGCCTGCTTTTACCTTGTCTGGACACACAATAAACGTAAACTATTAATAATATAAGCAATACAACATTTATAGATTGCAGGAATAATGGCATACAGGTTGCAAATAGCTTACTGGATCGGTTTATCCCCGTAAAATCACAGGATTAAAATACCAGGTTATCAGCGCAATGGATTCGGAAAAACCAAACATTATCGTTTTACAATCAGGCTTTCCCGCCCTGTCCGCAACCTTTATCCTCGACCAGATCACCGGCCTGATAAATCGCAGATTTAATGTAAATAACTGGGCGACTTACCTTCATAAAGAATCATCTATACATCCCGATGTTATTAACTTTGGCCTCGATAAAAGTACCCGTTATCTCAACATTCCACCGGTGCAGTTACAGAGGGATGAAGATGCCTGGCTGCAGGCGTTTTTCCACAGGAACAATAACATTGATCTCAACCTTATAGACGGTTTCCATATTCACTATGGTTTGAACTTCAATCATTTGAAGCCGCTGTTTAGACTCCTTGATTGTTTTGTTCTAGTTTCATTTCACGGTCATGATGCTTCGAGGGCGTTTAGAAATTTCGGTGATGACTTCTACGGGGAGCTATATCAAAGAGCCGATCTTATCACCGCGCCAAGTGAAGCGATAAAACACGAAATTGTCATACGTGGATGTGATCCATCCCGGGTTATTATTCACCGTTGCGGTGTAGACCTCGAACAGTTCAAACCTCCAGACAAATCAAAGCCAAACGAAGTACCAGTCCTTCTTTCAGTTGCCCGCCTGGTTGAAAAAAAGGGAATAAAATATACTCTCCAGGCATTAGCTGAAATTAAGGATTCGGTTAAATTCAAATACAGGATTATTGGCGATGGTCCATTAAAACCTGAACTGCTTCAATTATTGGATAAATTGGGACTGGATGACTATGTAGAATTCCTCGGTGCTCGTCCGAAGGATGATGTTATACGTGAGATGCAGAATTCAGACCTGTTTATCTTGAACAGTGTTGTTGCAGATGACGGCGATCGTGAAGGATTGCCGGTATCGTTAATAGAAGCCCAGTCAATGGGAATCCCGGTTGTCAGTTCTTTCCATTCTGGAATCCCTGAACTGGTTGAAAACAATAAAACCGGTTTGTTGTCCGAAGAAAAGGATGTCAAAACCATAGCAGCCCAGGTAAAACAACTACTGGAAGATGTAGAGCTGCGAAAGAGCATGTCTATTAATTCCAGGGAAAGGGTAAAGGACGAGTTTGATATAGAAAAGCTGAATGACCGTCTTGCAGACATTTTATTCACAGGAATTGGGGAGAAGAAGTTACAAAAGGAACAGAATGACTCATTCAGTCTCCTGCCCGATCTTGAATTACAGGATGATCCTTTAATAGCTGCTTTAAAAAGTAAAAACTGGGAGGAAAAACTAAGTCTTTATCGTAATGAATTCAGAGCTGTTGATAGAATCAAAGACGTTGTTGATCCAGTAATTTCCATCATTATGATCTCCTGGCAGATGAATGATGAGATCATCGAAACCGTAAAGCTGCTCCAGGATCAAAGAGACCTGAAATTTGAAATTATCCTGGTGAATAATGGATGCGAACCGTCGGATTTTGATGTTGTTCGTGATTATGTAGATATACTGGTTCATCTTAACAGCAATACGGGGGCATATTTTGCCAGGAACGTGGGTAGTATTTTCTCCAGCGCTCCCATTTTATTGTTCCTTGATGATGACGCGTTACCCGACAATTCCCTTCTCTTCGCTCATCAAGAGGCATTTAATAAATGGGACGTCATCTGTGTTCGTGGTGTTGTCCTCTCAAAAACCGGTAATCCGATTAACCAACTGGCACGTCATTATGATCTGGGTGATAAACCTTTCCCCGTTTATGCTAATGTCGAAGGAAATGTTTCTTATGACGCCAGGTACTTTTTCCAGGTAAACGGCTGGGATGATGAAATAAAGTTTGGTGGGGGAGGGGTTGATTTATCTAAGCGGCTACTTATGGTTGAACCTGATATGCGCAAGCAGATTTATATCCCGGACGCTGTCATATACCATGATTACGCCCAGGATAATGACCACCTAGAACGTAAACGGGATAAGCAGGAAATATCGCGTGAGCGCCTGAAGAAAAAACATCCCGACTGGGATGAGTTCATGCTTCGCTGGAAAATATTTCATTTACGTGATGATCTAATGTTGCCACGGGAAAAACCATTTGGAATAAATGAAGCATCCAGAACTGATGACGGAAATCGTGATAAAAAACTTCAGAAAGCGGCATCAGCTCAACAGCGGCCTTTTTCCGAAGATGAAATTAGGGAGAAATCAAACGAACATATAGGCAACGCAAGGGTAGCGCTGCAAAGCAGGAAGAGTATTGAGGGTATTCGCGAACTGGAAAAAGCGCTCGATCTTAATCCTGTAAACATGGAAGCTGTTTTTCTCCTCCGGCAGGTGGAAGACCAGGCTGGTGAGGCATATCGGACTCAACGTGAGGAGAGGGAACTTAAGCTTTTAGAACACGCCTATGGCACACCACGATGGGAACATATTCTACTCAGGCAGGGTGCGTTTGACAATGCTCCAAGAATAATGGCATGGTTAAAAAAAACCATGGAGCACCATGATGATACCGGCTCTGATACCAAGTCAGAAATAAAAAACAATCCCCTGGTAAGTTTCGTCATCCCCGTCTATAATCGAGCTCGTAGTGTGAAATGGACATTTAACAGTGTCCTTAGGCAGACTTACGCTAACTGGGAAATTATTCTTGTAGATGATGCTTCCACTGATGGAAAAACCGCCGATGTAATCCGCAACCTGGAAAAACAGTATCCGGATCGCAAAATCAAATCAATCTTCCTAGACAATAACCGCGGGATAGGGGCTGTGAGGAATATTGGTGCTGAAGCTGCTGAGGGTGAATTCCTGGTATTTCTTGATTCTGACGATACAATTGCACCAGCATTTCTCGAAAAAACAGTCGCCGCTGCACTGGTAAATCCTGAATATTCCTGGGTATCTCCCTTAACAGTTCAGTACGGGGAGGTAAACCGTTTGTTCGGATTCGAAAACTTTGCACCAAATGTCCTCGTTCAACGGAACCAGTTTAACATCACCTGCCTTATCAGGAAGGAGATGTACGATGCCCTTGGCGGAATGCGCGAGGAGATGAAAGACGGATTTGTTGACTGGGAATTCTGGGTGCGTGCCCTGTCTGAGGGTTATTTCCCGTTCCAGGTCAGGGAACCGTTGTTCTTCTATCATCGTCATAAAAGCGGGATAAGCGGTGGCATAAAGGAAGATGTTGAACGGGAGTTCCATTGCAAACAACAGATAATCGAGTTCAATCCAAAAATCTACCGTAGACTGGGACGGGTAGAAGCTCAGGTTCTTCTCGATTCTACTTATATCCCACGTGAACTTGTCAACTGGGACGAGATGGAAAGAATCGGGGACAGATGGAATAAACTTATCGAGTCCGGGAAACTGGAAGAGATACAACAACCTGAAAAAACTCTTGATGGTGATAAAAGAAAGATCTTGTTTGTCTGCCATGATTTCCCGCCATACCGTTATGCCGGGGCGCAACTTTATGCCTTCCACCTGGCGCAAGAACTTATCAGGCTTGGAAATGATGTAAGTGTGTTTTATCCTATCAATCGTTCCAACCTGAATGGATCAAATGCTGACGTTTATTCACTCCTGGAAGGCCAATACGAAGGAATCAGAGTCTTCCAGGTTGTTGTTGATGACATGAGTGAAGATGCGCGTCTAAATCCACAGTTCAGCTTCAACAACGAAGAGATCAACAGGGTTTTCCGTGGTTTACTGAGAGAGCAAAATTTCGACCTCGTTCATTATCATTTACTGTTTCGCTTGGGAAATGGGCTTCCAGGTGTTACCCGAGCCATGGGAATCCCCACAGTTTCCACCCTTCATGATTACTGGCTGCTCTGTCCCATGGGACATATGATAAATACATACGCCCAGGTTTGTTCCGGCCCTGAAACGCCGAAAAAATGCGCTGCATGCCTTGCTGGAGTTCCAGAACCCTCAGCTCCCCGCGAAATTGTCAATTACAGCCAGGATCGAATCGAAACAAACAGGATAGCCCATACACAAATTGACAGGGTACTCGCACCCTCACAATTTATTGCGGATACCCACAGCAGATACGGTTTCCCTGTCGACGATATCCACCCCCTGGGATGGCTTCCGGTCCAGACACAAAACAGGAAACCTGTTGGCGATAAAATTATCTTCGGTTACTGTGGCCAGATTGTTTACCGGAAAGGATTGGATATTTTTCTCCGTGGTCTTATGGAACAAGAAAACAACAACTGGGAACTTCATATCTATGGACGTTCGCATGAAGAACAGTATTTCGACAGCATACTGAGGTCTGCAGATACAATTCCCAATATCCATTACCTGGGTGAATATACACCTGAAGATCTGCCACGGATTTTTTCCTCAATTGACATGGCAGTAATTCCTTCGAGACGTGAAAATTACCCCCTGACCCTTCTGGAAGCCCTCTCGGCAAAACTCCCGGTTATTATCTCAAATGTCGGTGGTGTACCTGAAATGATGACGAACGGAAAAGAAGGATTCATTTTCGAGAACGAGAACGTGGATCAACTTTCTACAATTATCCGAAATATCCTTTCCAATCCTTCAATTGTCCAGTCAATGAAAAATCAGATCTCACCAATTAAGACTATTTCAGATGATGCTGTTGAGATGGCTAAGATTTATGGGGAAATTATAGAAACAGTTGTTGTGTAATTACTTCATTGCACATGATAGTTCTATGCCCCTGTTAGCTCGCTAACAGGGTTTATTTGTTTTATTTTGTTTTAAATAGTAAATATTAATAACATGTTGAAAAATTTACAATAATAATCAGATCCAACTACTCACTACTCAGTTTTTAAGGAATAGGATTACTTCATTCTTAATGCACGGGGACAAGAGATGAGGACAATATTTCTGGTTTTTTTATCACTGCTAATTATCCATAGTGAATCCTATCCGACCAGTAACAAGCCAAAACTGAAGGGACTGGAAGATATTTATCTAAAAGTCGAATTTGTAAATCCAAAACTTAGAAAATATGGGATAACAACAAAGATCCTTAAGGAGGATATAACATTACAATTTAAAGATGCCGGTATCGAACTTTTACCCGAATACCAGTTCCGCACATCAAACTATTATCCTGTTTTATACGTGAAATTATCTGCCGAAGTTGATGAAGATTATTACGATTCAATCCCATATAGTATTCTCATTGAATTGAGAGAAATTTCCTACCTGCGACGTGATGCCAGTGTGATAACCCACGCAGTTTCCTGGGAAGAGAGAGCCTGGGTGCATATAGTTTTGATCGAATTCATGAAGTCAGAATACGAATTCATAATTTCATCGAAGAGTTTATTGAGGTTTATCTCATCGCAATCCCGAATAAAGATCCGAACTCAGAATAACCTCGGAACACTGGCAATACCACCCTCGTATATCTTACAATAATCTCATCTAAAATCGAAACCAGCAACATAGGAATTTCAATTGCTGCGTCAGTCAGAACAGGAACTCGTATCGTCATCGTTAATCCATCGCCTTGAACCGTTATCATTAAGGGCAAAGCTGGTGGTTGAAGGTTTCCTTGTGGGGATGCACCGTTCGCCCTACCACGGTTTTTCCGTTGAGTTTGCCGAGCATCGTATGTACCAGCCCGGTGATCCGTTGAAACATGTCGACTGGAAAGTCTATGGACGATCCGACCGGTTTTATATCAAGCAGTACCAGGAGGAGACGAACCTGCGGGCGATGATCCTGCTTGATCAGAGCAAATCGATGCATTTCGTTTCAGGCGGTGAGGTGACAAAGTTCGAGTACGGGAGATCATTAGCCGCCGCATTGGTTTACCTGTTGTTGAACCAGAGGGATGCCGTTGGACTCGGCTTGTTTACCGAGGAGATTCGTGAATATCTCCCACCACGAAGCGCGTTAACCTGGCGAAATGAACTCTGGTCTGCCCTGGAGAAAGCGCAACCTGAGGGTGGTACAAAAATAGGTCCTGTGCTCCACATGATGGCTGAACGTGCTCAAAGACGTGGGCTGATAGTCCTCATTTCCGACCTCCTGGACGATCCCGAAGAGTTGATCAGCGGACTTCACCATTTCCGCCATAATGGCCACGAAGTTCTTGTCTTTCAGTTGATGGACCCACGCGAAATTGACTTCGCATTTTCAAGGGAATCACGGTTCGAGGAGCTCGAATCCGGGAAAACAATCACAGCAAGCCCCTGGCAGGTAAAGGACGCCTATAAAGAGGAGATGGATAATTTTCTCGAGACGTTAAAAATGGGCTGTTCACGCCACAAGGTCAATCATCATCTCCTGACAACAGAAACACCACTCGATAAAGCTCTGATAACTTTCCTCAACCTCAGGCAAAGCCGGCTATAGTTTTTCCATTTTGCCTCTCAAGTATGTAGTGTTTTTTGCAACAGATGTTGTAATCTCAACAAAACAGATCACGGAAATTGGAATGATGAAGTAGATAATAATTAGAAAACTTATCTATCAATCTTGAGATCAATATAGGGAGGATGTCGTTGCAAGGAGTGTAGCGTCGAAACAATCACAAGATATAAATATTTATAATGACTGAGATTGCTTCGCTCTGCTCGCAATGACATCCTTGATTTTTATCAATAACTGAGAATAATATTTAATGAGTCAGCGTCAAGTGTTCATGTGAAAGTAAGATGAATCATAGTAACTGGCACAAGGCTTGCCTGTAGTAGGGCATCGAAAGGATATTTTTTAACAGCACTCAATTGGGATACAATTTATATAATTAACATTTCCTGGGAGGAACTAATGAGGAAGGTTATTCTTGCGAGTTTGGTAATGTTTTTAATCGGATCGAACGTTATCGCGCAAAAAGGCGATTACGGCGGTCTGAATAATTACGGTTTGAGCACATTAATCACTATGCCGTACAGCCCCTATGCTAAACCTGGCGGGACAGCGGCTATCTGGACTAATCCGGCAGGTATAGGTGTTGACGGTGGTTCCGGGCTTCTTTTTATGAATCCTTTTATCAGTGGTGCAGACGAAGAAAATGGATTCCAGAACGACTGGGGGATTGGTGTAAACCTTGGACATCTTGGGTTCGGCGCTGAACGGGTTACGGGTAACAAAGAAGCGACACGGTACTCCTGGGGTTCTTCAATGGAGCTGTCCGAAGGTTTTAACATCGGTTTTGCCTATCACTGGTCTAGCGGTGACCTTGATCGCCAGAATAGTTATGATATTGGGATGCTGGTACGTCCAACACGTTGGTTGTCGCTGGGTGGACAGGTAACAGAAGTCGGAAGACCTAAATATAATGGAGTAAGGCAGGATCCAACCTATCATCTTGGTTTGGCGTTGCGTCCCATAGGACACAGGTTAACACTAACGGCTGACGCTACAATCTGGAAAGGTTACTATACCGATCCTGATGATGATAGCAATATCAGCCTGGTTGAATATGATGATAAATTTGACCTGACATTCGGCGCTGAATGGATGGCCACTGAAAATCTTGCCCTCCGTGGTGGGTATTCTCTTGACAGCGAAATTGTCTTTGCCGGTATGAGTGTTTATGGTGGGCATCTGTCACTCAACGGATATAGCGCTTCGAGGAGCCATACCCAACACGATGGTGCTCCGGACAATGTTGGTGTTGGGTGGTTGAGAATGTCAAGTGAATGGCGTCCAAGCCTTACCGACCTGTTCCAGCCGAAAAAGGTTGTCACCCTGAAGCTCAAGGGTACAATAGTCGAAGAGCCTGAACCATTCAGTTTCTTCCGTAAACGTAACATGACACTCCTGACCCTTCTCAACAAAATTGAACGGTTGAGAAAAGATCCGAATGTCACCGGTGTTCTCCTGGAAATCGAAAACTTCTCTATCCGTGGTAGCGACCGTCTCGAGTTCCGTGACGCATTGCAGAGATTCAGGGATGAAGGGAAGAAGGTAGTTGTTTACCTCGAGGATGATGGGCTTGGCAATTATTTCCTCGCCAGTGTCGCGGACAGGATTATCATGCATCCCGGTGGTGGCCTGATAGTAACCGGTCTTTTCGCAAACCAGTTCTATCTCAAAGGTACTCTTGATAAAATCGGTATCGATGTACAATTCGCACGTGCTGGGAAATATAAATCTGCAGCTGAAATACTTACCAGCGATGGAATGTCCCAACCGGCACGGGAATCCCTCGACGCTGTAGTCGAGACAATCTGGCAGACTATCCTTGAAGGAATCGCCGAAGGAAGAGGGGTCAGTAAGCAGCAGGTTATAAACTGGATCGACCAGGCTACCTATACACCTGATGAAGCCCTCGAAGCGGGGCTGGTTGACGCGATCGCCTATGATGATGAACTCCAGGACGAGGTGGAAGTGGCGTTTGGAGATGAATCAATCAGGACCGTAGCGGCGGGACCATATTTCTCGCGGGAAATTGCTGAATATGAGTGGGAAGACATGACCTCACCAAAGATCGCCATTATCTATGCGACAGGTGATATTCTCAGGGGAGAGTCGTCAAGCCGTGGTGGCCTGTTCGGTGGTAGAAAGATGGGTTCCAGTTCTATTACAAAAGCGATTAGAAAAGCACGTAGTAATCCACGTGTGAAGGCAATAGTATTGAGAGTGGAATCCGGCGGAGGTACTGGATACGCTTCGGACATAATTCAACGGGAAATTGAAAAGACAACTAACGAGGATCTCGAAGGACGGCATATTCCGCTTATTGTTTCTTTCTCTGATGCTGCGGCTTCAGGGGGTTATCACATTTCCTGTAAAGCAGATACAATTGTTGCTCCCGTAACCTGTATAACAGGTTCTATAGGGGTACTCGGCGGAAAATTTGTAACTAAAGAGCTGTCTGATAAGATTGGTATTACATATGACGGTGTTCGCAGAGGTAAAAACGCCAATTTCTGGAGTATAACAGAAAAATGGGATGACGAACAGATGGAAAATGTTCAGCACCTGATTGATGAATACTATCAAGATTTTATCACACATGTCGCTGAAGGACGTGGGATGGATACAACCCAGGTAAACGAAGTTGCCCAGGGACGTATCTGGTCAGGTGCGGATGCAAAAGAGATTGGCCTGGTTGATGTTAACGGTGGATTCCTGACAGCCATCGAAATTGCCAAGGAAGCAGCCGGTCTGGAGAACACTACTGTAGTCGATCTGGAGTGTTATCCCGGCTCCAGCAGGTTTGAATTAAAAAATGAAATGCGTGCGATGGTTCTCGATGAACTGCCGATAAGTGTTCAGCAAGCGCTCAAAGCTGACACGTTCATTAAAGCAGTTGAGAGTGGTGAACCACTCCTCATAAGCCCGGTAAGTGCTGAGGATATGCTTGGTGGTGAATGAGTTAGAGTAGAGATATAAATTAGTAATTCTTTGATGGCCCGGCTTTTATCCGACTTACGGCGGATGACTTTTAAGCCGGGTTATATTTTGATTTTGCCGGGTGGCCCTGTCTGCCAGCCAAGGCAGGATAGAGCCACCCACTAATCAAAAAGATTCTATCAAATCGATGTCATTTCATTAAAACAACCTTTTGAACCTGTTTGAACTGACCAGGAACATTAGCATCGATATAATATATTCCACTGGATAATCCCGAACCATCAAATCTAAACCTGTGATATCCTTGTGAACAATTCCCGTCAGCCAGGGTTGTCACCTGTTGGCCAAGTGCATTGTATACGTTCAAACGAAGGTCTGATGTTACAGGTAATCCAACTGTAACTGTTGTTACCGGATTAAAAGGATTCGGATAAACTGGTAACAGCTCGAAACTTCCAGGCAATGAGGCATTATTAAATTCAGGAGTAGTTTCGAAATCCATATCAAGCAGCCAGTAAACGGCCTGGCTGATCAATTGTGTACGGTCGTCGGCGTTTGATATGGCTTCAAACGGGAAACCGAGAATCAAACTTCGGTAGTTTTCCGTCTCGTTTCGAATCCCGGCACGACGGACGTTTGAATATCTTAAACATTCCACACCCGTCCCTACCAGGGTTATAGAGGTTGGCGACCCAAGGTTATTGGCGCCGTCACCTCCACCAAGATCAAATTCGATGCCATCGCCAATGGGATCACCCTCGATTCCGAAAGCTGATTCAGCATCATAATTACTCTGGTGATCTGCACCCATCATTGTAAGAAGGTTTGAACCTGCGAGGTGAGTTGTCAGGTTACTTCCTGTTATCATCAAACTGGTTCCGTCTTCAAGGAGAACTTCGAATGCATCCTGTAAATCATCCTCAATATCTCCATCCGCTCCAGTGTAGCAGATGATCAAACCTGGATCCGCATTAACAACTTCATCATAATCGAGAGGAAGCTGGTGCGATGGATAGACACCATAACTTATTTCTTCATCGAGAATGTTCATCTCATCCAATGCCATACGATAATATAGATCGTACTGTCCCTCGTTCTCGTTATTAATGACGAGGATGTCGGCTGATGATAACGTGAAAAATTCGGCAGATTGCTGCAACTCATCCATCGACTGGGATGTTATGTTAAAATTGAATTCTGCTTCAACACCTTCCAAGTCATCTGTTGTCAACGTAATGTTACCCTGGTATTCTTCACCGGCGTTAAGGGTGATTGTGGAATTACCGGTTTGTTCACCGTCAGGTGTTGAATATGATATAGTCCAGTTATCCGGCAAACCTGCATCAAGGACAATATCGTAGATATCATCCTGGAGACCGTTATTCATAAGTGAAAATGAATAGTCTACAACTTCCCCGGCTGTGATTAAATGAGGATTATTTGTTGTAGAACTGGAAAATTCATAATCAAGTTCATGCTTAAATATGCTTCCACCGGAACCTGATGCAAAAACACATCCACCTGATTTAGCGATCGTCATCAGGTAATCAACATTAATGGTCTCTTCAAAAGACCATGTTTGTCCCTGGTCTGTAGATTTATGAACATTTCCTTCGCCGCCTACAGTCCAACAATAGTTTCCATCGACGCTTAACGATTGGAGAACCTGGTTTTCGCCTGTTAAATAAACGGAAGTCCAGGTAACACCTCCGTCTGTTGTTCGACGAACGTTTTCTGAGCCGGAATGTCCTACAATTATGCCGGTGTTATCTTCGAAGAAATAAATACCACCTATAGACATAGTTCCGTTAAAATTGTAGACCTGTGTCCATGATTCACCGCCATCAGTTGTTCTGTAGATGCGGTCAACCAGTGCGAACGAATCCCCGCCGACAACATAGACAACATCCTCATTTACTGCATGCATCCAACGGAAAACATCGGTTGTACCCGTAACAAGCAATGTCCAGTTTTCGCCTCCGTCTGTAGATTTAAAAACTGCTCCATTGTAACCACAGACATACCCGATATCATTGTCCACGAAATCAACCACGTATGCGCCAAAGCTTTGTGTCAAGTTGGTTACTTCCCAGTTCTCACCACCGTCAAATGTAGAAAGAACTGTTGCACTGGTCGTCGCCGGATTATACCCGGCTACAAATCCGGTTTCTTCATCCAGGAATTCAACACCAAAGAGATAAGAACCCTGCAGTGGGATGGTCGTTGTCCAGTTGTCTCCACCATCCAACGTCCTTAAGATTACACCTCCATCTGAAACTCCCCAGCCCGCCACGAAACCAATCTCTTCCGTGATAAAATCCGAACCGTACAAGAAATCATCGACATCGGTTTCAAGTTCATCCCAGACAGCATGGGACAAAGATGTCAGTGTAAGAAAAACAAGTAATCCAAGAACAATACGTAAAAGCGTACCCTTCCCGTTCATGGCTTCCTCCATTAATAAAGTAAGGGCTCCGATGAATTGATGCAGGTAAGAATTGCGGCGGGAAATCGAATATAAGTCCTCGGGAAGATTTATCCGTTTCCTTGGGGATGTAATAATAAACTATATGGCGGAAATTCATGATGTCAAGAGGCTGATACTCTCGAGTGTTATAGTAGTGGGAACTCACATTTTGTCTATCTATCAAATTGCTACTAACAAGTATCCTTCAAAAGTGCTAAATTACCCGCCTGTAAAAATTATATACCTTTCAAATTGGAGTGGATAATGAAGAATGAAATGAGGAAACCTGTTTTACTTCTGGTCATTTTATCGATGATTTTATGTGGGACTGTGATTGCCCAGGACGAAGAGGTCGACATTGAAACCATGATGCAGCAATTGCAGAGAATAATGCCGGCAATGCAAACTGTACCAACAGGTAACTATGTCAATGAAAATCTTGGCTATGAAATAGAGATCCCTGAGGGATGGAACGGGATGCTTGTGGAAACCGCATTGATTGCCGTTAAAGGTGACATACAGGCTATCATGAATCCCTCCAGCGCTGCGTATACTTTTACACTTGCCGTCGGAAGTATCGAGGACGATGAAGAAGCCAGGAAATATGCCACGGACGATCTTGAACAGATTCGTGCTCAAATTGAAAATGCTGACGAAAATGTTGAAACAAAGGTTGTTGAAGTAACACATGATAAACTCGCCGGGATAAAATGTGTCAAGGCTGTTGTCGAGGGGAAGGTGGAATCATTAAGCACACGGACAATTACTTTTTTCCTCACCAAGGGTAATCTTCAATACAGCCTGATTTACCTTTGCCAGGAAAAAGACTGGGATACAGAATTCGAAACATTTATAGAGGATCACAGGAAATCGTTTAAACTTAAATAGTGCTGATTATTGCAGAATTTTGATATACATTGATCAACCCGGGTAAATCTTATCCGGGTTGATTTTGATAAGAGATCAGAAGACGATAGGTGTCGTTGCGAGGAAGCGTAGCGACGAAGCAATCTCGAGTTGTTTCATTATTTATTTTAAACGGATTTTTTACCTTGCTGGCAACGACACCGATAGATCGAACCATAATTTTCGGACGTCAAAAATCATGAACCTGGCCGTATATGCAACCGGACACGGGTATGGGCACCTTACTCGTATCCTGGAGATAGCACGGATAATTAAAGACAAGTACCCGGATGTAAAAATTCATGTCCGGGCTCCTTATCCACAAAAGCAGGTATACGATTCCCTCGGATTCCTATCTTCAGGTGAGCCCTGTATTCCCGACAGCTTTGAACCTGTAAGGCTGGATATAGGACTTATTCAGAAAGACTCTCTTCGAATGGATTTTGAATCATCTCTGGAAAAACTGCAGTATTATTTCGGTGAAAGTGGTGACAAACTGGTCGAAAAAGAGGCTGAATGGTTAAATAATAACAATATCAATGCCGCGTTAATCGATATTCCTCCGCGTGCTTTTGATGCATGTGGTTTAGCAGGTATACCGGCTTACGGGATGTCAAATTTCAGCTGGGACTGGATATGGAAAAACCTGTCTGATGATCATGAGGGATTTAAACGGTACGCTGACAAAGCTTCAGAAAGTTACTCCTCCTGCAAAATCCTGTTCCGGACAGTAATGAGTGCCGGGCTTGATGCTTTCCCGGTACAGGAGGAAATCCCGCTTGTCGCCCGTATTTCAGATAGAGATTCCCTGGAAACACGGAAACTTCTTGGAATACCTAATGACAAACCAGTAGTGATTCTCTCGTACGGTGGGGAAGGGTTAAAGGATGTTAAGCTACCCCCATCCAGTCTACACCAGAATTTTACTTTCGTTATCACCGAACCGATGGAAAACCAGGGTGACCAGTGGTTTTACCTGTCAGACGCTGATGTGGCTAAACATAAATTGCGTTATTGCGACCTGGTGAAAGCGGCTGATATCGTCATGACAAAACCGGGTTACAGCACAGTCGCGGAATGTACCTGCAATAAAACCGCGCTGGTATATACAGACCGGGGACCTTTTGCTGAGTATCCCTACTCGGTGAAATACATTGAAGATTTCCTGCCTAATGTTTTCCTTCCCTCTGATGACCTTTTTGCGGGTAGATGGGAGAACTCGTTAATTAAACTACAGGAAAAGATGCCATTTGAGTTTCCTGAAACAGGTGTGAATGGGGCGGAAGTTGTAGCGGACAGACTATACGAGGAAATGGATCAATAATCAGGGTCTTCTGACAGCAATTATAAATTTACCATTGTTCAGTGGTATTTTGGTTTCAGCGACAAAGTCCGGGAAATCAATCACAAAATGATTTGTATTTGAATCACCAAAAATAAACAGTCGTTCTATTGAATCCGGAAAATCCAACAGGTTTGATCCAGATGGTTTTTCACCGATCTTCAGAATGTCCCGTTCGTGTTTTCTATATCCCTCTACTACCCCTGTTCCCTCCTCGAATTTTAATACCTGGTAAACTTTGATCCCAGGGAAATGAACCATCGAGGCACGCCAGGCGTAAGGCAGTTCATGGTAAAACAGCATCGCGGTATCTGCATCAGGATTGAGATCCTCTACGACTGATCGAGCTGTTTCAACCTGTTTTTCATTCATCCGTATTCTTTGCGCTGTATAAGGCAATCCACGGACGCCGGCAAAAGAAGCAGGGAGTGGGAGAACAAAATATAAAATCTGCACTAACAGTATACCCGAGATTAACAATCTCGTTATAGTCGGTTTATTTAATGATAATATAGAATTTTTATCTGTATAGACGGTTCCGGAATGATTATAGAAGAGCAATGCTATAACAAGGATTGAAAGCACAGGTTGAGTAAACATCATGTAGCCGGGTTGTACATATCCAAGTGAAAATAGAACTGCACCGGGGATTATCCAGAGGACAACCAGGAATTTCAATGTTCCTGATAACGAGCGCCATGATCTGATAGATTTAAATGGCGAGATAATAAATAAGATCACCCCTATCCCAGCTAAAAAGACTAGTGATCCTGCAACCTTGAATATATTAAACAGGTAATATTTAACTAATCCACTGGTAGCAACTATTCCCTCCGTGTGGCTCTGGCTGAATGTGTCGAGACCACGCTGGATCCAAATCTCGAAAGAACCGGCAAATGAAGCCGTGGGAACAATCCATGATGCCAAGCCCGCCAGGAGAAATAAACCGGAAGTCACGAGCAATTTTAAGCTGATTTTATTGCGAAATGCATAGTATATCAGGGGTAATACTAATAAGGATATTTCCAATCTCATGCCGATAAAAAGACCTATCAGAAACGCGGACAGAAACAGGAAATATCTTGACTTGTTAATTTTGAGGATACTATACAGGATACAGACACCGGCAATCAATCCATTGATATATCCGAGGGCAAGTTCCCCATAATACCAGGCAAAAGGATTAAATACTGTTAGAGCCGAAACTGAAAGTGCAAAAAAGTTCTTTTGCGATTCCTGTATTTTTAACAAGTTTGAAATATCATTTAATGAAATCTTGTAGAGCAACACAACGGATACAACTGAGACGATTATCGACCAGGTCACCAGTGAAAGATGAGGTTGCTGGATAATAAAATCGATCAATTTTGCCCCCATTATATACGGAAAATATCCGGGGAAATGTGCCATATCCTCGTTTGGCAGGTAGTGTTCAATTGCCAGGATGTAGTTAAACGAATCCCAGACAAACGGTGACTTCGAAAAAAACAGCAGCCTACTTAGAATAGTTAGAACAGCCAGCAGGGAAATAGAATAAAGAGGATTTTGTAATCCGCTAATTTTCGAACTTGTAGAATTTGAGCTTTCGTTGCCGGACAATGGTATAGTTACCTGGATTGGATCGGTTTATGAACCGGATTTGTCGATATCGAAATTATTATTGTTGTTCTCGGTACCGTTCTCCATCAGCATTTCCGCACCCTCTTGCGCTTCCATGAACAGCTTGATCTGTTTCGACCGGACATGAATCATGAAGAAACAGATCAACCCAAAGATCATTGCCATTTGCACCAGCAGCAGCATGGCGTCAAGACCACGAGCCTGTTTCAGTGCGACTGCGGATATTCCAAGGATCGCAACAATGCTCAAGATTAACCAGGTGGCCATGTACCGGGAAATTCCCAGCATCACCAGGCGATGATGAAAATGATCGCGTCCGGTAAATGCCAGCCACTCGCCCAATGTTCTGACCTGTCCGTTTTTAAACCGCATAATCGTCGTCAGGGTCATGTCAAAGATTGGGACACCGAGTAATAGTATTGGGATCACCAGCGCGGCCATGTTGTTTTCAGCCCAGTCTCCCATCACAGCAGTCGCGGCGAGGGTGAAACCGAGGAAGGTCGCTCCATTATCACCCAGGAAAATCGCAGCATTTTTACCTCGACGGAAATTGTAAGGAAGAAACGCGAGACAGGAAGCAAACAACGCTATAGCTACATAGGAGAAATATATCTGCCCGGACTGGACTGCAACCAGGGCGAGAAAAAACGCAATGATAGCGCTCATTCCTGCTGCCAGGCCGTCAAGACCGTCAAGGAAATTAACGGCGTTGGTGATACCGATGATCCAGACTGCAGTTAAGATAATTTCACCAGTAAATCCCCACCAGGTATTTGGCAGGAATGTTACATGTACCCCGGTATAGATAAGAACAGCAACGGCAATTACTTGAACCAGTAATTTCACTTTTGCCGGGATTGCAAAACGGTCGTCAAATACCCCCACCAGCCAGATTAAAAATCCGCCGATCCCAACACCTTTCATCTGCAGTGAAAAATCGAAATTAATCAGGAGTGCTGCACCGAACGCTCCGATTATCGCCAGACCGCCAAGTACCGGAGTCGGGTATGCATGCGCTTTTCGCTGGTCAGGTATATCCAACCAGTTAAGAACAAAGGAAAATCGAATTGCCAGGGGTGTCAACAGGGCGCCAATCGACCAGGCATATATTAAAACTATAAACCATTTCAGGTTTTCATCCTGCAGCCAGTTGGAAGCCGGTGAGAATACTACAAGAACCAGAAGCATAACTGCTAAAATTACACGAGGCCAACTGATAACAGTCCTTGGATCTTCTCTTCTTGGACTAGCTGACGATTTTGATTCCATTTACCTTCCTAGAGGAGGAAAAATCGAGTAGCTTTAAAACCTTCGGCGTATCTACGGTAGACTTCAATTCCCCTGCGGATAGCTGCTCCCCGTGCAATGTCGGTTATCGGCAGCCCCTCGATATGGGTTCTAGTCACCTGAGACAGATGGCATTCCAGTAATTCTATTTTTTTCAGAATAGTTGATTCAATATTGCAATAAACTGTCGGGATAAAGTTTAATGTTGTAGGGCTTTCATAAAAGAGAAAATAGGGTACACGGCGTGCGGAGGATTGTGTCGCGACTGCCAGGGCGCGATGATCCTGGTGGGTGTCATCAGGATTATGCACAAAAACGGTATCAGGTTCTATATCACAAACAGCTGATTCAATACTTTGAATAAGAGGTAATCCATCGGTTATTTCGCAATCAACAAACTCGCCCCAGACTATACCTTTCGCCCCGATAATCTCCGCTGACCGTTCAGCCTCACGTTTCCTCACCTCTACATCACCACCCTTTTCTCCATAGGTTGCTATATAGAGATATATATCTGCCCCTTGTTCAGCGTAGCGAAGAAGAGTACCGCCGCAACCGATCTCTATATCGTCAGGATGTGCGCCAAGTGCTAAGATTTTTTTTGGTTTGTCATTAGTCATACTGTTCCTCCGGGTACAGTAAGATGGGCGTGTTTAATATGTCGAGAAAATCCTTCAGGACCTGTGTTCAGCAACAGGTCGATTGAACCAAGAAAAGGGATAAAATCTCCATGTAATTGTGGATATCCATTTGGAGTGTATTCCTGGAACGTGACTTTGATCCCAGCCTCTGAAAAAGCGTCAATGTCAAGGTAGTTTTTTCCGGCGACACCTGATAGATATATGTCCGCGCCAAGACGTTTTCCGATCTCGATGATCCTGAAATTGGGATCGTCCGGCAGGTTATCAAATTCTTCCTGTTGACGAATTTCCGTGTCGATGCCAAAACGATCAATAAAGTACCTGGTTGTAGGTACCGTTAAATCTGATAAACTGGAGTATTGTCCGTTAATGAGGTCCACGAAAGGATCAAGTTCATCGTAATATTCTGCTTTTGAATAAAAACGACGTAATGTTTCAACATGTTTATTCTGCCAGCCGGAATCGTTGTCAGGAGTCATCTCGTTAATGACAGAACCATATTCACCTTTAACCGGTACTGTTAACCATTGGGCACCGTCGGGACCCTTGATACGGTTCCGATTTTGATATTCTCTACGGAGATATTGCACTTTTTCGAGGAAAACAAATACTTCAGCAGCAGAAACCTTTTCTAAATATCCCGGGTGAGGCAGATAATGAGGCTGGTGAGCCGTATAGATCATTTGCGAAACCATTTATATTGTTTTGCGAAAATAATCCCTCTCTTCGCAATATCTATAAAAGAATGTTGCTTTATCAAGAGGTTAGCGAGCAATAAGAAACTTAAGTGTAAGATGTAATTATGAGGGTAATATTAAATGTCAGAGGTCAGAATTTATAAAAATTCCAACCTCTTATTTATCATGAATCGGGATTATTGTGGGAGAGAATTTTATGCAGCCATCCGATGCTGGCGACTTTTACCGTAAATATTTACACCGAAAGGTTTAAGTTTTGTAGAAATCCTGTTTGAGTCGATTTTTAATTCGACGCTTCCGGGTCCGCAGCAGCGAAAACCACTGAATGGCATGTGGGTTACAAACCGAAGCCATGGTTCAGGATAGCTGGCACCACCTGCCCAGAATATATCGAGTCCCTTTTTTCGTCGATATCTTGGGATATGATAATGCCCACCGACCATGGTAACCTGTCGTCTGTTCCTGGTCAGTTCGGATAACAAGCCATTGTTCTCCAGCCATTTTCTTACCGGATAGGTGTTATGAGTGAGAATCGTTACTGGCCCGTCAATCCTGGATATAGTTAAAACTTCATCAGTCATCCGAATCAGGTGTTTGCGGATATATTTGTTG
>JANQEY010000314.1 GCA_028278125.1 bacterium | reverse complement strand
ATCCCCAGAGCGAATAAACGCAACAGGGTATTCTGCATTGGTCGGTGGGAACATTTCATTAATTTCCCTCACTATTCTTTCTTTCTTATTCTTATTCATAATTATTCTCCTTTCTCTTTTCTTTCTATACGGTTTGCTGCCTCTCTACCCAGTTCAGTTAAACCCCAATATTCACCGTTCGTCCATACAAGTTCCTTTACAGTGAGAGATGCGAAAACTCCAGAATAAGTTTTGCCGTCCAGCCCTGCCTCGTCATGAAAATCTTTTGTCCATGTACAGGCTTCAGGGTGCTCCCATCCGTGGTCACTAACAATATCATTTTCCATAAAGGCTTTAATCACCTTGGCTTCATTCTCTGTTAAGTTTAAAGCCTCCCTGCGTGCCTTCTTTTCTATAGCATTCTCAATAAGTTCGTGAATTAATTGCGCCTTCGCATCAGAGGCATTGTCAGCCTGTCCATTCCAGTAAACTCCCTTTGGGTAGAACTCGTTCGGTGGTATCTGAACTTCGTACTGGTCGCTGTACTTATACGTCCACATCCCTTTCAGCGCTCTCGCTGGAAGGTGCTTTGAAAACTCTTGACGGGCAAGCTTTAAAAGCCCACTGCAAAATGCTCTGTTCATGTACTTTGTGTTTTCCATTATATCTCCCTTTCTTTAGAAAGTTCTATTGCTGTATTGACCCACTCCTGCACCGTCATCTCTCCTAATGTAAACGTCCCATATACACCAGTCTGGTACCATCCTGAAGCATCCCCACCGCAAAAGTAGAAATAACCGTTCCCCCATTCAATCTCCACGTCCTTCAGCTGGCTGTGCGTCTCCGCTGCCTTTGCCAGCGCTGCGTTTATAGCTTTTTTAGTCACTCTCATTAGTTCCGCCTTTCCTTGATAAAAGTAGTAAAATTAGTTGAGCAATCATCCATCTTTGAAAACTTATTAAAAATCCGGCTGATGTACCTGTTATCATAATCGTCGTACAAATCTAAATCCATGTTATCATCTTCGCTGCGGTTTATAGCATACCGAAAATCGTGTTCATCCTTATCCCAGGAAGACCAACCCAATCTGCCTTTAAGTATTAAAACCTCACCGTCGTCCACAATCTCGGCTCCGGTTATAACGCCAGGAAGCCAGTCACAGTCCGTCAGTATTTCGTCCCCACTCTCTTTCCGTAAATGGTCGATGTACTCTACTATTAAGTTTGCTTTGTCAGTTCTGTTCATGTTATCCGCCTTTATATAATGTAATAGGTTAATGGGGGAGATTTTACTCTCCCCCTGTTAATTATCTCATACTCCAGTTTGCCATACGTTTGAATTTTGCTTCAAGCGCTGTTAAGTTAATCTTCGTCCGGTATAAAGCTGACCGAACAGTCACTTTCGTCAGTAAAGTTTCTACAAAGGTATTCCAGTTCATTTTCTTTGTAAAACAGTTGATGACGTGGACACCATTATCTTCTAATGTAAAGCAATCCACGAGGTCAGTCTTTTCCATATCGTAGAGATACAATTCCACGCAGGTGTCAAAAATAAAATCAATCTGCAGGTCGCATATTTCTACTGTAGCAATATACGGAACTTTCTGCTCGCAACCAGAGTATGCTTCCCAGTCGCTTTTGGTAAATGGTTTTGGGTGTAACATATAAATCCGCCTTTCGTTAAAGTTTATGAGGAAATTTTCTTTACAATAATATTCTTTGCATCTTCCATCGCTTCAGCATAACCCTTATACCGTTTGACAATCGAGCCACTGCATGTCAGATGGTAACCGTCGCGCTGGCTACGGTAGGCTGGGTTGCTTTTCGAATAGTAAACCTTTTCGCCGATTATTACCTTATACTGGGCTCCCTTAATACTCCTGCCCATCTTCCGCTCTCTCCTGTGCTTTCTTGTCTTGTTCATCTGTCCCGCCTTTCGTTTGTGTTAAATAATTTGATTTCTATATTATAATATATCATAAAATCGCCATCTTGTCTATGGCCTGGGATTCCCCATCATCACGGATTCTGAGCAGCCCATCCTGAAATCCGCTCTCATCAAGGGTTCAAATCAGTGACGAAATGCGAAAAAAGTTTAAAAAAACTGTATTCTAATTTTTTGTGGAAAAAGAGCCGGAACTCATTCAAATCCCGGCTCTCAGAGAAAAACTGCTCACTTGAGAAAAAAGGAGGAACTATTCTGCGCCACTATCAGCACCGAACAGCAAGCTCTTGGGGTCAACCAAGAGGGAAAAATAATTCCATTTTAAATGCTTCTTTTCCTTATAGGCTCCCCAGCATCTGAACCTGCCTGTATCCAGATGAAAGGTATATAAATCATTTTCCTTATTGTAGTAAATTCCGATACCCTTAAAGCCACTTTCCAGTCCTTTATAGAAAATAGATTTATAATCCACATCCCCATCCGCTGGGTGGTAATAACCATCCACCGCTTTTCCATCTGGATGTTCTGGAGATTTGTGATTACCTGTAGTCAATCCATTCAATACAAGGTATACCCTGCGACCGGAAATAATCCTAAATTTGTTCAACCGTATCATGGTATCCACCTTTACATCCGAAAGCTTTGCGCCAGTGCGCTCAATCTCTTCAGGTGTAAACTTGTTTATACCATATTTCTTAAAATCTTCAGGTTTCATATTAAATCATAATCCTCAGGATTACCATTAGCTTCCCGAACGAGAAATGCTAATGCTGTTTTTATTCTTATTAATGATACCTTTACTTCAGGCATATCTTTTTTTGCGTCACATTTTACTTCGTGCATATTTATCAAATCCGTGGGACTCTTTTGGTGGTCGATTTGTTTGTGGATATCTATCCCCTGTATAATTTTATTTTTCATAATATTGTCCTTCGATACCGACGTCACAAAGAAAGTAATCAGCACACTGAAAACCGTACAAACAAACCCGACCGCAATACCCGTCCATAGTGGCGACATATATACCCTCCTGTAAATTATATCCTATCGAATTTTCCTCGGAAATCCGTATACCCAGTGACCATGGTATATACCCGTACGACATTTGCTGCAACCCCAACTGACATTCTTAACCGTAAATAATCACTGGGGAAGGCTTCAAACTTCACATATTCCTTGCTATATTCTTGCTCTCCAGCCTGTAAAGTTTTGACCAAGCTGATACAATCCACATATCCACCTTCCAGATATTGTTCAATTTTTAAGTCCGCCAGCGTTTGGCTTGCTTCCTTTGCAATATAGCTTAACAGAATATCGCACTTCACCTGTAAACCCGGAAAGGCAGGAGCCACGCTTCCGTAGTCATTAGTAATAGCGGAAACGTCCAAGTTCACTTCCTCTCCCGGGGACTCTGTATTTACTTCCGTATATCCTGAATTATAGGTATAGTGCCAAGTAAACTTATCCCCGTGCTGGCTGAACGGTTTAATCGTATGAACGCTGGGGGAAAGGGTTATTATTTGAAAAGAACCTATCCGGCGATAACCGATGTCATCATTATCCCCAATACTGTATTGTGTACCATAAGCAGTACGAGCATTAGCAGCGGTCAGAGAATCGTCCGCAATAATCTCTACAGGTTTGGTCGGTGCCCAAATAACGTATACATGGAGCCACCGTCTCGGGCTGATACTATTAACTCCCGGAGCCACGCCTCCATTACCACTTCCCGGAGCGAAGGTTTCGTATCCGGTATAAGCATCGCCAATAAATTGCTTGTAATAATTGGCGCTTGTCAAGTTGACATTATACCATTCATCGGCATTGATTATGTAGATACCGAGCGAACCTTTACTAATGTTAAGCTTGCGCCATTCGTCTTCATTTTTACCTAAATGAAATCCCTGAATAAACCCGTTCCAGTGCGATTGCATATACGGGTCAATCTCGTCAGTTCTCCAGTCGTCAAGGGTATCAATTTGCGCCTGTAGAGTTGCTTCAAGGTCTGCGTCCTTGGCGTCAATGGCGTCATTTAATTGGCTTGCGTAGTTCGCTGTTTCGTCTGCAGAACCACCCGTCCGTAAAGTAATTCCTTCCGCTAATATGACGCCGATTATCTCCAGCATCACTGCGTTCATTATGTACCTTCCTACCACGGTTCCCGGGGAAGGAGTCTCTTTAAACCACCGTACTCCTCCTCCCTTATCCAGATAATCAGGTGCGTCAATATAATGCATATATTCCTCCTATGGATTTAAAGTACCTGTCGTCGTAAAGTTTACATCTATAGAGCCTGACAGTGCTCCCTTGGCAGCAACAGTTCCTGTCGTTGTAATATCTACAGAACCTGCTCCGGAGAGCGCTCCCATCGCCTGCAGGGTGCCGCTATTTGTAAAGCTTAAAGTCAGGTTTCCAACCAAACCACCCTGAGATTTTAAAGTCCCTGAAACAGTAAATTTTATATTGCAAATTGATTGCGTAAAGGTTGACCAAACTATTTTGGTATATGCAGGCTTATCCCGTTCAAACAAGCACTTCAGAAAGTCATCAGCATCCCCTGCAATAACCCATGTGTAAAGAGATTCAGTATCCCCGAGACGTTCACCAACCCTATCCCCGACGCGAAAATAATCTGCTTGATACCCGATGTCAATTGTATACCCTAAATTGGCTGCGTAGTCAATCCAAAACTGCTCGCTTTGGTTAAGCTCAGCCATATTAATATTTCCCTTGCCTTGGGTAATATGTTGATGCACAGCTGCCCTCCGCTCGTCCTCTGTTTGGCTGAGAGGAGTACAGGCATCAGGCAAGCCAGCCACGGATTCCCATTCAGCTAATAGGTCATCCGACAAGCCAGGAACTGCCTCTTTTATTAGGGTAATATACAGACCATAAACCCTTGCAATTTCCGACCCAAATACACTCAGTAAAACCCCAAGAGTTGAGCCAACCCAAACTCCTCCTTGGAAGAAAACATGATGCTTCCAAATGGCTCCCTTGGGCAATAGTTTCACGAGTAAACGAGCCCAGCTCTCCGGTGTATAAATAGCCTTCGGTATTAAATTACTTAAATCCATTATAAGTCCTGAAAGGTTATTCCTCCCCCTGTCAGAGTAGGGAATTGGAATTCAGTTAAAACAATATCATCAACGGCAACAGGAACGCCATCAACGGAAATAGCTGTAATTTCATAATCATATATTCCGGTGGATGCTATAGCCGAACGTAAATGGGAAAGGAGTAGAGTCCCTCCCGGCTCCCCTTCCTCTTCATGGAAGGCATCAATTGCATCTGTTATCAGTGTTTGGTTCTCCGCTGTATTCCGGTCAATCTTAATTGTATAATCCATCGGCACTTCATCCGCTTCGTATACATAATCCAACCCGGATAAGAGCCTTGGTTGGTTAGCAGTGACAGGCTGAAGAGCATTCAATTCAGTCTGTACAGCGCTGGCAAGAGAACCATCTCCGGCTGGGCGTATAACTACTGCACAGGTTCCGGCTCCCCAATAACTTGGTTTGACCCAAACCTGTTCCACTCCGTCCTGTTCCAGTGCCCAGCGTTCATAGTCAGCCTTCGAGCCACCCGAACCAGGTCGCTGTATCCTTTGTAAAATACGAGCACGGTATGCATCCAAGGTCTCATCATCCTGTCCCCCTGTAATTTCCCCGGTGACGGCTGCGGTATCATTTACACCTGAGATGGGGGATACAAGGTCAAGAATTAAGATATCCAGAGGATTATCCTTTAACCAGTTTCCGGATGCCCCTGCTATAGTTGCCCGAACGGTTACATCTAAAGAACCACCCGCAATAATACCGGATGTTAAGGTCTCATATTCCATCCCGGTGCTGCTCCGCTTGACCAAAGTACCTTTTGGAACCGCCACGCCATTTGTACCTGTAAAGGTAATATCGGCTTCAGCGAACTGCGCTTCCTTATAAGCTACTCCCCACATCAGCCCGTGCCTCCGTGTCCATTCCAAATCAGATTGGTCTGGTAATATATTGACCCCAAGCTTAACAAGTATCCCGTATACAATATGGATAGCAAACGCAAATACAATGATAAGCACCCTTAATAGAGCCACCGGAAGTAAAGATGTATTCCCGGTCATACGAGATTCCAAATCGGAAATCATCCTCTCCGTAATTTGCTGTATAGTCGGTCGTGTAATCGGCATATTTATCTCCTGTATATTTGTTCCACCCAATTATAATAATAACGGTATGAAACTTTATTATTAAGCGGTCGGATAATATCAATGGTTATTATTACTTCATTGTAAACTTTTATATCAACTTCAACCTGTATATCCTCAGCTATTTTGAAATCGTATAACCACTTCAAAGAGTCCAGCGCATATTCTTTACATTTAATTAATAAATCGTTTCCTATTTTATCCCGGGAAAGCAACCATAATTTAGAGCCTAAAATGAAAGAGCCTTCGGACATATTTTTCAATATTCCACTGCCTCCCCAACCTCCTTTAGTTTCCCCCTCATCAGGCTTATCGGTGAACAGGGAAAGCATCACTGCTGTTTCTAAAGTTAAGTCCTGTTCAATGTCCCTATTGTCGTCCCGTATACGCACGTCAAAAGGTGTGACGCCAACTAATATTTCGTCGTATACTTTTATATCCCCCTGAAAAGAATCCAAAGGCAGCTCCGTCACTGGAGGATAAGGCAATAGGACGATTGTTTTCTCTGCAAACCCTGTTGCGCCCGACCCAAATATTACGTCCAGCCTGACCTTATATGTTCCTGGCTCAAAGTCGTGGATAGGATTCTGTACATTAGAGAAACTGCCATCGTCAAAATCCCATGTCCATTCTATTACATCCCCAAACGACAGGTCGGTAAACAGAACCACGTGCGGGTTATCACTGACTATATCATAAGTAAAATCACAAATAGCGCCAACAATAATTAACTGCCCATCGTCTCCCGGTTCTACAGGTAAAGCAGTCACATATAAGGGCACCCCATTTGTAAAGTTTTTCGGCAGTTCTGTAGTGACCTTGCTGTAAATCGTACCCCACTCATCTATCGTCCGTGCAGGTATTATAAAAGAGCTATTAAATAATTTAGATAGGTTCGGCGTCACATATAAACTTGGGCTCCATTCTATAGGAAGCGAATCCAGTTCCATGGTGTCAGGTGTAAACACCTTGCCCGATTCAGCAACATAACTTTCTGCACTGAATTCAGGTGTAAAATTACCTATATCAAATCCCGGAGTAAAAGCCATAATTATGACGTCGATTCCGTATCAAGAAATAACATAGCAAGATTCGTATTCCCACCCTCAACCAAGTCCCAACCTCTCTGAAAGTAAAGATAATTCTTTCCGGTAATTGTACGACCGTCCTGCCCCCGAGCCATAGAGCCAAGGAGAGTCAAGTATACATTTTTTAACACACCATAACCACGATTCATACCACCCGAATTCAAATAGTCATTCGGTCGTCTATTCTCTGTCCATCCCGGTTTTTGAACCGCATAAACCCCCAAATCATTAGGAGCCATTTTAGTTATGTAATAGTACATCGAGTCATAAACAAAGTCCATCACGATAGGACTTTCTTGTGCATAATTTGCGCAATCTCCCTTGCTATAATAAGAACCATACGGAACTTGAGATTTATACCGGGATAGGTACCAATCTGTCCCGTGCGAATTATTACTCATATTATAAAACCTGTGCGGATAAGCACCGATAACAGCGCCAGAGTTGAAATCCCAAGTTACATATTCAAGCTTAATATGGTCAGCGGAAGGCAACCCGTCTCCAGTACCTACTCCGGTCACTTTAACATATTCAACGAAGCATTCATTTGCAAAGTTATACAGGTAATAAAAATTGTCCTTTGTAAAATTAGAACCTTCACCGACACCCATCTGAACCACTACATCATCTCCGGCAGTAATAGCGCCAACAGTAGTGCCAATTTTATCAGTACCTTCGACAAGGTTCGAATCACCGACCCACTCATCAAGAACCACAGTATCCCAATCAGTGCCGATTCTCGTTTGTATAATCATTTGTTCTTCACCACCACGAAAATCGTACGCAAAGTCGGCGTCATCCAATGTAGCTATTTTTCGTTGCCACCACATACCATTTAAGCTCGTCGTCGTAGAGTTCCAACTGAGCCACCCGGATACTCTAATATATCCTGCTTCCAGACTGACATATCCAATCTTAATTATTTTACAAACGGTATTGGCATTCGCCGGGGAAGCATTGTCACTGATTACGATGTATGGACCATCCATCACCGACGTGTGATTCCCTGTCCCATTGTCGTTGAAGTTTTTTGCTGTGGCTTGCCAAATGTATCTCAACCTATCATAAATCTGAAAAGAATTGGCGTCAATTTTCTTTACCCAATAACCACCACCACCTGCAGATATACCACTGGGCAAAGTGCCGTCAGTAGCAAAAACAACCAAGTCCCCGGTTACATAACCATGGGAAGTTTGAGTTATCGTATTCGTAGTATAATCAAATGTACAGGTTGCGGGAACAGGGTTCGCACTTTTATCCCGTAGGATAGTCCATTCTGCACCGCCGAGCGCAGCAGTTTTTTGAACCCAAGCATGGAACTTTGCCATGATACCGTTTGTATCAACGCCAGCAAATCCACGTCCGTTGCATACACCTGATTCTATTTGAAACTTTGCCATAGCATTTCCTTTACTTTAGGGCTGCTCCCCACCGATTTGAGTTACGTATCCCGGCTGCGGGCATTTAAAGTGGTCATCAACCTGCATGACTTGTTGCTCCCAATTATAGTAGTATCTATATGACAACTGGTCATCATCGGGACGGTAAATATCTATTTGAATACTAACCATTTCCATATTTACACGAGAGACTATTACATCCACTCGTTCAGCCACATTAAAAGTGATTAACCATTGTAAACATTCCTCAGCATATTCCTTTGCCTTTGACAAGGTGTCAGGCTTTATCTTGCTCCGCTGAAGGAGCCAAAGCTTTGAACCTAATATTAGTTCCTCTGGATACAGATTGTCCAGAATTTCCGTCCCGAGCCATCCCTGTTTATCCCCCTGTTGCGGAAGTTCATCTTCGTCACCAGCACGCCTGTTTGTAAACAATGATAATAAAATAGCTGTATCAAGAGTCATGTCCTGCACAGCATCCTTAAAATCATCCGTTAAAATAACATCATATATTTCAGTTGAAACGAGATTCATAATCGTACCTTTAAACTGGGTTCGGTGGTAATGTAATTACATGCCCGGGATTGCTTCCTCTACATAAGTTGAGTTTCAAATCCCCTTTAAAGCTCTGCGCCCAAATCCCCTTTCTTAATTCGTAAACCTGCTGGAAGGCTCCAATGGAGTCTATTCCACTGACACCAGGACGTGGTCTTCCATATATATCTTCCTTTACTTGAGAACTAATTCCGGTGGCTCCAAGAAGGTCTGAACCTGGCCAGAACCGACGAGAACCGTCTGGATTTTCTTGGTACTCGCCATCCTTTAATTCTAAAAAACCATCACCAAGGTCTGATATATTATTTGATTTACATTCGTTAGCAACATTTAATCCAGTCCTGCAATTTACTTTCGAGATACTTCCAGACAGTTCGGTCACAATAGAATTATCATTATCAACGCAGTTATAAAGTTCCCTTGAACTTGTACCACCAAAGTCCGTTTGAGCCCAGTCTCTTGCAGCACCGCTTGCTCCCGGGTCTTTACGTGACCATACATTTTTCACGACAAGTTCATAACCCGGACACCTATCAACTTTCATACCCCAATTACCGACTTTGAATACCGAACAGTTCGTAATTTTCTTTCTCCCGGGGAAGGTATCTCCGGGACTATAACTACCACCGACATACAAACCATTCCACAAATTATATACAGCAATATTGTCCCAGTTAATATATTCACGTCCTTCACTGCAAACCAAAGCAGTCGCATCCTGAGAATCACTTGTAAACCACAAGTGGTGGAAGTCACTATTACAACCATCATCAGAACTCCATGACCTGTGGTTAAACATTGTATCAGACTGATGAATACCATTATCTTCAAAAAATAAATGGTGTAAAATAACCTTATCCAACAGGTCATTTGTACCAGTATCATGGCACCAAATTATTCCATCCCCTAATGTAAATTTTTTCCACAGGTCTGGTCGTTTTGGGTTTGCCTCATTAAAGCTACAATGGATACGAACAGTATGATTATTGTGGTCAACCCTATTTTCCTGCAACGAAATACTTGGCCACGTACCAATATTCACTGTCTCAAGTAAATCAAAATCATAATCGAACGCCAGAGCACCCAAACCACAGATATATTCATATGCCTCTATTAAACCGGGATAATCACCAGCACTTCCTATAGTTTTTTCAATAGCCATTTGTAAATCCTAACCATACGCTGGGGCTGAGTTATGAAGGAACAGAACGGTCACTCCAGTACCATCCGGCTCTCCCCGTTGAACGTTATACTTCAAACCATTTACAATAGCATAACGATATTTTTCTTCTCCCCCGACAAGCTTGCTGGACTGGCAAATAAATACAGGCTGGGAAGATACCACACCGATTTCAGAGTCCGGGTCAGTCAAAATATATTCATCGTCAAAGATACCTTTTATCGTAGTCTCATCCCCTTCATCATCAATCATAGTAGCTTCGGTCGCAAACTCTTCATCGTTGAAAAACGATTCTTCCAAATCCTCTTCAAGTAACATCTCAAATTCACTCCTGACAAGGGTTATCACTTTGGGACTGGTTCCAATAGTTGCCGAACTTACTACAGAGAAAGTCCCCTGCACACCCATTACTGCTGTAAAGGTTATATCGCAAGAACCTAATATATTTCCGGTGCCCTGAAGAACCCCAACAGTCGTAATATTTATATCGGTAAACCCGGAAACATTCCCGGTCGCTTCACTTGTTCCGCTTGTCGAAAAAGAAATATCACAGCTGCCCTGAAGTTCAGCTTTTCCGATAAGAATGGAACGGAAACAAATCGTACCAGTTCCGGTAAAATAATTCCCGTCCCAATCAAATTCCATCCACAAAGAATGCCCGGGAGCAGAAATTGTTTTCATTTTGCCAGCACTTTGCCTCGTCGCAGTTGCTACCAAATCAGTCATGCTTTGGTCACGGTAGAATCGTACTCGTTGGTTTAAACCAAAATCAAAATA
>JANQEY010000295.1 GCA_028278125.1 bacterium | reverse complement strand
GGGTGTCACGGGAATTCAGGGTGACCAAGGAGATACCGGTGTAGGAACTCAAGGAGATACCGGTCTTCAAGGTGACACAGGAATACAGGGAGAGACAGGCGCAGGCATCCAAGGTGCAACTGGAGTAGACGGCCCTCAGGGTGATCAGGGAGATACAGGTATTCAAGGCATCACAGGTCTTCAAGGTGATCAAGGTGACCAAGGAGACACCGGAATTCAGGGCGTCACGGGTATCCAAGGAGACACAGGTGCAGGAATACAGGGTGCCACAGGTCTTCAGGGAGTCACTGGCCTTCAGGGCGATCAAGGTAATACCGGTGTACAGGGAGTCACTGGCCTTCAGGGCGATCAAGGCGACACAGGAGTAGGAGTACAAGGTGCAACCGGGATTCAGGGTGACACAGGTATCCAAGGTGATACTGGGATTCAGGGAGACACAGGTGCTGGTATCCAAGGTGCCACTGGAGTAGACGGCCCTCAAGGAGACCAAGGTGATACTGGGATTCAAGGAGACACAGGTGCTGGCATTCAAGGTGCAACCGGTGTTCAAGGCGAGACGGGAATCCAAGGTGACACAGGTGCTGGTATCCAAGGTGCCACTGGAGTAGACGGCCCTCAAGGCGACCAAGGCGACACAGGAATTCAGGGAGTTACCGGTCTGCAAGGTGACCAAGGTGGCACGGGTATCCAAGGAGACACAGGTGCAGGCATCCAGGGAACTACCGGTGTCCAAGGTGACACAGGAATTCAAGGTATCACGGGCATCCAAGGTGATCAGGGCGACCAAGGTGATACAGGTATTCAGGGAGTCACAGGTGCAGGCATTCAAGGTGTTACAGGTCTTCAGGGCGTCACAGGCCTTCAAGGTGACCAAGGCGACACGGGTATTCAGGGAGTCACCGGAACAGGAATTCAGGGCGTAACAGGTCTTCAGGGACCTACCGGAATCCAGGGAGAGACAGGAACTCAAGGTATTACAGGAATTCAAGGAGACACAGGTGCAGGCATTCAAGGAGAGACAGGAACACAGGGAGTCACCGGTCTTCAAGGTGATCAGGGAGACACGGGTGTACAAGGAGAAACAGGAGCAGGAATCCAAGGCATAACAGGTCTTCAGGGCCCACAAGGTGACCAAGGTGACACCGGGATACAGGGAGTCACAGGTCTTCAAGGTGACCAAGGAGACACAGGAATTCAAGGGGTCACAGGGGCTCAGGGTGACCAGGGCGATACGGGAATCCAAGGGGTCACGGGTTCACAGGGAGATCAAGGCGACACAGGGGTACAGGGTGTCACAGGTTCTCAGGGTGACCAAGGAGACACAGGAATTCAAGGAGTCACGGGCCTTCAGGGTGACCAAGGCGACACGGGCATTCAAGGAGAAACAGGAGCGGGGATACAAGGTGTCACCGGTCTTCAGGGATCTACTGGTATTCAGGCTGATCAAGGAGACACAGGGGTACAGGGTGTCACAGGTTCTCAGGGTGACCAAGGAGATACAGGTATCCAAGGTATAACCGGTCTTCAAGGCGACCAAGGCGACACAGGAGTTCAAGGAGACACAGGTGCCGGAATACAGGGCGCCACAGGTCTTCAGGGACCTACTGGTATTCAGGGCGACCAAGGCGACACCGGTATCCAAGGAGTCACAGGAGCACAAGGAGACCAAGGCGACACGGGTATCCAAGGTATAACCGGTCTTCAGGGCGACCAAGGAGACACGGGAGTACAGGGAGAGACAGGAGCCGGAATACAGGGAGTCACCGGTCTTCAGGGCGACACAGGAATACAGGGAGTCACAGGTCTTCAGGGCGACCAAGGGGACACAGGAATACAGGGAGTCACAGGTCTTCAAGGGGACACAGGAGTACAGGGAGCCACAGGTGTTCAGGGCGACCAAGGTGATACTGGTGTACAGGGAGTCACCGGTCTTCAGGGCGACCAAGGGGACACCGGGATACAAGGAGTCACCGGTCTTCAGGGTGATCAAGGAGACACAGGAATCCAAGGCGACACAGGTGTATCCTTTGCTGTAAGCGAACAACAGATTTATTATGTAGGTAAACATGGAAATGACAGTAATAGTGGTTTAAATATTGAAAACGCTAAACTTACTTTTGGTAACGCTATTACTACCGCTGCGAGTCAAACTCCTTCCTCTAGTAATATTTTCACCATTGTCTGCGAAGATGCTGGCATATATAACGAAAACATTACGACTCAAGCCTATATTAACATATTTGCCCCTAATGCCACGGTTACTGGGACGGGTACTTCTGTTTCTTTGGCTGCAAATTGTAGCGTGACATTTAAAGAGATAGCCCCGGCATCAGGGCAAAATGCTGTTTCAAGAACAAATACTGCAGGAACAGGGTATGCTTACATAGAAAAAATAGATTTAACTGGTGGTGGAGCAGGTGCTATTAATTTGGCTTTCTCTGCAGGTGGAGTTTTAATACTTCAGGCCCGTCAGATATTTGTTGATACTGGTGTAGGTATTGGTTCTTTTGCAAGTGATACGGGTCATACTCATGTAGAGATTGAAGATATTTATCTGACAGGTAACGGGGCTGTAGCTCTTGCTCAGAATTCAAATAGTTCTGTCGTTGGTGATATCCATCATATTCTTGAATCTGGCTCACCTACAAGTACAATCGGAATTGACCTAAATGCAGGTTCAATGCACCTCAATATTAATACATTGACTGCAGATACAGTCTGGGATATTGAATCCGGTGCCACATTGAATATGTTTGTCAATGAGTTCTCCGGAACGGAACTGAACGACGGTACCGAGGATGTGACTGTCGCAGGCGAACTCGCAGGTCAACCTATTATTAAAATTGCTGGCGCAAGCGATGACGGTAAGGCTGCTGTATACAACCACGGAACTGGTGATGTCGAATGGCAGACCCCTCCTCAGGGAGTTACAGGTATCCAAGGAGATACAGGAGTAGGAGCACAAGGGGATACCGGTGTACAAGGGGTCACAGGGACACAGGGTGACCAGGGTGATACAGGAATTCAAGGAGTCACAGGTCTTCAGGGCGACCAAGGAGACACAGGTGTTCAAGGAGAGACAGGTGCCGGGATACAGGGAATCACCGGTCTTCAGGGACCACAAGGCGATCAGGGTGATACAGGAATTCAAGGAGTCACGGGCATCCAAGGTGATCAGGGCGACCAAGGCGACACAGGAACCCAAGGAGTTACAGGTCTTCAAGGTGACCAAGGGGACACGGGCATCCAAGGAGAGACAGGAGCAGGAATTCAGGGTGTCACAGGTCTTCAGGGTGACCAGGGCGACACAGGCATTCAAGGAGTCACAGGCCTTCAGGGTGACCAAGGCGATACAGGAATACAAGGAATCACAGGTTTGCAGGGTTCTCAGGGCGACCAAGGAGATACGGGTATTCAAGGAATCACAGGTCTTCAAGGCGATCAAGGCGACACCGGGATACAGGGAGTCACTGGCCTTCAAGGCGACCAAGGCGACACAGGAATACAGGGAGTCACAGGTTCACAAGGAGACCAGGGTGGCACAGGAATCCAAGGCATAACAGGTCTTCAAGGTGACCAAGGAGACACAGGAATTCAAGGAGACACAGGTGCAGGCATTCAAGGAGTCACCGGTCTTCAGGGACCACAAGGCGATCAAGGTGACACAGGTATCCAAGGAGTCACGGGTCTTCAGGGTGACCAAGGCGACACAGGTATTCAAGGGATCACGGGCCTTCAAGGCGACCAAGGTGATACAGGTATTCAGGGAGTCACAGGTCTTCAAGGCCCTCAAGGCGACCAAGGCGACACAGGAATTCAAGGAGTCACGGGTCTGCAAGGTGACCAAGGAGACACAGGAATTCAGGGAGTCACCGGTCTTCAAGGTGACCAAGGCGACACTGGTATCCAAGGGGTCACAGGGACGCAGGGCGACCAAGGCGACACAGGAATTCAGGGAGTCACCGGTCTGCAAGGTGCACAGGGCGACCAAGGTGACACGGGCATTCAAGGAGACACAGGTGCTGGGATTCAGGGTACCACTGGAGTGCAAGGGACTACTGGTGTACAGGGCGTAGCTGGTGGTGGTGCTTCATGTGCTGTATGGGAATTTGACAGTACTACAACTGATTCAGATCCGGGTAGCGGTAATTTCCGCCTGAATAATGCGACGCAATCTTCAGCTACGGCTATGTATATTGATTACAATGCCAAAGATGGCTCGGATCATCAGGCTTTTTTGCTTGCTCTGGGTAAAGCAGGTAATGAAGTCTATATCCAAGAACAGGAAGACTCTACTCGTTGGCATCTGTATGAGATTAATTCAGATGCTGTAGACGCTACGGGATATATAAGATTACCTTCAATTACGAACGTTGATTCTGGTAACGATGTAAGAGACGGTAAAGAATGTTTTATCTGTTTCAGTGTTGAAGGAGAACAAGGCGTTACCGGAATCCAAGGAGTCACAGGTCTTCAAGGCGATCAAGGTGACACAGGCATCCAAGGAGTCACAGGTCTTCAAGGTGACCAAGGCGACACGGGTATCCAAGGAGACACAGGTGCCGGGATTCAGGGAGTCACCGGTCTTCAGGGCGACCAAGGTGACCAAGGTGACACAGGAATCCAAGGGGTCACAGGTCTTCAGGGAGACCAAGGTGACACCGGGGTGCAAGGTATCACGGGCCTTCAGGGCGACCAAGGCGATCAAGGAGTTACAGGCCTTCAAGGTGACCAAGGAGATACAGGAATACAGGGTGTCACGGGCCTTCAGGGCGACCAAGGCGACACAGGAATTCAGGGAGTCACAGGTCTTCAGGGCGATCAGGGTGACCAGGGAGTCACAGGTCTTCAGGGCGATCAGGGTGACCAGGGAGTCACAGGCCTTCAGGGCGACCAGGGTGATCAAGGAGTCACGGGTCTTCAAGGTGACCAGGGTGACCAAGGGGTCACAGGCCTACAGGGCGACCAGGGTGATCAAGGGGTCACAGGTCTTCAAGGCGACCAAGGTGACCAAGGGGTCACGGGTCTTCAAGGTGCACAAGGTGACCAAGGGGTCACAGGCCTTCAGGGAGACACAGGAATCCAAGGGGTCACAGGCGTTCAGGGTACTCAGGGCGACCAAGGTGATACAGGAATACAGGGAGACACGGGTGTTGGAACTCAGGGTGACCAAGGCGATACAGGTATTCAAGGAGTCACGGGCCTTCAGGGCGACCAAGGCGATACAGGTATTCAGGGAGCAACCGGTACTGCATCCAGTTGTGACCAAGAACAGATTATCTATGTAGGAAAACACGGCAATGACAGCAACAGCGGTCATAATATCTGTGAAGCTAAGCTCACTCTTACAAATGCTATCTCTACAGCGGACAGTTCCAGTCCTTCAGAAAGTAATCCTTTTCTTGTAAAATGTGCTGATGCAGGTATTTATGAAGAAGATGTTATAATCAGTACTGATTACATAGATTTAAAAGCCACTAATGCTACTATTCGAGGGACTTTGTCGCCTAACTCACGCACTTTTATGGAAGTAGGTCATATAGATACTTCTACTACATACTCCATATTGCGTTACGGTGCGGATACAGACGGCGGTATTGTAAAATGCGCTCGTTTAACGTCTTCTTATAGTGGGTCTGCAATAGTAAATGTCAGTAGTGGCCCTCTTAATGTAGAGTGTGAATATGCAGTAAAAACAGACGGTATCCTCATAGGAGACACCACAGGTGCCACAGGTATTACCCATGCTGATATTCAAGACGTAGACTTAGAAGGAAATTCTACATTTATAGCGAAAGCTGATGGAGGAGGTTTTTTAAATTATCGCGGTGCCACTGTGCATGACACAGGTGTCGGTACTACAATAGGTTTTGATATTAACGGCGGTACGGTAAATGCCGTTATTGCGGAATTTGAAGCAGACACGGCTTGGGACATAGAATCTGGCGGTAATTTGGGTTTCTTAGTGGGTAAGGTTCAAGGTACGCGGGACGTCGCAGCAGGAGCAGACGCTTCTATTATCGTCGGCGGTGAATTAGCGGGTGAGCCCATTAATGATATTGAACCATCTACAGATAGCAGTAAAGTTCCAACATATAACGGTAATACCGGAGTTGTTGAGTGGGTAACGCCTCCTCAAAAATTCCACTTCTTTGCATGTCATCTCGATAGCCCGAACAATGCTGACTGGGCTGTTAATGCTCTTGCTCCTGCAAGTGCGGATACCACGAACAATGCTCTGACAGTACGGCGATTCGATGACTCGGCCGAAGAAGGTGTCGGTTTCATGTTGGATGTGCCTGCGGACGCTTCCCAGATAACTTTTGGCTTTAAGAGCCGTGCTGAGACAGCACCGGGGACATCAGATAATGTTCAGCCAAGAATATATTCAAGACAGGTTCCGGACAATGGCGCCATAACCGCATGGACGGCCGGTTATAACCTGACTGTTCTGGCGATGCCCACGAACGTCAATTTCCAATATGATACACAGACATTGGATTTATCGACCATTGACCTGACGGGCGGAAATCTGGCTCAGTTTGAACTGACGCGGTATAATACGGCTGTTTCGGATCCCTTGTCCGGTGACTGGGACTTATTAGAACTCTCGGTATTTTTCACATAAGGAATTGAATTATGGCAGATGTATTACATAAGACGACAAAGGAGCAACGTTTCAGCGTCAATACTCCGAATTATTCTGACGCTACATGGATTATAAATCCTGACCTGACTGGAGTAGTGGGGGTAGCAAAAAGATACTGGAAAATTGACGGCACCGATGTCTCTGAAATGAATCAAGCTGAGAAAGATGCCACGGATGCAGTGATTCTTCCAGACGAAAGGGCAAAGCAAAATACTCTCTTGCAATCTCAGGGAGAGCAGTTTGTTTTAGGCAGGGGTTATAGTGAAGGAATACAGCACGCCTTTAATGCCATGTATTCTGATGGAAACAGAATCAGACCTGTAAGAGGTACTTACATCCAGGATTATGTCAATTTTGTAACAGCGGTCAACACTGAAGTTACTGATAAACAGAATCAAGTCAACGATATGACGAATATAGATGCGATTCATGATGTAACTGTTGATACTTCTTCTCTTATACCTCAAGATCCAAGTCTCACTATGTTAGGGGCTATCGACAGCACCGACACAACAAGCTTGGAAAACTTCCTTGATGCCCGAGCCGTTGTTGTTGATGCTTCTTCTGGAATAAGCGGGCCATATTATTTAATGCAGATGCTTGCTCATCGCCGGGAAATTTATAATGATTCCACTAATCCTATATATCTGTCGGATCACACTTCAATATTAGGTGACGGCGGTTATCTGGAAGAACATGCCGAACGCATTTTAAATCTTGAAGTAATCCACGGAAAATTGGGCTGGCATAATCAGGAAGTCATCGGTGCAACCTATCAAAGACCCAAAGACCTTCTTATTTATTATGGATATCCTAATTCTTTTAATTCCGGGGTCAATGGATGGAATAATGAGAATGTAGCACAGGATATGGCAAAGTACAATCTTGTCATTCTTGGTGACGGTGTTGCAGCTCCTTCCCATCCTGACTTTGCAAATACGCAAGTAATTATTCCGAGAGTAAAGGCTCTTAATTGCACAACAAAGGTTTTTGGCTATGTATCCGCTGACCAAGCTTTTGGCGATTATACGACTGAGGTGGAGCAATGGGGCGCATTGGCCGTTGACGGCATCTTTATGGATGAAGCTGGCTATGATTTCGGCAGGACCCGGGCCGAGTTTAATACACGGGTAGATTATGTACATGACCGGACCGCCTCAAATATCTGCTTTGCCAATGCATGGAACACAGATAATATTCTCGGGACTACGAATGACCCGAGTTATCCGAATTCGACATATAATGATACCAGTGCAGAATCCAATCTGACGAATACTGACTGGATTCTTCTGGAAAGTTTTCCCATTAATACTACTTCATATACAGCTTCCACTCCGGACGGCTATGAATCAAGGACGGACTGGAAAACCCGCGGTGATAAAATGGCTACTCTGAGAAATACTTATGGGGTAAATTTTGCCGGTTCCAGTGTTATTAATAACGCTAATTCTGATAATACAGCTATGTCAGAGTTCAGTTTTATCTCATCCATGATGTATTCACTGGAAGCTCATGGTACTTCGGATACTAATTACGGGGCCAGTTCGGCAACGGTGAATTATTATGGACGGCCTGATGTATCTCATATGGGCGTAGTTTATAGATTGAATTGTAATGTTCAGCAAGATGTTGGAGATTCAGACGTTTATCATAAATATGTAGAAAACGGCAGATTCACTTTGGATTTCTCTGATAGTAATAATCAAACGTCAACAATAACAAAATATTAGGAATAAGATTATGCAGATTTTATTTGATATATATGATGCAACGGGAGGTTTGACTGTTGGTGATACAGAAGTTGTAGTTGCCTTCGATACTGCCCGCTATTTAAATAGCTACACATCATTATCTTCTGGGGAAATGACAGTAAAATTACCTCCTTCAAGAGTAATACCTCCTGAATGCCATGATATGTTACTAACAGCAAAAATAGGGTATTATGTTTCATCTGGAAGTGCGAGGTCTATAACAAAAGCTTGGATTGAAGTGGATACAGGCGGTGGTTATGCTGTCATTCCGGGAACAGATTGCTTTGCCTATGACAGGAATAATTCGGCTCGTTGGTCTTCAACGGTAACCATGACTTCTTATCAGATTGATAAGCAAAATAGCGGTACGGTGAAGTTCAGAATAAGAACCCAAAGAGTAGATGGATCCAATACTATAACCACGCTGGCGAGTGCCAGTAACTTTGTTTGTATCATGAACGTCTAACAGGAGGTGTAGATGTTAAGACCTGCGAATCTGCTGATTTACTACGGATGGCTTAATGCCTATGAGAGCAGTGAGTGCGGATGGGACAATGAGAAGGTAGCTCAGTCAATGGCTCGATTCGATGTTCTGGTTTTCGGAGACGGAGTTCAGAACCCGAGTCATGGCGATTTTGCTAATACTCAGGTCATAATCCCACGGATTAAAGAGTTGAACCCCACGGCTTTGATTTTCGGTTATGTGACCGTAAAACAGAGTATCAGTGACTTCAAGACCAAAACCAGTCAGTGGGAGGACTTGGAAGTGCACGGTATTTTCTTGGATGAAGCCGGTTATGACTATGGTAAAAAGCGGGCAGAGTTCAATGAAAGAGTCGATTTCGTCCATAGCCAGGAAAACGCTAATATCTGTTTTGCCAATGCGTGGAACATAGACCATGTTCTCGGTACGGCAGATGACCCGAGTTATCCGAATGCTACTTACAATCCAGACAAGCTTATCTCGAATCTGGACAGTGATGACTGGTATCTGTTGGAGAGTTTTTCTGTGAACACAGATTCTTACACAGGTAACTATGCCCCGCGTAATGATGTCCTTGCTCGTGGGGATAAAGCGGCTTTAATGCGTTTCACTTATGAGATTCATCTGGCCGCGGTGGGTATCGTTAATAACGGTGATGCCAATGCACAGGACATGGCTGATTTTAATTACCTGGCGGGACTTGCTTTTGCTATCGATGCTATAGGGGCTTCTGATTCCTCTTACGGTTCCAATAGTGCGAAGTCGAAATTGTTCGATAGACCGTCGCACAAAGATATCGATGATTTAGAGGACAAGCCGAGCATGGTCACTGTCGGTAATGATATTCTGGTTAAATATATTGACCAGTCAAAGATTACACTTAATTTCACTTCGGGAAGTGAATCATCTTCTATAGACCAATTTTAGGAGAATGAATGTATAGAACATTAACTGAAGAGTTACGGCGGCTTTCATGTAAGGCCGCCTCTCTCCATTTTTCAAACCTTGCTAAAGGGTTTTCTGTTGATATCGAGAAAGATACCATTGATAATAATAATTTCAGGAAAGTAATTTACACAGGAAATAATACTCAACTGGTATTAATGAACTTGAAGCCCGGTGAGGACATAGGTGATGAAGTGCACGGCGTGGATCAGTTCTTCCGGTTTGAAGAAGGTACTGGTGAGGTAACGATAAATGACAAAAAATACCCCGTATCGGATGGTTTTTCAGTTATAGTTCCGTCAGGTGCAAAACATAATGTAACGAATACGGGAGAAAAAGATTTAAAGATGTATACCCTTTATAGTCCGCCTCATCATAAGGATGGCATAATTCATAGGACAAAGGATGAGGCTATGAGGGATGAAGAAGAATTCGATGGAGAAACAACAGAATAATCAGTAAAATTAATAATCTACTAATACAAATACCATGAGTATAAACAAAAAATCTATATAACAAATAACAAATGGAGTGTTTATGGAACAGCAAGTTGTGGATTATAACGGTGAGATGTTGTCTTTTGATGAAAAAATACGGCTGGCTAAACTTGAAGAAGGCAAAGCTGCCGTAAGAGTACACGAGTTGGAATTTGAGAAGGCTCGTTTTGCATTGAATATCTACAGAATGAGTAAACAGCAGCAGGAACAGGGTGCGCCTCCACCGGCACAGCCTGCGCAACCTCAACCACAAGGTCAATAACATATGCCCGGTGATCTGAAAGACCCTGAACAGTCAATACCGTATTACTATGACAATAGGTTTGACCAAGCCCCAAATCCTTTTATGCCAGGTGCCCAAGACATGGACGGTTATCTGCAGTCTATTGCTGAAGAGTGCAGAGGTGTAAAACTAAGTCCCGGGAAACTGGATGATTTAAAGGAGATATTGGATAGAAAGGGGCTCTTTTGTAGGAACCCAGGTGATGAGACTTTCAGGTCTGAAGTGAGCCGGCAAGTTAAACGCCTTATGATGGCGAGAAAGGTTGCTCACAAATGGCTGACTTGAATAAATTGATGGAAGCTATTCAAAAGGAAGGCACTGATTTAGAAAAGAGATTGAAGACATTTTTAATAAATTACGAGGATTTGCACCGTCAGGGCAATATGCAACTCATGACAGAAAGAACTGCTGCCCGGGGTTCCATGGAAGGTCTGGAAGAATTTTATCGACTGGTACAAATCATAAGAAGAAACAGGGATGTGGCTGGTTCTCTCGTAAGAGGGATAACGAATTTGCGGTCAATGTCGAAGTATAAATTTGTCGAAGAGGATATACCGAAACCTCCGGTAAAGAAAGCCCGGAAGAAAAAGATAACACCGAAAGTTCCACCACCGGAACCCATACCTGAACCGGAAGAAATAGCGGAGGAAGTTGATGGCTAAAAGACGTATACGGGTGGTCACTGCGAAGGATCAAGCAGCGAAGCCAAAGAGACAGGTTATCAGTACGGATGTAAATCCGAAAGTAACAAATAACCTTACTGATAACGAAAAAAGGGCACGGCGATACGCTACAACGACTTCGATGGGTGGTTTCAGTTTCCGGACGGGAACCGATGTTCTTGACAGCGGTACCTCACAATTTTATTCTCCCCAGTTAAGTACAGACTTTCTTGAGAAGCCCCAAAATCTACGTGAACGTCGGGCTTTTTATCGCTTCTTCTATAACACGAATGAAATAATAGGTCAGGCGATAGATATTCATTCAACGCTTCCTCTGTCAAAACTTCGTCTCGTTCCTCCCAAAGGTAAGAATAAGCATCAGAATGATTATGTCTTTAAATTCTTCCAGAAAATGTGTGAAGATATGAAGCTCTTTAAGACCCTCATTGAAATCACTCATGAATATTATTTATTTGGAAACTGCCTTGCTGATCGTGCTTTAGTTAAAACACCCTTTGGATTAAAAAGAGCAGAAGATGTTAATATAGGTGATTTATTATTAACAGATAAGGGGCGGTATAGGAAAGTGCTGAAAAAATGCTCGAGACCTTCAGAGCAGATACTTAATATTAAATGTTGGAAGGATTTTCGAGAACTTCCTGTATCTGAAGAACACCCAATAGAAATACTGAGAGATGATGAGTTTATTTTTGTCCAGGCAGAAGAGTTATCTTTAAATGATTATGTAAGAGTAACATGGCCTACAGAAATAAAAGATACCGAATATATAGCTTTTGAATATGTAAATAGCTATAAAAAAGTTGAAAAAGGCTATGAATTAAATTTTAAAGTGCCTCATCCGAGAAACCCTATAGCTGTTCGAGCAAGAAAAAAATTAATTTCATGGCTTAGTTCATTATCGGAACCTACAATAAAAACGAGAAAACAATTATCAGAAGATTTTGATGTTCCTCTTTCTACTCTGAATAATGTCATTTATAAATTGGGGAAAGAGTTAAGTGTTAAATTCCATGAGAGAATAGGGGCTTCTGGTTTTCAGAAGGGTTCTCAAGTAAAATGGTTACCTCTAAATGATGATTATGTAGAAGTAACAGATACATACACTATACATAAAACAAAATTTTTGAAAGCTGTAGACGGTATTGAGATCGATAATGATTTTGCTTATCTTGCTGGATATTGGTTGGGTGATGGTACTTTGGCTCGTGATTCTGAAAGAGATACATGGGGCCGAGGTCTATGGCAAATTGTTATTGATAAGGACTTTGAGGGTGTAGACCGTATCCGGAAAATTCTCAATAAGATATTCAGTTCTGATTGTGTGACTGAGTGGGAATCAAATAATCAGATATTCTTAAGAGTTATTTCTAACCCTGCCTTTATTGAATGGTGGGCAGAGAATTTTGGTGAAACATCTTTTGGCAAAAATCACAAAAGAATTCCTGAGTGGCTTGTTCAATTACCTGAAGAAAAATTGAAACATTTTCTTGCTGGTATGGTTGATTCTGATGGGTGTGTTAGTCATAGTGGAGAGAAAAAAAATACTATAGTAAATATTTCGATGGCTTCCCGTTCAGTAATGGATGGTGTGAGGGATATCGCTCTAAAATGTGGTGTAATTATCAGTTATAATGAGGGAAGAGAAAGAAATGTAACATTACCTCAAGGAAATGATATTATCTCAAAAAAGATGTATACTATAATAACTTCTGATGAGGAATCCAGTAGAATTATAACGCAACATTCAACAAAAGAAATACCTTCTGATGCGCAATTCTCGAGGATGGAGAGATATTGGATTAGGACGGATGCGGGACTTGCTTTTAAAATCAAGGATATTAAGACAGAAGAATACAATGATTTGGTGTATAATTTTGAGATAGAAGAAGACCATACTTATCAAGTTGCAGGTTTTAGTACTCATAATTGCTTCATTTTCGCTGAAGAGGATGACTGGAAGGAAAGCATTGCGCCTGATGAACTGTCTTCAAAGAAAGAGGAAGCAAAACAGCGTAGCCAGCTTTTGCAGGATAAATATGAAATCAATGATAAAAATCCTCTCTATAAAGGCTGGAAGAAACTCCTTATCCTTCCTCCTGACCAGGTTAGGGTAAGGAAGCTTCCCCTTACGGATGAAGTCGCCATTGAATACATGCCCGATCCTGAGACGAGGAAATTCCTAACGTCAGATGTACCGCTTGATCCTACTGACCCTACCAAGAAACTTGATTATTCTATTTCCCGGGAATTGAGGGAGAAAGTCCGCCAGAGCGGTGTGATTCCGTTGGATACCGATCCGAATACCGGTTCTCATGTTTATCATCTGGCAAGAAAGAAATCCCAGTATGAGCCTCTCGGCGTATCCATTGTTGAAAGGTGCATAAATACCCTTATTCTGATGGATAAGCTTAGGCAGGCCCAGACATCTATTGCATCCCGTCACATGACTCCTATGCGTATTGTGTGGGCTGAGGATCTGAATCAGGATGACGTAGATAATCTGAGAGAACAGGTTGACTTGGCTCTGGTGGATCCTGATTTCAGTATCGTGGCCAACTATGAAATACACTGGGAGGAAATGGGTTCCAGTGGTCGTCTTCTGGATGTTGAAGCTGAGATGGAGAGTTCACTGAACAGGCTTCTTGCCGGTCTCGGTGTGACCCGGGAAGTGCTGACTGGTGAGGGAACTTACACTGGCAGTAAGATATCTCTGGAGATAATGAATACTATGTATCTTCTGTTCCGGGAAGTGATTCAGGAATATATTGAAAATTATCTGTTTAAGCCGATTGCCAAGAAAAAGGGCTTTGTGGAATATGATGATTACGGTAATGAAGTTCTGCTTTATCCGAAAATCAGTTTCACTCGTCTGGCTATTCGGGATAATGAGCAGTTCTTTGATGCGGCGTTTCAGCTGTATCAGAAGGGTTCAGTTTCTATTGACCTCATACTGGATATCCTTAACATTGACCCGGATGCGACTCGGGATAAGATTGAGCGGGATCTGTTTACGGTTAACGACAGTCTATTCAATGAGGTGATGAGGAATGTCTATACCAATGTGGCTGCTCCTCTGGTTGATAATACGAATGTTGCTGAGAAGATTGCTGAGTACCTGAAGTTGCAGATGGCGCCGAAGGAGGAAGCCCCGGCCGAAGAGGGTGCGTCACGGTTCAGTAATGTGGTTGAGCACCAGAAGAAATTGGCTAAGATTATGAAATATTTCTCAGAGCATCCTGAGAAAGTTGAACAAATTTTCGATAAGGTTTAATATGTTATACTCTATTCATGGTTATATTCGTAAACTTGCAAAAGATGTAGCCGAGGGTGAAGTGACGGTGAAGTTCAGGTCACAGCCGAAGGTGAAGCCTCCGCGCCGGAGAAAAAATATACAGAACAAGACCAACCGTTCTGATTTCATGCAGGTTTACATGGAAAAATACCGTGAAGAGGGGAATGATTATCAGAAGATGCCTGATAATATGAAGGAACTCCGAAAGAAACAAAAGAAAGAACGTAAGAAGAAAGAAAAGAAAAAAGCCTCTATCAAAGATGTGAGGGTCTATAACAAGGCCCTCACTCCCTCCGAAGTGGGTAAAATCTACATAAAATCAAATCAATATCCAAATCAAATCATGTTTAATTCTGCGACGACAACAACCGGTTCAGATGGTTTAACATATTACGCCTCTACTGAGAATATAGGGGTTAACGTGAATCACCCCGTAGCAGAATTATGTGTCTGGTCAACAGGCGAAGATAACAATTCTTTAATAATCTCTTAATTCTTAGTGCCTCTGTAATCTATGTGGAGGGAAAAATATGCCGAAGAAAAAAGGTTTAGGAGCGAAAGTTAATAAATCTCTTAAAGTTATGGGAGAGCTAACCGAGTGTCTTGGGAAATTTTCTAAGATGCCAATAAAGAAGGGGCTCGGTTCAATTGAAAAGGATGAGCGTGATAATATCAGAAAGCTGATAAATGAATCATCTGAGATGGCCCTGACTTTGAAGAATAAAGTAGATGATCTGTCGGAAATGATTGAGGAGCTGAAACCCAAGGGAAACAGTCGTTTCGCCCGGAACGTTGTAGCCCGATTCCTTGATAATGAGTCATAATGCAAAAAGATGCCTTCGATATAAAAAAATTCCTGCTGAAGGGATTTGAGAAATTAAAAGGAACTTTTAAATCTGTTGTACAAAAAGCGAAAGGTTTTGCCCGGGATGCCATAATGAAGCGTTTGGAGGGCGATAAAAAACTTGAAGCCCTTGGAAGAGAATTAGGTGAACAGATAAATACAGCTGGAAAAGTAGCTCTCCAGAAGCAAGCGGCGGAAGAAAAGGAAGTAGATAAATTAACATGGGGAGAAATAAAGAAGAATCTCGATAAAAAGACACTAAGTGAGTTTGAAAAAAGGATAAAATCACATATAGTAGAGGGATTAATTGATGGGGGTGAAAAGGCCACAGGTACAAAAGCAGGGCCTTTAAAAAGATTCATTTTAGGTGCAGCCCCTGCTTTTGTTAAGGGATTTATTTTCGGTTTTATAGATAACTTTGTCATGCTGTATGCAGGAGATGTGATTGACCGAAAGATTTTAGCAGCTCTTGGGGGTACCATGGCAGTTTCTATGGGACTTGGAAATCTTGTGTCCGATGTTGTAGGTGAGGGTACAGGAGGATCCGTTGAAAGTCAGATAGAAAAGATGAATATAGATGTGAAACCAAGTATGGTAGCTAAAGTAGGGGGCGGTATTTTAGGGATAATAGTAGGTTGCCTTGCTGGTATGTCTGCTTTATTTGTGCCGAAAGTATTTGCTTCTGAAAAAGAAAAAAAGATGGCTCATAGAGTAGCTAAAAGTTTTGTAGATAGAGAATTGAAGGTGCAGTACTTGTGATAATCTATTAATAATGATTTTTTAGGCAACAATAATAATTGAAGGTATTTAACTATGAAATTGCTTCTATTAGTCCCGAATGTGGTTCAGAAATATAAAAGTCAGTTCCCTGAAGTAAGGCATAATGCATACAAATATTTCAATTATGACAACCGGGTTGTCAATGAAAGTGTTGAAAGACATGACAACACGCGCCCTTACCAAGGTCCTAATGATTTCAGTGATGTAGACTATAACCGCTTAGTTAAATATGCGCAAACACTTATAAACCCTATACTTAAGAAATACAATGACAAAGTGGCGGCGGAGGATGCCTTGAACCTGGCAATCCGCTCCTACGATAACGGTCTTTTCGACGGTAAAGTGAATGCCAGTCGTTTTGGGGTTTTAGTGAATGCTATGCTTGCTCCTCAGGTAGCCGTGGCTATTCCGATGCCACCGAACCGTCATGAGATGAAGGCTCCCGGTGTTCAGGCAAAAAAGAAGAAAGAGAAGAAGAAAGAAGAGAAGCCTGTAGCGGTGAAGCCTCATATCCTGAAGCAGTTGGGTCTGACCCGGAAGGAAATACCGATGAAACAGCGGGTTATGCAGAGGGTGAGACAGACCGGTGTACCGCTGATTGTTCGTGAAAAAGGAAAAAACGTAATCAAAAAAGATAAAAAATAGAAAGGAGATAGATATGTTCTATCAAATCTATACCCATTCCGGGAAAAAAGGTGATCACCTTATCAAATTCAGTGAAAGTCAGTCTGTGACTTCTATTGCTGGTTGGGATCCTATGGAAGGTCCAGATGGAAGTGGAAAGGTACAAGACAAAGTTCTGGGAAGAGTAAAAACTTTATTGAAAACTGAAGCAGATTTGGAACAAAAAGAAGCAGGAGGAAAAGATATGAGTGCCCTTAAAAATGCGTCCGAGTACGCAGAAAGACTGGACAAGATAGCTGATGAAATCGAGAGCATTTCTCCCGAGATGGCTTTGGAAATCGACAAGATTTCGGATGTTATCGAAGGTCGTCGGGAAGCTACCACGTTGAAGTATGATGCCGACGAAGCCAGTTACATGGCAGGCCGTTTCAATTACAACGTCCGCAAGCGTGAAGCTGATGAGCCTTACATGGACAATTTCAACAAGAGTAATTTCGAGCAGGTAATGGGTGAGAAAAAGAACCCCGTTCCGATCAAGAAAGCCAGTGCTCCTTATCAGAAAGTACAGGAATAATAAAAACTAAATTATTTCTTGTCTTTTTTTGATAGGAGGTGCCAATGCCCGCATTATACCCTTCGATGGTAGGGCCAGAGGCTTTCAAGGTAGGGGATTGCGTCCGTAAGTTCATTACGGACTGGAACGTCACTCCTTATACCGGTGTAGTAACGCATATCATACCGGCCACGAGCAAAGTATGGGTTCAGTGGCCTTTTGCTAATACACCTGAAAGTCCGGAAACTCTTGTAAAGGTTAATCCGCTTGTGTACGGGATGCCCACGACTCTTGTTGACCGTGGGTATGGTTCGTATGAGAAGAGCCTGAGTGAGAAGAATAACGGTTCTATACCGAAGAGAATAACACCAAGCCGTGATTTGAAACGCGTCCTTGTTCCTAAGATGGCCTCTGAGATGAATAAGATGGCTATTCGCATAGCCCATACTTTTGCTACCAAGGTTATTGATAAACTGGTGGACAAAATCAGTATGTGTCAGGAAGAAGGGCTGACCGATGTACAGGCGTATAATAAAGTCTTCAGGGATTTTGGCGATATCTGTTCAGATTATATCATAAAATCCTCTGTTGAAAGAGTTTATACCAGAGAGGAGAAATAATGTTTCTTCATAAATATAAAGTAGACGAGGGAACCGTCTATCTGCTGAACAGCAAAAGAAACCCAGGTGATTTGAACCTTAATCTTCCCAGTAAAGGTATTCCAACGATTAAGCGTGAAACTATAAAGAATTTACTCATTAATATTGATGAGAAATTCAGAGAAGACCCTCTACCTGAAGAAGAACCTCAACAGCCCGAAGAAAAGAC
>JANQEY010000216.1 GCA_028278125.1 bacterium | reverse complement strand
TCCGAATATCCACTCAACCCAAACGAATCCTCTGCCCGGATACGCCAATAATACAACTGTTCGAAATCGAGATCGTTTACTACAAGTGAAGTATCCTCGCGAGCCGGATGTTCGATTGGATCGTTGAATAAGTCATCTGCAGACAGTTGAACGTAATATTGAATTGGTTCTAAAGTTGTTACATCAACTGCCCGGCTCCACATGAAAAACTCATCATGACGCTGACTGTGTCTTTCGTCTTCAGGTAAATAAAGCGAGATAGAATGTGGGGCGGTGAAAGGCGTGTTGGAGAATGGCAGGATACTGATATTCGTTCGTACTGTATCACCTAAACCTGCCGGGTTTTCATCAGGATGATAAGGCCCACTTGGATGACCCCAGTAGTTGTTTTCAGCATTTATAACACCGACATACCAGACTTCACCTAAACCCGCAGCATATTTCTGATTGTCAATGAAATCGTTCTCGTGCAGATGAAGTATATTCCCTTCAGGCCTGACGCTGACAGCAGCAACGTAATAATCCGGTCGCTGCAGGGTATCTTCTTCGTTGTAATGATGACCCGTAAAAATATTCCGTTCTATGATAACCTCTTCCCCTGCATCACCCCTGTTGGAAGTTAAGAATATGGCTGACTGTGTTCTTCCAGAATTTGATACAAAGATATTATCATGAATGATTCCACTACGTTTCATGATAATTGCCCCGCCAAAAATTCCCGAATTACCAATAAACCTGTTGTAGGCAATTTCAGTATGGGTATTGCTGGCGCAATAAAATCCACCTGCATCTACTTGGTAAGATCTGTTTCCAACTAATTCGTTGTGCGTAAAGGTTAAATTTCCAATACCACCAACTGCGATAGATGCACTGAACATGACTTCATTATGAAAAAATTTATTTCTCGATATTTCCAATTCTACTTCAGGCTGAGTAAATGAACACCCAACAAAGGCAGCGCTACCAGCAGAACCAGCATAGTTTTCAACAAACATATTGTCTGTGATGTTTCCATAAAAAACATTAGCCCCAGCCGCAAATCCACCTCCTGTATTATTGATATAAATAGTATCAACGACACTATTTCGTGCAAAATAATTATTGTTGATTTCCAGATAAACAGGATAACGATCCCTCAGATCATAGTGCATTATAAATCCACCACCGCTCGCACTCATTAGATTTTCAGTGAAAACGGAATTGGTCACTACTACTTGCGCCTCTCGTGAAAGAAACCCTCCCCCTTGGAATGCAACATTGTCGGCAAAAACACAGTTGTCAATATCTAAATTTCCTCCGTAAACATACAACCCACCACCCGCCTGCAGACTGTCACGTACATTTGCATGTAGTCTTGCACCAGTCAGGGTAATACCGCTCAGTTTTAATGTATCTTCGAGACTCAGCCAGGTTCTTATAATGGATTGAAAGCTGTTTTCCACTGGTTGAATGAGTGTGTTGGCTATATGAGTAGTATCTAAATCGATCAGAAAACGACTTCCAAGGGTAAGCGACTGATAGGAAAAGAATATGTTCTCGGTATAGGTACCACTATTAACAACAACAGAATCACCATCCAAGGCGTTGTCAATGGCAGACTGAATTGTTTCATACTCCTCAGGGACATGAAAGATATCTGCGATTCCAATGTTGGAGAACAACAATTGCAATGGGACTAATAAAACTAAATATTTCACAATAATCTCCATTTCGGGCAAGATTATAATGAAGAATTTGGGCGATATTGCAATCGCCCAAATTCTTCTAAGTAGGAAGCGTAAAACAGTTAATATGGCCACTCCACATATAGCTCACACCATTCACCGGAACCATCATAC
>JANQEY010000206.1 GCA_028278125.1 bacterium | reverse complement strand
CCTACCGTTTGGTTCGTCATAATAATGGAAAACACCTGAACTGCCAGAGACTAGTCTTTCATCCCAGAATGGTGCCAGCATGTTGTAAGCACCATCAGGACCGGGAACGGGATAATCCCTTGGCCTGTTGATAAACGCCATTTGATTGCCAAATCCCGCCCAACCATTTGAACTGATCGTTATGGAATCGAATTCTACGCCGTAATATTGGACCGGGAATGGGAGCTCGAACATTAAAGCATCATCCTGGTCATCACCCGGATCATAAATTTCAGTATCCTCACCATCATAGTCATTATTTGGTTCATCCGGATTGATTTCCACCCAGTCATATTCCGGGCAGAGGAAATAGTCCGTATCGGTATTATCAAATGCATAATAACCGTATGCACATGGGCCGGTCGGATCAGTAGATTCCCTTTCTCCAAGCATCAGTGAAAAATGAGTGGTATCCACTTTGTTGTCTGCTGTTGTTATAATCAATTCAGCCGTAGTCAAGCATCCATTATAGGCTTCCGGATGTAAGGCTACTTCAAATGTAGCGGTCGCTTCACCCCCGATATTGATCGCGGAATAATCTCCAGTCGGTTCAATCGCGTTACCATATGGATGGAGAATATTCAATACCGCCGTTGAGGTTTGCGCGTTACTGCCACCAAAATTGACTATCGTTATATCGACAGTACCGGTTTCACCGGGTTCCACATTTTCGTTACCATCCAGCATCACCACACCGAATTTTGGTGCGTTTAAAAGTAGCTGGTAACTATCAGTGTAAGTATCCAGGTCTGTCTCGATGGTAATATCCAGGACAGCATTCCAATCGTGCTGTGCTTCATTGGATATTTCAACGAGAAGGAGGCTATCACCGGTAACGAGGTTGCCAGCGCCAACGTTCGCGATCAGTACTTCACCATTAATATCATTGATAAAGGGATCTGCGGATGTAGCAGTTATGGTAATGTTCGATTCGGCATTTTCACCGTAGTTACGGGCGCCGATACGAATCCCAACAGTTTCACCGGCTTCGGGGATGGAATTGCTGTTACCGATGGTTCCGCTGGTACCATTGTCAACAAAAATAATGTTTTCGTAACCAACACGGCTGATCGGATCAACTACTGTAATTTCGGTACGGTTGGGAATACAGTTTTGGACGGTAACCGTCAGCATAGCATCACCGGCATAACGAACCGGGAAATCAAGTGTAACAATGCCGTCAGGTCCTGTCAGTTTGTGGACAACAACATCTTCATCGTCGTCCACTTTATAAAGGGTTACCCAGGCACCCTCTATTGGATTATCTTCATCATCAGTAACTGTTATTATGTGAGAATTTGAACCGAGTTCAATTGTATCAATAGCATCAACATTTATTTCTTCCGGAATTGCCGTCCATAACCAGCAGAGTGGATCACCCATCATGTTCCACTGCTGGGCAAAATTAAGGTAATATGTACCCCAATCGGCAAAAGCATGATACAACCAGGCTTGACTTCCCCAAACCATCTGTCCAAGCTCAGGAAGACGCATGGTAATGACAGAATGTGCCGCACCGGTTGCCAGTAATCCATTCAATGCAGCATGAGTCTGGTTTGTTGCCAGACCGAAAGCGACAATTCCACCTTTTGGAGTGTTCACTGTCCCTGCGCGAATCCATGCTTCTGAAATCGCTGAGTTTTCCTGCGGCCATTTACCAGTACCACAAGTAGGTTCAACGGCAACACAGAGTTTAAAGTCATTATTGAGGTTATTGACCTGGCTTAATGTTAAACCGGCGCCAATTCCACCGCGGAAATGATAATATGTTACTCCATCATTAATATCTGAAATACATCCAGCCTGGTTTGCGAATTGGGATACATGTACTGGTGTATCGGTGTACCCGATCCTGTCCAGCTCTCCCATGACATATTCTGCCGTTGAAATCGAAGATGTTCCGGCATAATCCCAAACTGCCATTCCGACACCACGCAAATACCAGTCGGTTTCATCCATATATGGATCACGTTCGTAAAGGATCACCTTGTTAGCATATTCTGCAGCTTCAGATTCAGTACGTACACTGATTCGTGAAACAATAACATCCTGGTACGGGGGGTCCTCATCATCATCCATATTCTGGTAGTAATAGTCGGAGAAGTACCCATAGCCTGCTCCAACCACCGGTGTATCCGCACCACCGGGAACTTCATAAGTTGGATTACCACCATAATCACCAACCAGAATTACGTAATCGAACTTGGTTTCTGCCTCTTCAAACCGGTCACGCAATTCATTGCGGATATTGCTGGCTGTCCAGCTGTTTACATCATCATCTGTAAGGAATTCCAACTCCCAGCCCTTCTGCCTTTTCCATTCAATCCAAGGTTCAAGAGCATCCCACAAAGTGTCATGGTCTTCCATTACTACCTGGACATTCCCACGGTAAAGGGTATAATCATCCAGCTCATTATCATCCCAGTCCAGGAACTGGCGATACCAGGGCAGGAAGGTTGAACTGATTTCTGTAGGCCAGCCATCAAGTGCGGCTCTCTCATCAGTCCCTTCAAACCTGATGTCAACTTCAATATTACTGTAGACACGCACTTCCTGTCGTGCCATGTTTACCTGTACAGGATATGTATGGAGGTTACAAACCCGGAATGCACGCATTTTCGCTGGAGCTGATACATCCGCAAGTACACCGGGATACCAGGAATCTTCGGGATTTTCTATTTCGCCATAGCCATCATAGCCATGTTCGCCGAGATATGCCAGGTAATCAACCTCGGAATATGTTTCATACTCGGCATCTATCACTTCAACAACAACACCACTGCGCGGTGGTATTCTGAATAATCTTCCAGTTGTAGGAACTACGGGATATCCTTCAACCTCAAGCAATCCACTCAGGGCAGGAAAATCAGCACGAACCGGTGCACCTTCTTCTTCACCCATCGATTCCCATCTTGGTTCATCGATTTCGAGGCTGATTCTCAAACCATCGTCAGTAATTTCGCGGCTGTAAACCTGCAGTGGATGATTGGATACTGCAGAAACTAATTCCGGAGCCTGGGCGAAAGCACTACCCACCAACAATATGAACACAGCTAAAACGTAGCCCCATTTCATGGGAACCTCCTCAAGGTAAGCTGTTGTCGTAAATCCCTCTCAAAAACCATTGTTCAAAATCAATTTATGCTGAACTAAATCCGTTCTATAACCTGAAACCATATATCATTATATTCAGTTTAAAATTTGCATCCCGGTAATTTCAGCTGATCACGAAGGACCGATGAAACGCTAGTCACGCAAAATCATAATATTGATACAGAACCTTCCGGGTTGGAATACCTGGAATTTTAAATTTAATTATATGTGATGCTAAATGCCAAGTATCAAAGGAATTTTCTTAACGGAATAGAGTGTTTTCGGAATGTGGTTTCCCAGGCCTATAGATAGAAATATCAAAACAATAAAAAATCCCTTATAATAAAAAGATATTGACCTCTGTTTCAATGTTAACCTTGCCTAACTCTCCGCTCTCTGGAATCATTAATCAATTATAAAAGTTTGTTAAAATACAACTAAAACGGAGTATTGGTGAACAACCAGGTTTTAATCGTATCTATAGCCTGAAAAACAGAGGCAAATTCTGCTCAAAAACTTAATGTGGAGCAGACTGTTTACGCAAAGAGGTTAATCGAGTTCCCCTTTGTGGAAATCAACTCTGATGAACCTTTGAGCTCCACTTTCTCCTGGTCTACCTGGCTGGCTGGTCCTGGTATGGTTAACTTTTTTGACTCATCAACAATCTCTTCGGATCCCTCGTAAAGCTGATTTATCGATTCCATCCTGTCTGATTCAAGACCGTCATTCTCTTCACGAAGTGCGGTCATTTCCTCTGACTGCGCCTGCAGGGTTACTTCAGCTCTTATCTCACTACTCTTAATTTCAGGAGTATTGTATTGATATGATGGCTGAATAGCCTCAAATGTCCTGCTTGTTACTGGATCCAGCATGATATACCTCTCAATCGTGAACTTGTAACTAGTAGAAAAGATCTACCTTATTTCCCTTTACTCCATGAGAATTCCGCAACGATGTTTTTTCAGGATTATCGTTGTTTTGATTCAATATTCCAGTTGAATTATTCACGGTAACGCTTATGCCTAAAACCATATCTCGTGATTGTGCATGAAGCTCCAGGTCATGAATTGTATCATGGAAGGTTATCTGATCCTTGCCATTGTCCGGGTATTGAACCGGAGGCTCCCATTGATCCGGCATCCCGAAAATCGGTTCTGCTGCTGTTCCGCTGAAATTTACTTTTTCCATAATTTTTTCTCCATCTGCCCTGAAACCTACTCAAGCCAAAATCGACAAACATTCACTGTTCACAGATAATAGTTAAGATCACAAACACTTAAATCAGCAAATTAACATATTCTCCCAATCCAATCCCTGATGTTGAGGGACCAAAATCCGCCAGGACTCTCATCGGCCTGTAACCTGTCTCTATCAGAATTGCATTCTGCTCACTCACCAGCTGCGTTTTTAACGACTCAATACCCTCATGAACTTTGCTGAAGAGAGTATCCCTGGCAGTGCTGTCGGGGGACATCGAAGGCATGGTTGAAGGAATCATTCTCTTTCCTCGCTGTTTTTATCACCTGGTAAAATACTTGTAGTTGTATGTATTGTTAATTCTTTTGACGGGAAATCACCTGTGAAACTAACCTCTGCTTCAACATGAACTATGTATTTTTTCTGGCTTTTACCCTGTTTTCCGTTTTGTAACCGTGTGGAATTAATTCGACGGTCATACTCATCAGTTACGGGACTTACTTCCTTTTCACCATTGTCTCCCAGTCGTCTCACCCGTGCCCTGACAGTAGCGCCGGGAGGTGCATAACTGCTGATTCCTTTCAGTTCATCATTTTCATCTTCCAGGTCTTCACTATGTTCATATTTAACAGGATTGCGGGGGATTAACGCACCCTTTGGAGTTACCGGCATTACCATAGTATCCTCATCTATATATATCTGATAAATTCACCATATTTCCTGTCTGCAAGTCCTAATCCAAAAGCCCTGTAGGCAATTGTCCTGTTGTCCAGTTTATTCCTGTCCGGGTATGAGATTCTCACTGCCATAGAATCATTTTTTAAATCTTCTGCAAGATCACTGTCCATCAGCACCATTATTGAAAGTGTCGGGTTATTTTCGAACAGGTGTTCAGGCAGGTGCCTACTCCCCCCTGTTTCCTGTATTGCTGTATCAGCTAAATATTTTTCAGCAATATCCGGCGCAAAAGATTTATCATGCCTGATAGAATCCTGTCTAGCCAGCCAGCTACCCAATTTGTGATCATATCCGGTTAAACGATCGGATAAAACTGCTTCGGCAAGTTCTTCATTACCCTCGAAAAAAGAGGTAGAGTATGGGAAAGCCTGGACTTCATCTGCTGCCTCTTCAGCCAGGCTGTCTTTGACTATTTTTTCTGTCCTTCCGGCGTCCTGTTTATACTGGTATGCGTTTTCCCGATCTTCTTCCACCCATCTGATGAGGTCAGGATTTTTAAGCAGGTTAAGTGAGGCAAGTGGGTAATACTCTATAAAATCTTCATCCAGGATATCACCCGAATTCCTAAGTTCTTCGCTCAATTCATCACGTACACGCTGCCGGCTTTGATCAAGTAAAAATTCCAGTTGGGAGATATCGAACACTTCCCTCAAGTTTTTATCCTCATCAAGTTTTTCACGAAGACCACCTCGGTTTTCAAGGATCATTCTCGCAAGGTCGGGTTCACTCTGCAGCCTGTTTTTATCTATACCGGGAATAATTTCATTCTGCGCATAAGCGGATAGTTCATTCTCCTGGGCATAATCTCTCGATGAATTCCCTGAAGTATATGCCTCGTTCAGGTCATTCGAGCTGATCAATAATTGCCTTACCTGGCTGGATGGAAAAGCATATGCAGTATCTAGCGGATTTACCTGGTTGATTTTGTTAAAAGACAATTCGTTTTCACTCGTTACCCTGATCTCTGGATTAAATCCATATAACGGATGACTTTTATCGAGCAGTCCAGGCGAAGGATCATCCTTGTGATATCCATTGTTCGGTGTCCGGTAAAGAGTGCTGGAATCGTTTAATCCCCTGAATTGATCAAGCGGTTTGGTATAAAAAGGTGAGCGAGGATAAACACCTCGGAACCTGCCGATCTCATGTGCTTCACGGTCATATGAATCACCCGATTCAAATCGGCCGTAGCTTTCTTCTTCCCGTCCCAGGTTCCTGGAAAGTGATGGGTTTCTGCCGAGGAAACGGGTCCCTCTAGGGCTTACCTGGAGAACATCAGAAATCATAATAATGCTCTCCACTTGCTAAAGTTCCGGCTTTAATTGCCGATATAAGATATGAGGTCAACCGTACGTGATCGCTGTTTGAGTGTGCACAACACTGCCTGCTGCCACAGGTTATTAACAGCATAGTTTCCTTTCTTTCGGAAATCATACCATCCATCTCCTTAGGATGTATCATCACTACTTAGTGCGGTTGACCATTTTTTATCCCAATACATGGGTATCCTGGTCAGAATGATTAATGAACTAACAGGTGGCAGTATGAGGCGAGAATTAATATCGCTTTGGTGCTGGTATTAATGTGGAATCAAATTGAGTATTACATCGAATCAGACAAATCCTGTGCTATACGGTACCCGGTGCTGTACCAGTTTTCAGTAACAGCCTTAAAATCTTCCGGTGGTAAGGTTGTTTCAATGATCAACCCGCCGGTCTTGGAAGCTCTGCGTCCCTCATCGCTGATTTCAACTTTATCCTTCAGCTCGGGAACAAGGCTGGATACTTCGCTTTTCGTTCCAGCGCTTACAGGATCTTTTTTATCCGTTTGCTGATTTGGTTTGATCGGCTGGAGTTGACCGGAATAGATACGTGATATGCCGTCAAACATGATTTCTCCTTAGAATAGATATCGCCCTGGTGCTGCCACACCATTTCACTTTTTACAATTCAATTGGTGTGCCAGAAAATTAGATAAAGGGCTACCCGGCTAAAATACATATAGATAAGAACGTTTTACAACTAGTTGAAATTTTATCCAAAACAGCAGATTGAGACGTTTTAGTATCCTTTCTGAATTTACTTCGCACATATAACCTTTATTTTCTACATCTTACACTGACACTTTATAGTAACACTTCTAATATTTCGAAATCATCTGTTAATTCCATTTACAATAATCTTTTCATTATTTGATTCTACCATCTATAATAACAATAATTTGTATAACGCAGTAAAAAATATGTTGATCGCATAGGGTTAATCTATTACTGTAACTAAAACGTACTGCAATACCATTTAAAAAATTTTCAAGTTATTAAAAATCAGTTTTAATCAATTTGGCACAAGCGTTGCTTTAAAGGTTTTCACGTTTCATGTGGCAGCATGAAATTGATGACAACAAAGTGATGAACAAGATAAGGAGATTCCGATGCCTGTTAATGGAATTGAAAGTAATGGTTATGAAGCCAATTTTATGGCTCAGCAGATTCAGAGTTCACGTGAAACCGGAGCAGCTGTTCCAACACAAACTACCGGCCAGGACAGGGTAGAGATTTCAACTGAAGCCAGGGAGATGGCTGAAAGCTCCCGGGAAAATACTCAGACTGAGGAAGCTCCGGCTGATAACCGGGTTGACGAGCAGTCTGAATAGCCAAATTTCCTTCGGCTGTAATACCAGCGTTAGATTGTAAAGAGTAAACTTAGTTTGTATGTGAGTCCGACGGCTCGGATTGATGCTGACTTGAACTTGTTATCTGAGAAGTCGTAGGCTGTCAGTACAGTCTGTTCGGGAAACACTATATACCCAAGTCGAGCCTGTAATGCGACATTGGGGGTAACTAAAAGTTCACCCCCGATGTCTGCGCCTACACCCCAGATTTCAGCGTCCGCGGCTTCTTCAACATCGGGATCATCGAAGAATTCGACTTCGTTAAAATTTGCCCCAAAGATACCATATTTCACTGCTCCGAATACAGCCAGCCTCCTGAAGTAGTATTTTTTCTCTATTCCAAGCATTGCGTTATACACTGCCAGGTCCATCATCGGCACCAGTGAACCGTCAATTGTCAGGTAAAGTTCACTTTGTCCTGTCAGCCAGGCGATATTGTATTGAAGGTTCACCCCAATGGAGAACTTCGATCCTGATTCATCCCTGGGCAGATCATAGGTCCATGCAATCTCATCAGGAGAAAGACGCAGGATAAATCCATCGCCAAACTGATCAAATCCTTTTGTTTCAAATGGTAACATCCCAACATGAGGGATTACACTCAGACCGAACTTTGCGTCCTCGATCACCTGGCTACCTCGTGGAGCAGTGCCTATAAGAATTTGGATATTGCTTTCCTTCGGAAGGATTTTTCTCACCTTTCCAAAAGCGATTGACTTTGACTTTCTTCCCCCGCTATCCAGTTCCCAGACTCGGTATCTCCTATCCAGTTTTACACCGAAATCTTTACCTATACCTATTTTAAAACTGTTAAAATTGCTTGAAACCACTTGTGCTTTCAGGCTGAATTCATCCATCTGCCTGATGCGTGTTTTTATCTCCTGGTATACCCCTTCAGCTGTAGCACGGAACTGACTGGTATCATCATTAAAGATTCCAATGTTTTCTACAAAACCATGGAAGATACCTAATAATCCGCCAACACCGCTTGAACTACCCTTAATCCTTGCAATTTTTTTCCTGTCAACTGTTCTATAGATATCGAAATGCGCATCTATTTCATAGGAAATTACTTTCTTTTTCTTCTTCTCCTTTTTAGTTTCGGTTTTTTTAATTTTCTTAAACCGTGGAGCAAACGCGTATCCATTCTCAACAGCTTTTTTTAGATCATCCAGCGTAACTCTTGCTTCCCTGATCCTGCCATCGCGATCAACGTATTTTTGAGCTATTTCCCTGGCATGCTCACCCAAGTATTTATCAGCGTCTTCAAGAAATTCATCCAGGTTTGATCCGGCAGGCATCTCAACAAAATCAAACCTTTCAAAATCAGTGACAAAGGTTTTTAATAGTTTTTCACTCAGCCATTTTTTATGTTTGTCGGGCGTATTTCTAGCTTTATATGCATAACTGATGGGAAATATAAAGAGTGTCTTTTTATCGGAATGTTGAATATCACCCTGGGCATAGACCCCGCAGGAATTCAGGATAAAAAATATTAAAAAGAAAAGTATTACCTGCGAAAAACGGATATTCATTATTTCGCCTCCCTGGCGTAATAAAGGGTATAGTCAAAAAGGAAGTCAATAAGCTTTACAGTGCAACTAATGTACCCGTAGATGAAAATACCGAGTAAATATATTCCATCTGATCTATTCTGAGACACAAACCAATGATAAATTAAGGATTACTAAATCCAACGAGGTAGGCTTGGGTGAAATATCATTGCATTTCAAATCATTTCTTTGATTAAATTCAGCAGTACTGCTTGAGATCATGTAGTTTTATTAATCCACTGTTGCATAATTTGTACAGCGTTTGTTGCAGCACCTTTTCTCAAGTTATCGGCCACAATCCACAACAGGAAAGTATTATTTCTTGATGGATGTTTTCTCACCCTGCCGATAAACACCTCATTTTTGCCGCTCAATTCCAATGGTGTAGGAAAATTACCATTCCCGTAAAAAACTATACCTTCGCTACGGTTGAGCACATCAACTACTTCATCAAGACCCGGTTCGGTATTTAAATCAACTTCCACAGCTTCGCTATGCCCTACTTCTACAGGTACTCGTACAACTGTAGCCGAGATTTCAAAACTCGAATCACCAAGGATTTTCGGCAACTCATTCATCAGTTTAATTTCTTCACTGCTGTATCCATCTTCACTTGCTGAACCGGCAAATGGAACCACATTGCCATGGATAGTTTTCCCAAACGGTGATTCCGTTTCCGGGAACCCTTCTATTTCCTCCTGCCAGCGTTTTATTCCGTTCAGACCCACTCCCGAAACCGATTGATAGGTAGATACTCCAATCCTCGCCAAGCCGAAAAGTTTTCTCAACGGTTCAAGTGCTACAGCAAGTTGGATGGTTGAGCAGTTCGGATTGGCAACAAGATTATCTGCTTCAAGTATCTTGTCGCTGTTAACTTCAGGGACGACAAGCGGAACGTCTTTATCCATCCTGAAAACAGAACTATTATCAATTATCCTGATACCGGCAGTTTTCCAGCCTGGGACAATCTTTGCCGCCACATCGTTAGGAGCACAAAAAAGCGCGTAATCAAGATGTGGAGGTGGTTCTGTTGGGATTGTTTTTATTTCAATTCGCCTCCCATCATGATCAATATATCTTCCCTGGATTCTTTGAGTAGCATAAGGAAACAGATCTATACCCGGTATTTCCAATTCCCTGATAACATCAAGAGCGGTTTTTCCTACTAATCCGGTCGCCCCAACAACGCCAATATTTATTTTATCTTTCATCAATTACTCCGAGAACGGAATCCGGAAAACAATCATCAGAATTCTACTACAACTTCATACTAAAAAAAATGCGGAACCGAAGACGATTCCGCAATATCAAATCGCTATATATCTCAAGTATGTTTTGAGAGCTCCCTGATTATACTCCTGGCAACTACCACCCTCAATATCTGGTTGGTGCCTTCATAGATCTGGGTAATTTTAGCGTCACGCAGGTATTTTTCAACAGGGTAGTCACGCATATATCCATACCCGCCAAATATCTGGATTGCGTCAACGGTTACTTTCATGGCTGTATCGGATGCCATGATTTTGCACATTGATGAATCTTTGGCAACATCTTTTACCCCGGCATCAATCATCCTGGCGGTAGAATACAACATTGCACGAGCAGCTTCTATCTGAACAGCCATATCAGCTAGCATAAACTGCAAAGACTGGAACTTGATAATACTCTGGCCGAACTGTTCGCGGGTTTTAGCATATCCACCGGCAAGGTCAAATGCACCCTGGGCAATTCCAAGAGCTTGCGCAGCTACACCAGGGCGACTCCGATCGAGAGTCCTCATTGCAACCAGAAAACCTTCACCTTCTTTGCCAATCCGGTTTTCTTCCGGGATCTCGCAGTCTTCAAAAATCAATTCACAGGTTGAAGACGCACGGATACCCATCTTGTCTTCTTTTTTCCCGTAACGGAAACCGGGTGTACCCTCTTCAACGATAAATGCGGTAGCGCCCCTGGTACCTTTTGTCGGATCAGTTGTCGCAATGACCGTGTTTACTTTTGCATTACCACCATTTGTGATAAATACCTTTGTTCCGTTGAGGATATACTTATCGCCCTTCTTTTCGGCACGTGTGCTGATACTCCCGGCATCACTTCCGGCAGCGGGTTCGGTTAATCCGAAGGCGGCAATCATTTCACCTTTGGCTAATTTGGGCAGATATTTTTTCTTCTGCTCCTCGTTGCCGCCGATAATGATCGGAAAAGTACCCAAAGCGGTTGCAGCCACCGCCAGGGCGATACCACCGCAATATCTCGACAATTCCTCGGTAACCAGCACAAGATCCATCACTCCACGTCCTAAACCACCGTACTCTTCGGGGATGTATATACTGTAGAATCCTGCGTCTGCAAAAACTTTTACCAGGTCCCAGGGGAATGTACCTTCTATATCGTACTTGGCTGCAACAGGACGAATTTTTTCTTTACCAATCCTTGCTGCCTGCTTAACCAGATCTTTCTGAAAATCATCCAGGAAATAATCCATAATATCCTCACTCACAGGTTTATTGTTATGTATTTATTCCGAAGTGGTTTGCTGCGTCTTTTGCTGCCTGCTGTTCTGCCTGTTTTTTACTTCTCCCAGCCCCTTGCCCAACAGACGCGTCATTAACTAAAACTTCAACGTGAAACACTTTTGCATGATCGGGACCTTCTTCCCCCGTCACCCTGTAGCAGGGAAGACCTTTTGCTTTACCTTGAACATACTCAAGTAACAGGCTTTTATAATTCCCCTCTTTCTCGCGGATCAAACGCCTGTCGAGATCGAAGGTGATATATTCACTTATAAATTTTTGAGCTGCTCTTAATCCACCATCAAGGTAAATTGCACCGATAAGGGCTTCAATTCCATCTTCAAGAATGCTGCGTCTAGATCTTCCGCCGTTTCTGACCTCATTGGCGGATATTTGCATATATCGTCCGAGCTCAAGCCTCCTGGCTTTTGAGGCCAGTTGCCTTCCGCTGACTGCCAGGCTTTTCATCCTGGCCATAAATCCTTCGCGTGCCTGGGGATAACGGCTATACAGCTGTTCGCTTACAACCATTCCGAGAATCGAATCGCCAAGAAACTCCAATCTCTCGTTTGCTGCAGATCTTGGATCACCGGTTTCAATAATGATGCTTCGGTGGCGAAGGGCGCTGGCAAGCAAATCAGGATCCCGAAAGCGATACCCTATAACCTTCTCTATATCCCTCAGGCTTCTTTCAGCACCAACCAGAACCCTCGAGACACCCCGCCTGCGAAACCAGGAGAAAAGGTTACCGAAAGCCATTAATATGGATTCCTATCTTTTTAATCCCAGCGACGTGCGATCAGGGTAGCATTATGTCCGCCAAAACCAAAGGTGTTGGATAGCGCTATATCCACCTGCCGTTCAACTGCATTATTGGGAACGTAGAACAGGTCACATTTTGGATCAGGACTATCCAGGTTAATAGTGGGTGGAATAGTTCCAGTCCGTACTGCCTGGAGTGCTGCGAAAAGTTCTACCGCTCCGGCAGATCCCAGCAGATGTCCTGTCATCGATTTTGTCGAACTGATCGGAATATCATATGCCTTATCACCAAAGACAGTCTTTATCGCCAGTGTTTCAATCTCGTCATTATATTGAGTTGAAGTTCCGTGCGCATTGATATAACCGATCTCTTCCGGACTGCATCCTGCAGATTTCATTGCCGCACGCATTGATCTAACAGCCCCGTCGCCCTCGGGATGAGGCGCTGTCATATGATGCGCGTCCGCGGTAAAACCATACCCCGCGAGTTCAGCCAGGATATTCGCACCGCGCTTAACAGCGTGCTCTTCAGTCTCAAGGATGAAGACTGCACCACCCTCAGCCATAACAAAACCATCACGGTCAACATCAAAAGGTCTTGAAGCTGCTGTGGGATTATCATTCCTGGTAGAGATCGCGCTCATCGAGTTAAAACCGGCGAGACCCGCTGGAGTGATCGGTGCTTCAGAGCCGCCACAGATCATCACATCCGCATCCGCGGCACGTAGATGCATCATTGCCAGCCCAATTGCATGAGACGCAGTCGCGCAGGCTGATTGTACCGAATAATTAGGTCCACGCAGGTTATGCATCATGCTGATATGACCGGAAGCTATATCTCCAATCATCATTGGGATAAAAAACGGACTAATCTTCCCCGGACCCTTCCTGACAAGACGTTCAACCTGGGCTTCATAGGTATTCATTCCACCTATGCCAGAACCGACAACTACGCCAATCCTGTCCTGGTCATGATCGGAGAATTTTATTCCGGCATGATCTATCGCTTCCGTTGCAGAGGCAACGGCATACTGGCAAAAGAGATCCATCCGCTTGGCAGCTTTTCGATCCATGTAATTCTGCGGATCGAAATCTTTTACTTCACAGGCGAACTTGGTCTTATGATCAGTACTATCGAACCGGGTAATCGGTCCCGCGCCGCTTTGTCCCCTGGAGAGTGCAGACCACACATCTTCCGCTCCTACTCCGACAGGCGAAATGACTCCCATCCCGGTAATGGCTATACGTTGTGCCATCGAAACCGCCATGGTTAATGGAAGTTAGTCGCTGATTTTACTTTCGAGGTATTCCAAAGCAGCACCAACTGTGGCGAGTTTGTCTGCATCCTCGTCAGGAATTTCAATATCAAATGCGGATTCGAATTCCATTACGAGTTCTACCGTATCAAGAGAATCTGCACCCAGGTCATCAATAAATGATGCTTCGAGTGTGATCTCAGACATGTCAACGCCCAGTTGCTCAACAATGATTTCTTTTACTTTCTGAATCCGTTCTTCTTTACTCATGAATCTGTCCTCCAACACTCGTATCTGTATTTCGGATTTGCCAATATAACACAAAACTACTATTGAGTCTACATCACCATACCACCATCTACATGAAGTACCTGCCCGGTGATAAAATCAGCTTCAGGTGAAGCAAAAAATGCTACTGCCGACGCTACATCCTCAGCACTGCCAGGCCTTCCCAATGGTGTACCTTTAACAAAGGATTCCACAGCTTCCTCAGGCAAAACTGCCGTCATATCGGTCTCTATATATCCCGGGGCTACAGCATTGGCAGTAATTCCCCTGCTGGCGAACTCTTTTGCAGTAGACTTTGTCAAACCTATCATACCCGCTTTTGAAGCGGAGTAATTGGCTTGACCCGCGTTACCCATCACCCCTACTACTGACACAATATTGACAATTTTTCCAGACCGTTGCTTCATCATCACTTTAGCTACGCCACGGGTACAGACAAATGCACCCTTAAGGTTCACCTTCATTACCAGGTCCCAATCCTCGTCCTTCATTCGAAGCACCAGGCCATCACGGGTGATTCCGGCATTATTTACCAGTATGTCAAGCGAACCAAAATGGTTAACAATAGAATTAACAGTTTCTTTAACTGCCTCAGAATCTGATACATCGGACACCAGGGGGATTGTTTCAATTCCCTCCTTTTTAAACTCTTCGGCTGTCTGCAGAGTAGTATTCTGATCTATATCGTGAATTACCAGTTTAGCTCCGTTGAGACCCAGCCTATGGGCAATTGTTTTTCCTATTCCACGTCCACTACCTGTAACCCAGGCAACTTTTCCTTCAAGAGTACCCATATTGACACCTCAATATGCTAGACATCCACTTCGAACTTCTCGATATCGCTGATTTTGTCCACACCATCCAGCTGGACATCTCGACTTATCCGTTTTACCAGTCCCCGTAAAACTTTCCCAGGTCCCACCTCAACAACTTTTGAAACATTGTTTGTAATCATATTACGGATGGATTGTTCCCACTTAACAGGATGTGTGAGCTGATCGACCAGGCGCATCCGAATAATATCCTGGTTATGAGTAGCTTCTCCTGTGACGTTCATGTATACCGGAACATTTGGAGGTCTCATGAAAATATTATTCAGTCTTTCTGCCAGTTTCTCCGCGGCAGGAACCATAAGTGGTGAGTGAAAAGCTCCCGATACAACAAGCTGGATCACAGTCTTTGCCCCAGCATCTTTTGCAATATCCATTGCCCTTTTAACTGCCGGAACATCACCAGATATCACAATTTGACCCGGCCCATTGAAATTTGCGGGAACAACAACTTCGTTTTCTGTGCTGGCTTTTTCGCATACTTCCCGGATTTTTTCTTCATCAAATCCGATAACTGCCGCCATTGTCCCGGGTCGCTCATTCCCGGCGTTTTGCATCAGGCTGCCACGAAGTGCCACAACATCCAGGGCTTCATCAAAATCCATGACTCCAGCAGCAACCAACGCGGTATATTCACCCAGGCTGTGCCCGGCAGCAACCTGGAACCTGGCTCCCTTTTTCTTCAGCAATTCAGCAACAATTATGGAATGGACAAAAATCGCCGGTTGGGTAATCATTGTCTGTTTTAGTTCTTCTTCAGGTCCTTCAAAACAGACCTTCAGCAAATCGAAGGGAAGTGCCCTGTCCGCCCTGTCATAAAAAGTTTTTGCCAGGCTATCTGACTCATACAAATCTTTTCCCATCCCGACATATTGGGATGCTTGACCAGGAAATAAAAATGCTGTGTTCATTATTTTAAACCGGGAAAATGTTTCCCGGCCCTCCCTGTTTACCCTGAACTAAATACACGACCAGTT
>JANQEY010000183.1 GCA_028278125.1 bacterium | reverse complement strand
GACTGGTTGTGGATAACAGGTCTTCATCCGCACAGGTAATGACAAGGGTGTTGATTTTCCTGTCGTTGTCTGCGAGTGTCTTCAAAGGAGGGGCACCCGGCAGCATCCTCAGGTACTGGTTAGCGGAGTCCACATCTTCCGTCAGATCATAAGTTACGGCTGTATCGTCAGTTGCCTGGGTCTGACTGTTTTTTATTGTAAGGTAGGTGGAAATGTTCCCAAAGTCATCCGAATAGGTATCTATACCGTTAATAACACCGGCAACGGGTGAAATCGCATACGCTGTACTGTCTTCATAAAGGGTGAGTTTCTGGCCTTTTTGAACTTCATCCCCTTTTTTTATTAAGGCTTTCCGGGTACTGTCAATGGACTCATTCAATAATAAAATAAGACTGGATGGAACGGGTATGGATTCAGGCTCTTTGGGATCCGGCTCAATGAGATCATAATTCAGCCTTGGCTGGGCTAACGTAAAAAAAGATCGTTTAATCATAATTAGTCCTTGTTTAGTAAAAAGCTTGGGTCAGTTAGAATAGTTGGATGTCGGTTCGCCGTGATGCAACTATAATAAATGACACGAATTACATTCTACCGGACCTGCGCCAACATCTTCATGGCACCCCTTGCACTGATCATGGAATGCATCAGCTCTTGAGGGTAAATCTTCGTCACCGGTTTCTTCGTGGCACTCACTGCAGTTGTAGGTTTCATCATCTTCAATGTTATGATGGCAGTCCACACAGTCTCCGGTGTATTCACCCGAATGAATGGAGTGGGTGAATAAGACTTTCCCTGCGTCATTCTGAAACATCAATCTTACTGGATTTTCAGGTGCGGGGGGAATTAAAGAGGCATAGCATATAATTCCTGTGATCAAAAAAACGATCATGATGCATATAGCTATTTTTAGGTCTCGTTGTGATGTCATAATACTTCTCTCTTATCTAAGGGTTAGAGTTCAATCGACAAACCCACAACTAGCCAGCGTATATATTATATTGTC
>JANQEY010000158.1 GCA_028278125.1 bacterium | reverse complement strand
TTCTTCACCCGCATGATAGAATGTCCCCGAAGCCTGGCCCGCCTGCCACTTGGTATTCTCCTCAGTCGCCATGGTTTCGATTTCCCGGTAGATATCATCGTACCCACGTCCTTTTTCCGGAATACGATGATAACTCTGAAACCTCCCTTCATAAGGTTTGAATGGATTGACTGGTTGATCGTTTGAACTGTCAGACATTTTGCCTCCTGGGTGGATAAAGATTAATAATTCATAATTATCAATTGATTATTGGTTATTAAAAACATGATGTTCGAATAACTAACGATCAACGATTATCAGGGTAGGATGGATAACTCGTTACCCATCAATTCGAATAATAGCCCGATACAAGGTGGATCCGCTAGCGCTTGATCCACCCTACGGTTCCTCATTAACAATTAATAAATATCAATTATCAACAATTAATAATCAACGTTGTGAGGTAGGACGGGCCGGCGAAGCCTGCCCATCTCTCAACTCACGAATTCAAAGCCCGAAACACGCCAAAATTCTTCCTGAAAATCTTCAAATACTGTTTATAAAGCTTGCGATAAACCGGGATATTGCCAGAAACCGGCTCAAAGGTTTTCCTGATTTTTACAAGAGAAGGTATTTTTTTCACGTCTAACATTCCTAATCTTGTAAAACCAACCAACCCTGTACCTCGGCAGGTCACCTTTTGCGGTTCATCCAATTGCAATACAGGTCTTTCCAGGACATCTGCATATATCTGAGCCCAGGTATCTGACAGAGCTCCCCCACCTGCAAGCTTTATCCGGTCCAATTTCTGCCCTAAAAAACCTTCCACAGGTTTCAAGGCAGCCTTTGAATTGTAAGCAACACCTTCCATAATCGCTCGTAACATGTGCTCTCTGGTTGTATCCAGAGACAGATTATAAAATCCTCCTCGAGCCCACCTGTTTTCCTTTGGCGCCAGGCTGCCATTGAGCCAGGGAAGAAAAAGCAGACCACCACTACCTGGCCTTACATTGGATACAAGTTCGTTTACCTTTTTGTAACACTCAATTGGTATTGGTTGAGCACTCAACTCATCCCGGTGAAAAACAACATTGCGCAGAAAATAATCCAGACATTTACCTCCCAATCCCTGCTCGCAAAGTAACATGTATAAACCGGGTAAACACCCTGGTATTGAGGTGATAGACTTTAATATATCTGTTTTCTTATGAGTAATGTGGGCGTTGATATTGAGAGAAGTACCCAAATAAATCATGCCCTGTCCCACATCCACAATCCCTGAACCTATCAACGCAGACTGGTTATCCAATAAACCATTCATAACCTTCGTTTCCGGGGGCACCCCAAGTTCAGATGCAACCTCATCCTTGATAGTCCCACAAACACCGTCATTGGCAACCAGGTATGGCAGTTTATCCATTTCGATATCTGCCTCACGCAGCAATGAGTCACAGTACTCCGTAGCTCCCCATTTTTGGTTTGAAGATAACATACTCATCACAGCAGTATGTTGTGATGCGGTGTATTGTCCGGTCAATCGTGAAGTCAAAAAATCGACCGGCTCCAGGAATTTAAA
>JANQEY010000112.1 GCA_028278125.1 bacterium | reverse complement strand
TTCGAGGGGGTAATATTTGTAGCAGATGCAGTCTATGGAATCAGTGGCGACGCAGATGTCGTCTATGTAATATCCCGCATATATTATAGGATTTGTGCTATCAACAATTAAAGATTTAGTAATTGAATCCGGTTCAAAGTTTCCAATAGTAAGGAATTGTTCCCCCCCCTGTGCAATTAATGAGCCACTGACCTTTGTCCAGCCTTTATTATCAACCAATATATTCCCACTATCATTTTCTATTTGTGGATTAAAAGGCAAAAAAGAAACAATATCGAGGCTTATAATAGTATCAGAAAGAAAGACTCCTATACGATCCGTTGCATATTTGACACTATCTTCCAGGCTAATATGAAACTCGACATAATATTCAACACCTTGCAATAAAGTATCCAATAGCTTTATTTGGATATATTCCCTCCTTTCAAATCCTTTTTCCCACCAGGTTGCAATACCGGCAATACCTAATCCGCTTCTTGGAACTTGTCCTCCTGCCCAATTGGAACGTGGTGAATGGTCTGGTATAAAGTACAGGGAATCATGGAATATATCCGGTGTACCATCCGTAGGTGAGTACCAAGGAGGTGTACATTCGATTAAAGGAAATCCACAGGAATCAAAATCAATATCTTCAAAGCTATAATTTGGCACAAGGTTTTGTGCAGCTACAATTCCTGTACAAAACCCAATTACCAAAGATATGATTATTGCCCGTATCATTACTTTATCCGAACTAGTTTGCCATTCGCTATAATCGAGTTGTCGGCCTCAATGGTATAAAGATACAAACCGTTTGGCAGGTTATTAACGTTTAATTTTACAGATGATGTACCTTGATCCAGTTGATACGTAGCCCTTACGCTGCCGGTTACATCCCTAATCAATAGCTTGCTTTTCGCCGTATTATCCGGTAATCGGTAAACAAAGGTAATGTAGTCGATGAACGGGTTGGGATAAGGCAACCTATCCTGGATTTTCTTTTGGCTTGTATCCCGACGTTGTTTACCATACTTATTGGTGGAATTGGAAGTGTTAAAACAATGCGCTTTTTTCGGTGCATGAACCATCAACCAATAACAGGCCGGCAGGGAAAAGCTGGTTCCCGATTGCGCTACGGCTTCCATATCATCTATATCCTGCCTGGTTAGGGAATAAGTTTTTGGCGTGGTCAAGTGTTGCAAACGAAACTGGACATCATAAAATAAATTTCGGGCTTCAATATCCTCATCATCAGGATTGCGCCTTACGATTTGCTTCTTCCATATAATCGCATTCTGAACCTCACCTCTAGTAGCATTGCAATCAACAATATGCCACGCAAAGGCATTAAAAGCAGTGGTGTTGTCAGCCTCCATACCCATTGTTTCCAACTCAAAGTTCGCACCGCAGCCATTGGTATGAAAAGCTTTAATTGTCAGTTCGATCATCTGCCGCTCAGCAGTTATGATGTCCTTGTTTTTTAGGGGATATTGCTTAAACAAATCCATCCAATGCAACAGATCGAGAAACATTTTCACATCGTCCTGTCCATTTTGAGCGATCTTTTCCACACCAATGGTATCCGGGCAGGAGCCGGGTGTGGCTAATACCCCTGGGCAGGGGAATGTAAACACATCTCCAAATTGTCCAAGTAATGGTCCCACAGGCCCCACATTTTCATTCACATAACTGTTGTATATCAATGTTACCCCGTCAGGTGGATTAGCAGCAAACCCATTCAAATTCCAGATCGAAAACCACTGTCCTGCCCACGAAAATTCATTTCCAGCAGGTTGAAGAGCTGTACCGGGATCACAATCCCCTTGGTTGTTCAGAAAGCCGTCCTGTGTAATGTAAATACCATAAGCCGTATCATTCATTAAGATACTGCCTTTGTTAAAGCTATTACATTGTATCTGCAAATCAGGAGATGCATAATTTGGAGCAGGTGTAATGTATACTCCATAGTTATTGCCTTCAAAGAGGTTTCCCCTGATATAGCTGCGTTGTGCATCCAGCGCCGTCGAGGCGACACCCATATGAAGGTTGTAGAATTTATTCCCGATAATATTAAACTGCCCCCAACTCGTCCACGCAGCTATGCCTCTTTGATCTAAACCGGGGGTGGTTTGCTGTTGTCCATAAAACACATTGTCGGTGATTAAAAACTCTCCCGGTGCAATGATGCCGAAGGTTCGACCGACATTGATATTAGTAGTCTGCGCCAGGTCTATTTTGCCCGTGATCGTCCCTGCGGGGTCTGCTGTTTGAACGGTATTCAACGGCATATCCGGGAAATAAAACTCATTGTTTTGGATGATCGGTACGCCATGTATAAAACCCACTCCGAAATAATAAATACCTGCCAAGTAGTTATGCTTAAAGAAATTGTTTCGCGCATCAAAAGGACTGGTCTCCGTCCCGCTAAATATGCCAAACATGCAATTGGTAATCCGGTTATGTTCCACTTTGGTGTTCAGGTTGATGCCCCTTTCCAGGTTGATGGCCACACCGGTATAGTATTGTTGAAAACTATCGATCTTATGGTAGGGGTATCGCATTGAATCAGGGTGCGACCAAAAACGGTTGTGGTGGATATAATCCTGTTTGGGTGAAACGGTAAAATCTTTCGGTGCGTAAATGCCGATGTAATTATGCTTAAACCGGGTGCGGGCAATATTAAAATGATCCAGTACCCCATCGATGATCAAACCCCGGCTGCTGTGGCTGATCTCGCTGGAATCATTGATCCCGGCCAGGATAATATTGTCTGCATAGCCGGTTGGTGAGC
>JANQEY010000108.1 GCA_028278125.1 bacterium | reverse complement strand
GGTGGGCACAGCCCACCCTACGATGGTTGGTTACATTTCATTAAATGTAATCAATTTAGATTTGACCATACATAAAGTGTTGGATGTCGATTCGTCATTAAGATGTGCAGAAATTCTAATAGAATCTGATACTACCTGTCAGATCGAATTTAGACTTATACATATAAAATTTAGTTTTATATCCATCAGGTATAAAAAAGTCATTGATCCAAACGCTTACAATGGTATATTATTTTTAAGTGTTTGAGTCTGCATTTCTTATAAAGAATTTATTTTAGATTTATAATAAAAAAGATATGTTTTAAAAACACGGGAACTTAATTCATATGGCAACAAGAAAGAAAGAAGATCCTTTTTCAGCCCAGTACATCTGCAAAGCTTTGGTAAAAGAGGGGTATATCTCCAAGGGAAAGGCGACGTCCATCCTTAAGAAGAGCGAAGGTGCCATGAAAAAACTGGTGCTGGAGAAAAGAAAAAAAGAGATTACAGCCCCAGTGGGACAGAGAATTGAGAACCCGGTGACAATGATCGATGCGATTCAATCCATGAATGTTGAGATTGATGATAAGGAAAAAAGACCACTTGATGAAGAGATGATTTTTTTCGCCCTAACAAAAGCATGGGACTTTCCATATAAAAAGATCGATCCTCTTGAATTGGATCTCAACTTTGTAACAACCAAGATTCCGCGTTCATTTGCCATGAAGCACCTTGTCCTGCCCATAGAAATTAAAGACGGCAGCCTGGTTGTTGCCACGCCGGACCCGTTCAACCGTGAGGCAATGGAGGATGTAACCCGTGCCACGGGGATGAATGTCAGTCCTGTCGTCAGTACCAAGTCGGACATCATAAAACTGATTGATGAGTTTTTCGGCTTCAAACGGTCGATTGCCGCCGCAGAAGATCAGTTTACAGCGCCGTCCGTTGACCTCGGCAACCTGGAGCAGTATGTAAAGCTGAAATCCGCGGATGACCTTCAGCTGAATGACAACCACATTGTAAACGCGGTGAATCATCTGCTCGGTTCATCTTTTGAGCAGCGTGCCAGTGATATTCATATCGAACCCAAAAGGGATGAAACACATGTTAGGATGCGGATTGACGGGATGCTCCATACGGTTTACAAGCTTCCTAAAAAAGTCCATTTTGCCATTGTGAGCAGGATAAAGGCCATGTCCAGGCTGGATGTTGCAGAGAAGAGAAGACCCCAGGACGGGAGGATGAAAATCGACAAGGAAGGGGTTGAGGTTGAAATACGTATTTCAACCGTGCCGGTTGCTTTTGGGGAAAAAGTAGTCATGAGGCTCATGGATCCGGATGTGCTTTTTCAGGACATAAGGAATCTCGGTCTTACTGACGAGGATTATTCAAGGTACGAGCATTTTGTATCCCAGCCCCACGGCATTATGCTGATTACCGGGCCCACTGGAAGCGGCAAATCAACAACCCTTTACTCTACCTTAAGATCTCTGGCAAGTCCTGATGTGAATATTACCACTGTTGAAGATCCCATTGAAATGGTGCATGACGAGTTCAATCAGATTGCAGTGCACCGTCGTATCGGTATCACCTTTTCATCGATTCTCAGGAATATACTCAGGCAGGATCCGGACATCATTATGCTGGGGGAAATGAGGGACCTGGAGACAGCTGAACAGGCTGTCCAGGCAGCGCTGACCGGGCACCTTGTTTTGTCAACCCTTCATACAAATGACGCTCCATCATCCATTACCAGGCTCCTCGACCTGGGAGTACCCTCTTTTCTGATACAGGCCACACTGATCGGCATTGTTGCACAGCGCCTTGTACGGAAAGTTTGCGGGTACTGCAGGGAAATATTTGAGATGGACCCGTCTGAACTAAAGGCAATGGGACTGGATATGGGAGGAAAAAAGGTTCTTCAGCTTCACCACGGCAAAGGGTGTTTACGCTGCCGCGGAACAGGGTATCTTGGCAGGACAGGGATTTACGAAGTACTGCCGTATTCCACTGAGATAAGAAGGCTGACCTCCACTGAGACAGACATCGAAATACTCAAGGCGCGTGCTATTAAAGAAGGGATGACAACACTCAGGGAGAACGCTGTTAAAAAAATGATTGACGGTGATACCACATACCATGAGGTGCTGAGAGTTACGATGGAGAATCTGTAGATTAATAAAAAAAGATTGCTTTTTTCAGAGTAAGTATTTAAATACAGTTTTTAAAGTTTAAACTGCTTTTTTCGAAAAGCGTATCAAAAGCCTGCCAGGCAGGAATATGCCGCCGGGACGACGGCAACCTCAAAAATCAGGGATGATGATATGAACACTTTCTCAGACAAACAATACCAAAACAACCTGGGCCTTTCACTTATAGAACTGCTGATATGTCTCGGTGTTATCGGTATACTTGCGGCCATAGCTGTTCCAAACTATTTCACTATTCTTGCGCGTCTTCGTGTAAAGACTGCTGGTGAGACCATCGTTGATGATATGAAAACGGCAAAACTTCACGCCATTAGCGACGGCAGAACATGGGCTGTTCAGTTTGATCCGGACAATAACAAGTACCGCGTGCTTCGCGGCAAGGGAGCGGACGGTAAATGGGACACCTGGGATGATATCATATACAGGGAGGTGAATCTTGATAACATGGGAGTTGTTTTCGGTTCAGGGTATGGGAAAAGAACCGGCGCCACATCCAATCAGTTTGATGGTATCAGTTTTCTGAAGAACAGGGTTATTTTTAATCCAGACGGTACTAGCATGTCTGGTACTGTTTATGTGAAAAACAGCCGGGAGGACACTTATGCCGTTGGATCACTTTCGGTCAATGGCAGGATTAAAACATGGCGCAATTATGGTAGTGGATGGAAGGAGTGAGCTAGGTGCTAGTTACTGGATGCTAGATACTAGATGCTAGATGGCTGGTCGTAGTGAAGCGTAGATCCCGCTTCTTTTTAGCGGGAATGCTAGTTGGAAATGGTGGGCGCAGCCCACCCTACGAATCTTTGAGGTAAGTGGGAGGGGATTGTGGTAAATGGTGGGCACAGCCCACCCTACGGTTTATTGAGGTAAGTGGGAGGGGATTGTGGTAATTGGTGGGCGCAGCCCACCCTACGATTTATTGAGGCAAGGGGTAGAGGATTGCTGTAATTGGTGGGCGCAACCCATCCTACGATTTTTGAGAGAAAGAGGGGAGAAATGTAGGGTGGGCTGTGCCCACCATCTTGGGCAATGAGAAAAAAAGAGTGATATATTTTAATTGTTGAATAAATTTGAAATTAACATCGGATGGGCGATGCCCATCGATCAGTGGTTACAATTTTGCAGAGGCAATGGAATGCCGAATTACAGACGCTCAAAAACCGGGACGGTTTTTTTCTTTACTGTTGTCACTTACAAGCGCAGAAAAATCCTGTGTCTTGAACCATGCAGACAGGCTTTGAGAACGGTTATAAAAGATGTGCAAACAAGATATCCGTTTTCTATTGAGGCGAGTGTGCTGCTTCCAGACCATTTGCATTGTATATGAAAACTGCCAGAGAATGACAGGGATTTTTCCAGACGTTGGGGCTTGATAAAAAAAGAATTCACAAAACATGTTCAGGGATTTATTCGCAAATCAGGCCATACGGAATCCAGAATAAAGCACAGGGAAGGAGCTATATGGCAGCGACGTTTTTGGAAACATCTCATTCGAGATCCGGATGATTATGAGAAACATGTTGATTATATTCATTACAACCCTGTGAAGCATAGTTATGTAAAAAGGCCGATTGATTGGGAATTTTCAAGTTTTCACCGATATTTGAAAAATGGAAAATATAATCCAAAATGGGGTGCGGGTGAAAAGATCGAATTTGACAATGCAATAGGCTATGAATGATTGCGGTTGATGGTGGGCACAGCCCACCCTACAATGTTGTAGGGGCAGGCCTTAGTGCCTGCCCAGGGGACTAAGGGTGCGGAGAAACATATCAGAATTAAGTGTTATAGAAATTTTTTGCCTATCCTGCTCTTTATGATTGCAGGGATCATTGCCTGCAGCCTGTTACCGGTCATGAAGACAGTGTGGATTGTTTTTGCATTATTTTGTTTAGGCTTTTCCCTGGTCAGCTTTATCAGAAAAAGGCCTGTCTTGTTTAAGATTCTGCCGTTTTTTTTCTGCATTGGCTATATCGGCATGTTCCCTTATATGGCGCCGGAATATCCGGCGCATCATGTTGCAGCGTATTTAGACCAGGAAAAAATAAAGATAACCGGGATAATCGACAGCCGGCTGAAAACCACCATTGGCCGGGACCAATTCTATTTACAGGTATTATCCATCGGGGAAGACAAGGTTGAAGGGAGAATCCGTGTCACGGTTCGCTGGAAAGATAGGGAGACCTCTCCAGGTCTTTCTGAAGGGGATCACATCTCCTTTATCAGCCGGATCAAATCTGTCAAAAACTTCAAAAATCCAAAGGGATTTAATTATAAAAGATATATGATGTTCAAAGGTGTGTGCGGGACAGCTTATACTAATGGTGTTGGAATTGAAATTGAAAGGCCCGCGGACTCACGAACACTAGCCGGCATAATAGGTACTGCCCGCTCAGCTGTAACAGCGTTGATAGACAAGACCTGTGAGGGTGATCATAACAACGTAATGAAAGCATTGATAATCGGCGACAGGTCCGGCATTACGCCAAGCATGAGAAACGACTTTAATCGCGCGGGCACTGGTCATCTTCTCGCCATTTCAGGGCTCCACATTGGTATAGTGGCTGCTGTCTCCTTTTTTCTGTTTTCATGGATCCTTTCACATGTTCGGCTTTTTTTATGGAATGCGTGGACAAAAAAAGGGGCTGCTGTTTTCTCCTTGGTCCCTGTTGTCTTATATGGTTTGATGGCAGGGATGTCCCCCTCTACCCAGCGTGCGGTTATCATGGCTGTTGTCTTTTTAATGACCTTCCTGATTGAACGGGAACAGGATTCAATCAACACTCTCTCCCTGGCGGCTGTATGCATCCTTCTTTTTCATCCTCCTGCCCTGTATTCTGTTTCATTCCAGCTCTCTTTCTCAGCTGTTCTTGCTATCATTTACGGGCTGTCAAAAATCAGCATACCGGATAACACATCGAAAAACCGTTTGCGGCAGTTTGCAAGGCGATCTTTAGGGGCCTTATCTGTTTCAACTTTTGCCATACTGGGAACACTTCCCCTTGTTATGTTTTATTTTAACCAGATTTCAATAATGGGTGTTTTGACCAATATGATATTTATTCCCCTTATAGGGTTTGTAACCGTCCCAATGGGTCTTCTAGCGATTTCAATATACCCGGTCAGCGGATTTGCCGCTTTTTTCCTGATGAAAATTGCCGGCACGGTTCTTTGGTTTAGTCTGAAACTCATGCACTGGTTTTCCTGTCTTCCTTTTGCGGCAGTAAAAACAGTGTCTCCTTCTCTTATTGAAATTTTATGTTACTATATCCTTTTCTGGTCTATTTTAAATTTAAAAACCAAATCTGCTCTCGTCAAAAGAACAGCCATATTTACAGCAACAGCAGCGATACTCGTCTTCTGCGCTGATACCTGTTACTGGCTGAATAAAAGGTTCTGGCATGAAGAACTGCGTGTTACTGTTATTGATGTGGGACAGGGAAGCGCCGCACTTCTTGAACTACCGGGTGGGACCTGTTATCTAGTGGATGGCGGGGGATTTTATGACAATTCTGTATTCGATATCGGTGCGAATGTCATTGCTCCTTTTTTATGGCAAAAAAAAATAAAAACAGTCGATACACTGGTCCTTTCACATCCGAACAGCGATCACCTGAATGGTCTTATTTATATTGCTGACAATTTCAACGTTAAAAAATTGTGGTCCACTAATGAAACCGCTGATACCTTTGGTTACCGGAAGCTGATGGCGGCCGTTAGAGAAAATAAAATTGAAATGCCGGTATTTAGTGAGATGCCGCGCTCCTATTCAGTTAACAGCGTAAACTTGAAAATCCTTTATCCTCCTGAGGACTTTCTCAAACAAAAGGAAAAAGAGGGATGGCGGAGGAATAATAATAACAATTCACTGGTGCTGAAAGTACAGCTCGGTTCGCATTCTTTTCTTTTTCCCGGCGACCTACAGGAATACGGGGAACTGGAACTCATCGCAATCGCCGGCAAAGACCTGGAAAGCACTGTTCTCGCTGTGCCTCATCATGGCAGTAGAACATCCAGCTCCATACATTTTATAAACAGTGTGAACCCTCGGATCGCTGTTTTTTCTTCAGCATGGATGAACCGTTTTAATCTGCCCCACAGCGACATTATAAAACGCTACCAGGAGCAGAAATGTCTTATATACAGGACTGACATCAACGGCGCTGTCACCATGTCCACAGACGGCGCTTCATTGTCGTTAACATCTTTTATTGCCAATTAACCTTAACAGGGCGGGAGTTGTTGTTGACATAAATGACAACATTTAATAGACTGTTTAAAACTATAAAAAGGTTTTACCTGCCGATGATTTAAGGCTCCTTAAGAAGAACATAACCACTATATTCATTTGGAGGGAGTTATGAGTGCAAACATCAAGTTTCTAGCTAGGACGGAGATGTTTAAAGGGGTGGATGAAAAGGATCTGGCGAAGATTGGCGCAATCTTTCAGGAAAAGTATTATGCTGAAGATTCAATTGTGTTCTTGGAGAATGATGAAGGGGATGATCTTTATATGCTGGCTGAAGGGACAGTTAAGATTGAGATGAAAGCCCCTGATGGTTCATTGCAGGGAGATTCAATTGAATTGATCGGTCCAGGGAAAATTTTTGGTGAGTTTTCTTTTATTGATGGGGATGTTCGTTCAGCTTCCGCCAGGGTACAGGAAGACTCCAGGATACTTGTTCTTCCCCGTATGCACTTTGATGCTGTGATTAAAGCGAAACCCGCTGCAGCAGCAATTATTATGCGGAATATAGCAAAGATACTGACCACAAAGATCAGGAAAACAACAAAAAAGCTGCGTGACACTGATGATTATTGAGGGTTTACAGAAACTAAAGACACTTTTTTATAACCATTGACAATGAGGGTGATGAGCAATGCCTTTTTCAAATGAAGTAAAGAAAAATTATATCGCTTCAGGATGTATGTGGTGCCCCAAATGCGGTTCCAGTAATTTTGAAGTTAAGGGCAGCCCCCAGATAAACAGCCCAACCCAGATAAAAATGGCCATTGCATGCCTTGATACTCACTGTAAGGCTGCATGGGATGAAGTCTTTACACTTTCAGATATCGTGGAAAAGGAATAGATACAGTATAATCCATGAAACGTTCTAAATGGTTTTTCCATCCTGTTTTTGTTTTTATCTTTTCTGTCCTTGCCCTTGGGTTGTCCCTTTTCCTGTATATTTACTGGTACGTGGGAGTCACCGCAGGCCTTGATGCGATTGTTAAAAAATTCAACCTTGACCGGAGTCAGATTTTTGAGCCCCAGTCCTGGGTGGTTATCGTGGTGTTGTCAATCCTGGTGGGGATCATCCTAACAGGTATATTTATCATCTTTGTGTATAATCTTAAAACACTTCAGCTTTACAAACTTCAGAACAATTTTATCAATAATTTTACCCACGAACTCAAAACACCTGTGACATCCCTCAAACTCTACCTGGAAACTTTTTTGAAATATGAACTTTTAAGGGAAGACAGGAATAAATATATCAATTACATGCTTTCAGATGTTGGTCGCCTGACGGTTAATATCAACAGTATCCTTAATCTCGCGACAATTGAAAGCAAAAGATACGAAACAGACTTCACCTCTGCCGACATCGTCCAAACAATAAAACAATTTTACAACAACAATAAGCATCTTTTTCAGAGATGTGAAATTAACATATCGAGTGTTCCGGATGACGACGTTTTGTGCAATATAGATATGCCCCTGTTTGAAATACTTTTGATGAATCTTTTAAACAATGCCGTGAAATATAATAAATCAGATACGCCAAAAGTTGACATAAAGTTTTTCCATCAAAACGGGAAGCATCATCTACGGTTCGAGGATAATGGGATTGGGATAGAAAAAAAGGAGCTAAAAAAGATTTTTAAGAAGTTCTATCAGGTCCAGCGGCCGGGTGATATGTCGGTTAAAGGGAGCGGGTTGGGACTTTATCTTGTGGGAAATATCGCAAAACTGCATAAATGGAAAATCATCGCTGAGAGTGAAGGTCCAGGGAAAGGATCGGTTTTCACTGTTGTAATACCGAGGTAAAATGAAGGAAACTGAGAAAAAACGGATACTGGTTGTTGAAGATGAGGAACATATAGCTGAGGGGCTGAAACTTAATCTTTCCATGGAGGGGTATAATGTGGACGTCGCATTAAACGGTCTTGACGGTATTAAAAAATGGAAAGAAGTCCGACCAGACTTGATTGTATTAGATATAATGCTTCCAGGCATTGACGGTCTTTCAGTGCTGCAGAATATTCGGCTTGAAGATGAACGCGTTCCAATTTTGATTTTATCCGCCAAATCATCTACAGACGACAGAATAAAAGGGCTTGCCCACGGTGTGGATGATTATCTGGCCAAACCGTTTAATCTTGAAGAATTTTTGCTAAGAGTTAAGCGGCTTTTGACGAAAACATCATGGTACCAGAATAATGACAGTATGGAAAGCACGGGTGTATCACCATCTATTACTGCCTATACCTTTGGTGACAACCATATTGATTTTAATAACGGAACAGCGGAATGCAGAAAGGGAAGTATCAACTTGACCGAACAGGAGTTAAAACTCCTGAAACTCTTTATAGTGAATAAGGGTAAACCGCTGTCAAGGAATAAATTACTAGAAATCGGATGGGGGTATACCAGGGGCACCTCCACCCGGACCGTGGACAATTTTATTGTCAGATTACGTAAATATTTTGAAACTGATCCAAAAAAACCGGAATATTTCATCAGCCGGCGTTCTGTGGGTTATGTTTTTGATCATGAATAGATATTATTTACAGCTGTCTCATCCCTTTTCTTAAAGAAGTGGCCATGTTTTTTGCGTTTACGTAACGTTTGGCAGGGTCTTTCTGAAGGGCCCTGTCGATGATGGTTTCCGCGCTTTTGGGAAGTTCGGGCCGCTTGCCACGGACAGATGGGTGCTTTTCATTGGCTATCTGATAGGCCAAGCTTGCCAGATCAGTACTTTTAAACGGCAGATCGCCTGTTAACATCTGAAAAAAGGTTACTCCCAGGCTGAAAATATCGGCTCTCCCGTCGACCTTTGCCCCCTTGAGCTGTTCAGGCGACATATATAAAGGACTCCCGAGAACGATGCCTGTTTTGGTCATGGTGTTGTCTGATATGCGGGCGATACCGAAATCGGTTACTTTTACCAACCGGTCATTATCGTTGTAAATGATGTTGTTCGGTTTGATGTCACGATGAACAATCCCCTGGCGGTGCGCATAATCAAGGGCTTCAGCCACCTGGGTTATCATTCTGTAAACGGTATCAACCGGCAGAAGGTTTTCAGGCATGCCATAGTCACCTAAGGTTTTTCCCGGCACATAATCCATGGCAATATACGCGAGATCCTTCTCATCGCCCACGTCATAAACGGTGATGATATTCGGGTGGTTCAGTTTCCCGACGGATTCAGCTTCCCGGAAAAAACGGTTTTTAATTTCTTCGATATCCCTGTCAAAAGATTGTGAAAAGTCGAGCGTCTTTATGGCCACTTCACGGCCTATTTTCGGGTCTTTTCCCAAATATACGATCCCCATGGCGCCGCTTCCAAGTTCACGGATAATTTCATAACGTCCAAGTACAGATCCGGGTCTTATTACCTGACGGTTTCCAGGAGGACCATCCTGGTCAGGTGGAGTCCCGTTTTCAGAATCAGCCAGATTGTCGGCGCGTTCTGCCGCGTCTTTGAAATCCTGTTTTTGTGTGGCTATATATTTAAAAATTGTATGCGCTTTTTCATACTGTCTTCGCTTTTCATAAGCATTACCTGTTTTATATATAAGTTCAAGAACCTCATCTGTGGGTCTTGATTTTCGCAATGTTTCAAACGCCCGGTCAAATTCGTTCTGCCTGAACTGGTATGATCCAAGTTCGGCCAAAGCTCTATGGGCATCTTGCCTGAGCCGTAGATCTTTTTTCAATCCCATCATGATAACGGCGTATCCGAAGACAAGGAAAACCGCTGGCGTGGAAAAGGGTAACCACTGGTTAAGTGCCGCAAATATTCCGAACTGAAGCGCAACTATTGCGAGAAGGATAAACGCGTTTAAAACCAGTCCTGCTGCTGTCTCGATCCGGGGAAGCAGAATAACAAGATACAGGAATAAGACGACGCATATAATTTTAACAAGCAGAATGCCCCACAAAGGGGTATATATGACTTCCCCGCTGATAACGCTCAGAGCTGTACGCGCAATATCAGCAAGCGCTGCATCACCTTCAATCCCAACAAACACGATTTTATCGTGAAGGAAAGAGATGTTTTTTTCCCGTGATATTTCTTTAATGGGAAAAACAGATACAGCTTTTAGACCAGGGGTTTCGGAAGGGATCAGGGGCCAAATACGGCCGTGGATATCTGTTTTTACAAGCCTGTTGCCGAATATTAAGCCTTCCCCGTTAACCCAGACAGGTTCTTTGCTGTTTGAAAAACGGGCGCACAATATGGATGCTAGGTCAGGGATATAGCCGGCTTCTAGTTTATACAGCAGCGGTTTTTTAGAAAATGGTGTTTCTGAAAAAAACGCGGGTACGGCGGTGAATGTAGGCCGGCCTGTTTTAGTGAATTGTAAATAGTCATGTTTAAAGGTCTGCAGCTCAGGAGGAGAGGAGAATTGCTTTAGGTATATTTTCTTTGAAGCCTCCTGATATTTAAGTCCGATGTCTGTTGAATAACCACCGGGTGATGACAAAAGCGGTCCAGGTGACTTTGCGCCGGCAGTCTGTTTGACAGCGATCAGCATGTTTTTTCCAGAGAGTGCATTTTTTAGACGTTTGGCAGAAGCTGATCCTTGTTTGGAAGGGAAATGTTGTAAGGTGTGCGGAAAGCAGTTTACGATCAACGCAACTGCCGCTGGATCAGCAGATTTAAGCTTATGGAGAAAACCCGCCAGATACGGAACAGCCCCTGGATCATAATCAAGCTTGGCTGCGTCAGACTTAGGGATAGTGACGATGACAGCGTTATCCTGTGCTGTCGGTAGTTTTATAAAAAGTGTTCCAGTTTTAAAGAACGTGTTTTCACCAGCCTCCCAGAAGGGATGATTCCCGATAAACAGTGCAAAGGCCAGAAAAAACAACAGAATCAAAGCGTAGATATTTGCCGCAAAGCTGATGACTGTTTTAATAATTTTCATTTGCCGCTGATTACCTGCTTGTAAAAGTTATGGCCACCTCTAAAAATTGTCTTTTGGCCCGATTACGGCGTTATGCGAAAATTTTAATCCTCGAAATACTCAATGTATTCCTCCGGTTAAAATTTTCGCATGCCTTGTACTCGAACCAAAATCCTAATTTTTAGAGGTACCCTTATGATTTAACCTTACAGACCGCATCAGGTTTTTAATAAACAGTTTTAGAGGTACCTTATATATTTAACACATAAGAAAACTGAAATAAAGGTGTAACTTTTCAGTATTTATAATATTAAAATAAAGGCATGATCTTTTAATGTTTTAATTGTTAAAATGTTGAAAGGTAATGCCTTTATTTCGAATCTAAAGGCATTAAAAGCGGATTTGAAACTTGAGAAATAAATTGTATTGAACACGACTTGATCTTACATACAATGTAAGATTTTATCGAGTTTCATTTGTTTCAAAGGTCTTAATGACGAATCGGCATCCAACACTTTATGTATGGTCAAATCTAAATTGATTACATTTAATGAAATGTAACCAACCATCGTAGGGTGGGCTGTGCCCACCCTACGATGTTATTTGTTCTAACCAACAAGATTAACACATTGAATGACCATGCTTTTATTTCGATTTTGAAGTTTAATTTTAATAAAATCTGACACTGTCTGTAAAGTCAAATCTAGACTTTATATGTTTCGACTTTCTGATCACCCAGTGGTTTGTTGCATGAAGGACATTTGCCTGCGTATACGCTCACATTCCCCTCCCAGCCACATCTATCGCACGCTACTGTCTGCCTGTGCCTACTGCCCCTGTTTTTCCTGAATATTTTTCTCAGAATGGCCAGGACGAAAACAACAAAGACCACCGCTCCTGCGCTGATCATAATGTCCGAGATGTCAAGATTCTTAAAAAATTCCATATCTATCAGAACCTCTTTTTAACATTAAATCTAATAAAAAACGAATGTTCAATTTTTATTTTTTTATAACAAAAAAACCGCCGCTGCCTCTTAAAGAGGCAGGGCGGTTTGGTTTAAAAAACAGCCAGTCCTTCTACTCGTAAATGTATTCGTCTTCCTCTTCGTATTCTTCTTCCTCTTTTTCTTTCTTGGGTTCTGATAATTCTGCGACCATTTTCGCATAATCTTCAAGCTCCTTGGTAAACGCTTTATTTCTGGCTTCAAAATCCTTTATTCTTTTTGTAAGGTTAATAATTTTTTTCTCCCGTTTTTCAGCTTCTTCAGTCGTAAGCTTTTTTCTGTTCCCTTCAGACAGCTTATCTGATTCAGCCATCAATTGCCCTCTTTCTGCTTCAAGTTTCTCTCTTTTCAGATCCAGTTCCTTCTCCTTGGCCTTGAGCATTTTGATCTTTTCATCACGCCCCATTGGTTCTCCTGCTTCAGTATCAGCATTATCATATGTAACAATTTCTGCGTACTTATCAACATCTTCTCTATGCTCTTCCGGGACATTGGAAAAGTCATCCGTAAACCGGATGACACCGTTTTCATCCCTGTATTGATAATACTCAGCTGAGCAGACACCAGTAAACGTAACCAATAAAGAAGCAATAATAAAAAATCTCATTCTCATTTTCCCATTAATTTCCAGAGAGATGTTATTTCCTTATCGTCATTCAGCATAAAGCCCACCAAGTTTCCTACATAGAATCTTGACTTTAATGATTTTACACCTTTTTCAGAGTAAAATACAACATTTTTATTTAATTTATATTGTATGTCATCAATTACAATCGAATGATTTTGAATATAATCAATAAAACCGCTGCTGTCAAATGATTCTATAGGTGCACCCGGAGGAGGCGACCGGTCTATCCCTTTTATATCCGGAACTCTGCTGATTTCAGGGAGAGCATCTCCTGCCGAAACACTCCCAGCCGAGACAAAGAGCATTACACACAGTATTGTAATTAAAGACTTAAACATTATAAACCTCCTGTCATTGATTAATTAATTTCTCTCCAGTAAAAGATACCTTCTGCTGCCCCTTCGGTGTCGTCTGTTTCGATGTCACCACTGGCATCAGTGAGTATCAGAACATCTTCAATCATCGTAAGACCTACAATCAGACCTTCCTTTTTGGTGGCTGTTGGGGCGACCCATTCATGCAGACTTGGAAGACCGATATCGGTTTCATCTGTTTCAGTCAGTGCCCGGTCCTCATCCAAGTCAAACTGGACTGTATCCATTCTGCCCCCGCTGCAGGCATTCATAATATATACCCACGAATCACCTCCAGCAGAACATGGAGACCGTGACGGAATAATCGGCACCACAATGAGGCGCCTGCCAACAATCATGACATCATTGGTCACCCGTTCACTGGTACCTGGCAGGTCATAATACCAGCCCACATGCCTCCCCTCACCAGTGGAGATAGCAAACCAGTCCATCGAAAAATCGCTGACAACAATCAGCTGCACTGGATCAGCGTTCACATCATCATGAGGCCGCCACCAGCCGTAGTATCTTACAACCTGCTGCAGCAGACCGACCTGTATTGTTTCATTTGCCCACGTTATCGGTGGATTGGTAGATACTGTCGGCTGAGTTCCTCCTGGAGGATAAGCCTTTATGGTCACCGATGTCCCGCTCGGGAACGCGCGGGCATCAGACAGGCCGTTTATAAGGTCATTGATGCACAGGGCAAACCCTTCTGGGCTGGAGAACTCACGGTTCGCGGTGTCTGTCAGGTTGGCAGAGACAAACTCCGTGCCGTTCACATAAACCGACACACCGACTTCACCACTAAACGCTGAAAAGTTGACAACCGGCACAATCACTGTGGTAGATGGCATGTTCGGGTTATTCACAAGGTTAGAAAGCCTCCGTACGCCGCCAACGGTTTCAAATTCTCCCATGTATTTATTCTCGGAATTCCGCTCGCTAACGTTATGGCCATTCACTTCCCATGAATCCGCCCAATCCCATATGCCGTATATTGTCTGCACGTTATCGCCATCATCAAAGTCTTCAAGACTGATAAACCGTCCGGTTCCAAAAGCCACGATATACCCCAGCTCGTTTGACTTGCAGTGCCGCATCACATCCGGCTTGATAGTTATGGGCTGGCGGTTTCCAAGGGAATCCATTGCCTGGAACAACGGTTTAGGCGTAGCGCCGTCTTTGTAGGCAACATCCCAGGCGGCTGTGCTCGTTCCGGTAAGATCAAACTTCCACAGATTGCCGAGCAGGTCGCCAGCATATGCATAGTCAACCTTGCCGTCAAGGTCAAAGTCGATCAGCGTGGGCGTGGAAAGTCCGTTACAGGCATCCGCAGCATACGCTGTATTATTGTTTCCGCCAACACCTGTATCGATCTTCTTGATCAAAGACCCGTCCGTCACATTCAGTATGTAAAGCACAGCATGCCCGTTGGTGCTGTCATATCCGTTTCCAAAGATCACTATCTCCTCTGTAGTGGCGTTTGATCCAACAATATACGCCTGGCTGAAACTGAATCCCATATCAGGATCAGGTGAAGTATCAGGATTAGTGCTATTCTGCGGATATTCCCATTTAATATAATTACCCGGGTTGTCTTCAACATTGGTTGCGGTGGTAACACCTGTCACATCGAGACAGTAATAGCCTCTTCCGCCTTTTTTAAGCCCGCCCACAACATATGTGCGGCCTACAAGAGATCCGAAAATGATATCTTTGGCAGTCGGCGTCGCGTCAACAAAATACTTGTGGGAATAGAAAACACTCGCGCCTTCAGCTGCAAGATCCTCCAGATACTTGTATACAAGGTTTGGAACATAAGCGAAGATCTCTGTAGCTGTATCCTGGTCAAACACATGAACCATGCCGTCATTCCCGCCAGCGATGACAAGGTCGCCGGTAACCAGCGGTGATGAGTGTACAATGTCGCCCAGCACAGATTCCCTAACCCTGAAGCGGGTCTGTTCATTTGACCGGTCACCCCTTAGGAAATTAACAATGGTCGGATCTGAATTCATGAGAGACCGCTGCGCCCCTGACATTTCGGTGTAATCGAACACAATCGGCGTTATGTCGCCCGCACCCGGGTCATCATATTTGATGGATATTATTTTCCGGGTAGTCCAGCCGCCAGCCCGGTTATCAAGCTCGTCCGCAGCAGACCATAATATCTTGTCTTCAAAATCCCCTTGAGGATTCTGTTCCTGTATAATCCTTCCTGTTTCATCAAGGGGCTTTGCCACAAGATCCCCAGACCAGTTGCCTGTGTTGTAAAGCGCCTGGAAAATAACCGTGTCAGATCTTAGTTCCTGAGCATTGATCGCAACAGAGGCGCCAGAACCTGTCTGGTTGATAATATCATTCATAACATCGGTTAATGCATCAACAAGTTCCACAGGATTGCTCGCGCTGAAGAAACGGCCCCTGCCGTTCACAGAAGCGTGATAAAGGTCATCGATCTTCCGCTGGTTGTTGGTGGGTTCCTCCCAATCCGGGCATACGCCGTCATTTGGATCACTGGCATCGCATCCTGTATCTCCCTCTGTACATGGCACAGGACACCCAAAAGTTCCTGGCTCACACTTCGGCAGACAGCTTGGATAATCCACAGGATTAAAGTTTCCTGTCACACCAAAAGAGATACCATATGTTATCATGTGCTGGTGCGGCGCCTCGTCATAATTATAATTAGGCACCTCATCACTCGTGTTCGGTGCGAGATCATTCTCATAGTAGTACATGGCAATGTCAGCCAGCGTGTTTGACCCTGGACCGGTGAAAACATCCTTGTCATAAAAAGTCTTAGTCCCGGTAGGCGGATCAGGACGTTCGTCATTGCCGTCGGAATCAGCGTTTCCATACCATTTAGAAGGCCTCGTCCCGTTATAATAACCGTCAGTCATCAGGAGGCAGAAGGCCCGCTGGCAGCCGCCGCCGTTGCCGTCATCTTCAAACGGTGAAGCACCGATGCCCGCGTTATCACTGTCACCCTTCCTGAAGTACCTGCCGGCCCTGTCCAGACCTCTCCTGAGAGGCGTACCGCTTGATGAATACAGATTGTAGAGCAGTTTGAGCAACGTCTCGGTCTCATCATTGCCGTCAAGATCCACAGGAACCACTTCCTGGTTGATCCGTGCCTGGATGGTATGCAGCCCCACCTTTACACCGGAAAGATCCTCGATAATCTTTGACACTGCCGCCTTTCCGGCAAGTTCCCTCCTCCTGTAAAAAGAAAACCAGTTCGCAAAGTTCTGGCGCTCCTCTTGAGCGGTCCTGAACGTGGATGTTTCATCACCGTCCAAATCATTCCTTCTCGGCCAGATCTTTTCAATGATATCTTCATCGTCATCTTCATCTGGATCAAGCAGTGTCAGTTCATCCCTGGAGACCTGCTCATAGCCATCAGCATCATTACCGTCCGTGTTAACAAACTGGTAGATCTCAACCTCTGGTTCATGATAGTCATTGGTCGCGCTGCCCAGCTGGGCATACGTCCCGTTCAGGTTCACAAGAAATACATCCTTTGTGACTGCAGTGCCGTTTGCCAGGGCTTCGCCACCAGATGCGCTGGTAATGGTTTCATTATCAATAAATTCCCCGCGGTATGCTGCCAGCTCCAGGGTGCCGCCACTGATGTCGGTAATCCTGGCAACGGCCCCTGAATCCGCGCCAACCACATAGCTGCCGACTGTAAAACCGGTAACCACATTGTCATAGTCAAGCTCCCATAAGCAGACATAATAATGGGCCCGGTGGATATCAATATCTCCGCCAGCCGGATTGCCTTTGAGATGAATATCATCGGCGATCTTCACCCATCGCTCTGAAGAACCCCGCTGGTCGACCGTATCGTTCACCTGCTGGGGATTGTCGCCAGCGTCAATATAATGCGTTTCATACGGTGCAGCCCGGACACTGTATGTACTGTACGGCACCCAGACATAGACATCATAAGTGACTCCTCCAGGAACATTGCTGATATCCCACCATGCCTGACCCCAGGTACCGCCGTCATCATCACGGGTATAACGGTAGTCAGGGCCGATCTCAGCACCGTTGTTTCCGGTACTCCACTGACCAGCAAGGGAAAACCCGGCATCCGAGTTGTCCACCCTCAGGACCGTATTGGTAGGATTCTCGGTGAATCTATCAGGTTGAAGTGCTTGATCAAAAGGCGCAACCAGGACAGCATCCGCTCTAAGGCTTCGTGATGTCCTGTCGTAAGTGCCGCATGGCTGGTAATAGCTCACATACACATACTCAGTCAAAGCACCGCCGCCGCCGCTCTGGCTGAGAGTGAGATATTCATCTCCGTTCAGGTTAAAGGTGTTACCGCTGTTTACGGGGTTTGAGCGCGGGCTGTCTGGATCAGCATTTACATTAAGACCAGCCCCGTATCCATCTGTGCAGTTGAGCAGGCTCCATCTCGGCCATGGTTCATAGGTCACGTTTGGATCATAATACATCCGGTTATAAGACCGCCACTGGGAGGTCCACCGCTTCCGCTGCTCTGTATCAAGGATCCTGCTGCCATTGTGGTCGCCAGGATCATCAAATACATACCGTTCATCATCAAACAGGCCGTCACTCTCCCTGGTCATGATGGTCCAGTCCATACTTCCTGAATCATCAAGCACAAACATGATCAGCGGTGCTGCTGCATCCAGGGCATGTGCCAGAGGCGCGTCTTCTATGTCCACGCACAGGGATTCTGTCCCGCAGGTCCTGTCGCCGTCATAGCAGTCCTCGTCAACGCCGTTACCGCAGACATCAATGTTGCCAGGGTACATGTTAGAGTTAGTGTCATCGCAGTCCCCCTGCATTGGACTGAATCCGTCACTATCATTATCATCATCGCTTATCCCGCAGTCTGCGTCACTCCCGTCACAGTCCTGGTCAATGCCGTCACCGCAGGTATCATACCGGCCAGGGTGCCTGTTCGGGTTATCGTCAGCACAGTCAACATTTGCGGGGACCGGATCATCAACACAATATCCGTCATTATCAGCGTCCGTACATGCGGTCGTAAACACAGCTGTAACAACTTTATCGCCATTTATGATGATCGTCTCTGGATTGGTGGTCCCGGTAACATCACCTTCCCACCTGAGGAATACATATCCGGGATCCGCGCTTGGACTGAGGGTCACTTCTGTATCCCTGTCATAAATATACGTGACGCCGCTGATATCAGCGCCTCCCTCAGGATCCGGGCTTATACTGCCGCCAACGCCTTCCGTACCAGCCAGATCTTCTACTAAAAGCGTCAGTGAAAAGGATAGAGGAGTATAGGTCCCTTCCAACACATCAAAGCTATCTGTAGCCTCTGTTATGTTTATAATTATCGGTGCTGGCGCCATATACCCGCCCACTGGAGTGAACTGCACTTGGATATCACTCACATTACAATCACCTGTATCAAGGTCATAGGTCTCACCGGAACACAATTCTCCGGTCAATGGCGTTCCTCCTAAATCAGCAATCTGCCATCTGCCAAAGACCTCTGGATCGGTGTCAAATGTGCCGTTGAAGTCACCGGTACAGTCAGCCGGAATAGCCGTTGTTCCATTGTCCGGCAGGATATAGACGGTCAGGGAGGTGTCCCTGAACTCGGCTGAGATCTCTTTGCTCTCTTCAACGGTGTTGAATGTATATGACGTGGGAGAACCCACAGAGACAGCTCCACCCACAGGACCGGCCAACACTCTCTTTACACAATAGCCTGTATCCGGGGAAATTGTAAACGCCGCGTTAGAATTATGAGAGACGATCACATAGGAAGGAGTCGTATCGCATGGATCAATTGCAGTACCGCCATAGCATACATTGCCGTTGCTACCGGCTGATACCGTAATCTGATGATCAAACTCCACACTGATGGAACCGTCTGCAGTGGCGTTGGTAAGGGTGCATTCCTTGGCACCAGAATCGTGAGCCCATGTGCCCCCGCCATCTGCCATGGCCGGAGGATTATATCCTTGAGGTTCATCTGGGTAATCAGGTGAAAGAGCAAATGTAAGGTCCTCTGTGCCTGAAGCGTAATCCACATTGATTTCTACATTTGTACTCTCTTCTACAATCACATACCCTGATGCCGGAGATGTGAGCCCAGTGGCTGTCATGGTCATCGACCCGTCCTTGGTCGTGGAGGCTGTGATGGTAAAATCACGGTCAGTTATAATGCATGTACCTTCATCATCAGTACCAGATATTACAGCATTTGCTGAAGGAGAGACAAGCCTCACAAGGAAATTCTCAGTAACCGGATCCTCTGGAATCGCATCATTCATAATATCAATCAGCACAGTATGCGGACCAGGACCAGGACCAGGAGGACTGACACTTGGATCTGTAAACGTCAAGGTTTCAGTTTTCGTTACAAAGTCCTGCCCGCCTAATGCGGTGTTATTTATCGTACTCGCATCAACATCAACTGTATGTGCTGGCCTGCCAGCGTCGATGAAAGCAAGCGGTGTCTGGTTTATAGTCACAGTAAAAGAGGCCTGCTGTCCAGTCGGGTCTTCGTTAACAGCAGCAGCATCACTGATACTGATCACATATTTGTCCCCGTCATCCAGGATTCTACACTCGGCCGACCCTGAAATGGCGTATGCATCCGCATCCAGGTTCGTTAACGTGCCTGTGAATGTTTCGTAATGTTCTACAGTGTTATCAGCCAGTATTGTCGCTTGTACCGGCTTAGCTGTCAGTCCTTGCCCTTCAGTAAACGTCACGTGCGGAGTTGGCATCGGCGGAACAGGTATGTCCACGGCATAGTCAGCTCCCGCGTCCGCTGTACCAGGCGACGTGATGACATCTACCGTGATGGTCTCGCCAGCAGGCACTGCCTGGTCAAGAACCACCTCAAACGCGTTAATGTTCTCGTTTCCTCCCGGCTCTGTCACTGTCAGGCCGGTAATGGTGACACCACACTGGTCCCCGTTATCCTGGATCGTACACGTAGCCGTGCTCGCGCCTGCATCAAGAACAGCATTGGGAGATTCACCACTCAGTGTACCTGTAAAGGTTTCGTCTATCTCAAAAAGCGAATCAGCCAGTATCTCTACCAATACCTGCTGGGTATCTTCTCCTGCCGCAAAACTAACAGCATACGTTGATTCATCGTCATAGTCATTTCCGTCTGCCGCTGTGCCCGCGGTCAAATCCACATTCACCGTAACTGTCTGGGCCGGAGGAACCACCTGATCAAGGTTCACGTTAAACGCGGCAATATACGTGTCCGCTGCCTGCTCTGTCACGGTCAGGCCGGCAATGCTGATCTCACAAGTGTCGCCGTCATCAGTGATCGTACAGGTTGATGTGTCGGTTGTAATACTCGCGCTGGCATGTAACGTGGATACAGTGCCGTCAAATGTTTCGTCACCCTCGTATACCCCGTCTGTCAGGATTTGAACCATCACATCCTCAGCTGTTCCTTCACCCTCCGTAAAAACCACTGCATACGGCGATTCGTCGTTATAATCAGCCCCAGTAGCTGAACCCGCGGTCAAATTCACATCCACTGTGACGGTCTGTCCCAAAGGAACCGCCTGGTCAAGGGCCACGTCAAACGCGTTACGGTATGCGTCTGCTCCTGGCTCTCCCACTGTCTGACCGGTTATGATAACGTCAAAGGTGTCGTTGTCATCATCAATCGTACAGGTGGCTGTTGGGACAAGAAAGTTTGTGTTACCGCTTACATCCGATAAAGTGCCGTTAAATCTCTCGCTGATCTCATACAGCGTGTCTGCCAGTATGGTGATCGGCACTGCCTTGGTTGAAAGCCCTTCCCCTAAATCGCCATCAAAAGAGACCTCCTGTGTGGCGCCGGTGTAGTCATCACCGTTGAGTGCGGTATCATCAGACGTGCCCACGTTCACTCTTACAATCTGGCCGGCAAGTACGGCCTGGTTAAGCACAACATCAAAAACGTCCAAAGCCGCGGTCGGTTCCGGCTCTGTTCTGGTACGGCCGGTAATGGTGACACCGTAAGTATCATCATTGGTAATGGTACCTGTACCTGTAGCGCTATTTATGGTGCCGGATATACTAGAGACACCACTCACGTTAACAAGATAGGTTTCATCATATTCCACAACGATATCATCAAACAGGTCAATGTACACATCTACATTCTGCTCACCCGTGGAAAAAATATAAGACCCGCTGGTTCCGTTTACGCCTCCGGCATCAAGGTCCCCGAGAACCGTGGCAATCGGCGCCACAACGCCGTCTGCGGCCGCATAATTGGCTGTTACCGTGCCATTTAATACAACCTTGTCAAGGGATATGGTAAACAGGCCCGAGCCACCGTTTTCATCCTCGGAATTATTTGTTATTGAGAGATTATAGTCATTGTCCTCCAGGAAACATGTGCCCCGGTCATCGCCACCGGTAAAAGAAGTATTCGTTCCCGCGGAAAGATCCACATAAAACAGCTCAGTGGCATCTTCAACATCCGTATCATTGGTAATATCAACAATTATGGTCTTTGTCTGTTCTGCAGGCGCGAATACTAACGTTCCGCTGGTCGCAGTGTAATCACTGCCGGCCACAGCATCGCCGTTGTTTGTCATATAATTGACCGTAGCGCTGTCATCTGCGACAACAGCAACGAGCAGAGAGACCGTGAATGTTACTGTGCCTGCCTCCTCGCTTACAGTCTGATCGTCAATGGAGACCACATAATCCTGTTGGATATTCGCCTGAATAGTTAAGTCCCCCCGAACGACCGTCACATCAAGAGTGTTGTCAAATAGGTCGTCAACATAAACTGCATCAGCGGGATTGCCCGCAATTATTGTCCAGCTAACAAAATGGTTTTGTGGATCGGTGAGCGTATTTGGTGTCGCGGTAACCGTGGTGCAGTCCTGCATATCGTCTACTGTCTGGGTAGTCGTGCCTGTAAGGGTACCGTTCCCGACTATGGTAAAGGTCACCGTGTGCTGCACTATGGTAAAATTCGCCTGAACCACCACATCTCCCTCTACAATGGTAATATCTAAGGCCGCGGTATTCAGATCGCTGAACGTCGCGTTGGTTCCGCCTGACGTAATCGTCCAGTTCACAAAAACATAATCTGGATCTGTGTTAGGAGTAGCCGTCACTGTACTGCAGTTTTGCATATCGTCTATGGTCTGAGGGGTAGTCCCTGTCACTGTACCCCCTGCCCCGGCATTAAACGTAACCGTGTGGGTAACAATAGCAAAATTCGCCTGAACTACCACATCTCCCTCTACAATGGTAATATCTAAGGCTGCGGTATTCAGATCGCTGAACGTCGCGTTGGTTCCGCCTGACGTAATCGTCCAGTTCACAAAAGTATAATCCGGCCCTACGCCTGGCGTCGCTGTAACCGTGGTGCAGTTTTGCATATCGTCTATGGTCTGAGGGGCAGTACCTGTCACTGTACCCCCTGCCCCGGCATTAAACGTAACCGTGTGGGTATCTATGACAAAATTCGCCTGGACCACCACATCTCCCAGAACATTGGTAATATCTAAGGCCGCGGTATTCAGATCGCTGAACGTCGCGCTGCCAGCGCCTGACGTAATCGTCCAGTTATTAAAAACATAATCCGGGTCTAAGTTTGGCTGAGCGGTAATAGTTATTGAATCATTGCCATCTGGTACAGTCTGGGTCCTTGGTGTAGGGGGCGGATTCAGTATGCCATTCCCATCTGTATTATATGTGACGTCCCACGCATGAGCACTACCCCCAAAACAGAGTATGGCTGCCATGACAATAAAGGCGAAAAAAGCGGTCCTTTTTGTAAAATTGCCAAACGTACCGCTTAAAGAAAAAATTCTCTTTTCTATATTGGACTGTGTCATGGCACCCTCCTTATCTCTTCCCCGCCAGCCCAAGCAATCTTTGACCGGCTGTTTATATTTATCAAAAACCCTATCTGTTTTTTCTTTATTCATTTAAAACTGTATACCCTTAATACATGTTCTTAACATAACCGACCTCAATGATCATCGGCCCCACATCTGTATTAAAACGGCCGTAAATTTTGTACTGACGCTTCTCATTCTGCTGGGTCATATCCAGCGATCCGTAAATCCCGTCCTCGATAAGCGCGAAATAACTTCCTGCAAAATCGGTTGAAGCGAGTGCTGTGTCATCATTATCCGCGCCGTCCCAGTCCCAGTTATTGACATCCTCCATGTCTAAAGCATCACATGTTGCTCCGGTCTTGTCAGAACCTTCTCCTATTCTTATCCAGTCCGGGCGGAGCCCCCCGAGCCCCTGCCTGGTCCTGGACTTAAGCGCCTGTATCTGAACCGCTTCCAGCTGATCGCATCCTTCAACAACAGCTGCTTCACTTGTAAAAAAATTCCTTCTGAATTTAAGCTCACTCCCTGCTGTCATGACTTCCGTGGTACTCAGATTGATCGCAGCAATACCGATGATGGTAAGCAGGGCAAGAACCATCATGGTCATAACAATTGCCGACCCCTGTTCATCCTTTAAATTCCATTCTATTGTTCTCATAACAAAAAACCCCTTTTATCAATTTAACTGCAGCATATAGGCAGCTTGTGTTGCGTCAAACACCCATATTGCGGCATTTCACTTTTACCTGGTAAGTCCTGTCAAGCCTCCTGCCCAAGGTCGCGTTCCTTATCACTCTTAGATTGATTTCAACCGTTCTTATATTAGGACCATAACTCGTAAGGTTATCATCCTCATCACGGTAAACAAAAAAACAGGCTTCAACATCTTCAAGTATCACCACTTCATTTGCCAAACCTGTGGACTCATACAGCCGCTGACGAAGAGTCTTGGTTCCGTTGTCAAACCAGTAGGTAATCTCTTCAAAGTCTGTGGAGTCAATGTCATCATCCATATTAATATCCGCTGTAAACCAGATTTTGGTACTTATGTTCGCGTTAAAACCTGCATCTGCCTGTTTGCTTTTGTCCAGGCCGGCTTGCCGGATGTCCCTTTCCATAAAATACAGGGCCATACGCACATCATTCTGTATTTCTGCGGCAATACTGTTAAACGTATAAGACGTGGTAAAATTTACCAGGACGCTCATCACGCCTGTCATCACAATAGCGAACATGGCGGTAACCACCATAAGTTCAACCAGTGTAAAGCCGCTCTCTTTGTTTTCATCTTTATCCCAGAAATACCCTGTATGAAAAAAACCTGATTTAAATGATTTCATATCTGACCATTCCCCAGTGAAATTGTTTGTAATGTCACGCCCTTGTCTGACACCCATCCTCCAGGACCGCCCCATGTTACATTGACGGTTATGAGACGGGAATCGAGATCGGAGGCTGTATCGTAACCTGTCCGCGCAACCGTTGTCCGGATTGTAAATGTACCGTATTTAGTATCTGCACTAACATCACCATCCTCATTGTCCAGGTCATCCACATCTTGAATATTTTTAAGTTCTTCCACCCTTTGTGCTGCCAATAATGAAGCCATTGTAATGATATTGCCGCGTGACGATGTTGTCATGGCAGTATTCTGCATCGATGCCACTGCAAGAATCCCTATGGACATGATACACATGGCGATCATCATCTCGACAATAGAAAAGCCGCTGTCATTATCTGACAACCACCTGTTATTTAGTTGTTTTTTGACTAAGTCGCGCATTAGGATAATATCCTCCGAAATAATACAAGGTTGAAAAAATTATTGGACAGTTACCCGTCCTATCCTGTTTATCGTAAAGGTCTTAGTTTTAAAGCCCGGGATCTCAAGCACAATTTCTTCAGTGCTAAATGACCCCACCGGGCTGTTGCTGTCTTCTGGTATACCCCTGCTTGTAAACCAGAACGTCTCATTAGCAAACGTCGTGTCAGTGGTATTGATCACTACCTCGCTTAAAGATCTGTTCTGGAGGATGGTTTCATTGCCATCCCTTGTTCCGTTTCCAACAGTGCCGCCACCATTGCCATCATCCACAAACACCTGATATCGGGTGTTGTCGCCGCCAACAGCTAATTGAATGACCACATTGTCCCTTTCCCGGACTGCCCGCATTCTGGCCTGGTTAATGTCACCCTTGAGATTGACGACGGCGTCGTTCAGCTTTGAATTGGCGCGCCATGACATAAAGCCAGGGGTAGCTAAAAGGGCAAGTATGCTAACAATGGCTATGATAATCATCAGTTCCATAAGTGAAAAACCTGATTTGTCTCTTATCATCTGCATAAATCCTCCTGTGGTTTCTTTATACAAAAAATGTACCAGTAAACCGCCTGAACCTGCTGCAACCAATTCCCCGCAGGCACAAAGCCACTCTGATTGTTATCTATCCTACTCAATTTAAAAGACATTTATTCTCTGCCACCAAAGGGAGTGTCCCCTTTTTTAAACTTATACGAATATTAAAACAGGAAAGTCCACAATGAAAAAGGTATTAATTTTTTTTATAGTGTTGTTAATTTTTTTTACAAAAAACAGGCAGATTAAAACTATATATTATAATAATATTAAAAAATCTGGCTGGTTATTTTTATTTATTTTTCCTCAGCACCCAGTCCTTAACATCATCCAGCATTCCCGCTAAAAAGAAGCGGGATCTACGTTTCACTACGACCAGCCATCTAGCCTGCATTTCTCATAAAGAATTTGTTTTAACGGTGATAAAATAAAAATATTAATTTAAAACAAAGCCTTAAAAGCGCTTGATGTTAATTGCTC